>NZ_JBFBAA010000038.1:0-99071 GCF_040682035.1 Actinoplanes sp. NPDC051470
ATCGAGCACGCGCCCGGAACTACACAGCCGACACCATGTCGACCCTCCTAACTGCGAGTCCACTCGCAAAGTGCGACCTCGTGTCGCAACGGCAGTTCAGTGCATGGACTTCGATCGATCTGAGGCGCCTTTACAGTAGAATGTGCCGGTGATTAGCGTGTTGGCCTTCGATCTTGGCGGTGTGCTTTTCAGTGACGGCACCAGAGAATTTATCGAGCACCTCAACCGAACATCCGGTGTCGACCCGGCACGCGCCGGTGAGCTTCTCAACGGGAGTCTCGGAAGCAGGTACCGCGAAGGCGGGATGAGCCGGGACGAATTCTGGGCTGCCTTCCGGCGGGCGCTGGGGCTATCGGCGTCAGGGCCCGAGCTCGCGGCGCGGTGGATAGACGGCTACCGCCTGAACGAAGGAACCTGGGACCTCATCCAAGACCTCTCGCAGGACTATGACCTGTACTATCTGTCTGACAACGTGGCGGAACGCGTTGAGGCGATCGAGCGGCGGTACCACTTCCTCCGGCTGTTCAAAGGCGGCGTGTTCTCGCATGAGGTAGGCGTTCGTAAGCCGCACCTCGATATTTACAAGATGCTCTTGGAAAAAATTGGGGCGGAGCCTCAGCAGGTCTTGTTCGTGGATGACAAGGAATGGGCGCTCGCGCCGGCGGAGCGGATCGGAATGAAGACTGTTTTGTTTCGAGACAGTGATCAGGTTCGGCGAGCTCTGGAAAAACTCCACATCCCTCGGGATCAACGGGGTTGACTCCACGGTCGACCGGCGTGCTAGTGGACACCCTCTCATCGGCAGAATAACGCGCCGAGTCTCGCCCTTCACGTGGATGCTATCGACGGAGCGTGGCCGTCAACGGGCGGAGCGGCGGGGCCAACGAGCACGTAGCCGAACCTCGTCCGCCCGGCGAGTTCTGGCATAGGAGGGCCCGCGTGAGGTCCCGGTCGGGCGCGGACGCCCACCTTCAGCGGTCACCACCAGCCTCCAAACCCGCTAGAAAAACAGCCACGCCACCCGCCCCACGCCCAAACGACACCTCCACGCGGCCTGACACACCCGCAGGAAGGCCATCCCCGCCGGGAGCCCGGTCCACCGCTGCGGTCCGGGCTCCCTGGACGTCAATGAGCGTCTTAAGGTCAACCCGCAGTGGCGGTGAAATCCAGCCAGAAGATCGACGACGTCGTCGGTTGCACCAACACCAGGCCGACAGCCAGCGTCGTCGGTGATGCACGATCTGATCACGCCGCCGGCGCAGCCTGCCCGGGACACAGAACGCCAACTCGTGCTCGCCCGTCATACCTCGAGCGGTACGCCGCTGCCGCCCGACTTCGGCGCCTACCGGACCTTCTGCGGAACCTGAGCAACAGCGCACGCCGCCCATCCAGCCCGGCGCCGCATCCGGCTCACGTTAGGAATGGTGGGATCGGTGGCGAAGAGATGCATCGCCCGCCTGCGCACCGTCGATGACCAGACCGCTGACCCGGACCGCTCAAGATGATCTTGCGCTCCCCCTGTGCTCCCAACGTAAGGAGCTACAAGCAAACAGCCCGTTACCTGAACTGCGGTAACGAGCTGTTGACCTGCACAGACGCTGGTGGGCGATACTGGGATCGAACCAGTGACCTCTCCGGTGTGAACGGAGCGCTCTCCCGCTGAGCTAATCGCCCGGGAACGCACCGAACAATACCGGAACCCTGACACCGCCTCCTAATCAGGGGTCAGGCGAGCCAGTCGCGGGCCACCTGGATCAGGTCGATGCCGAAGCTGAGGCGGACCGACACATACACGATCGCGCTCACGAAGATCATGCAGGCGATGCCGACCAGGCACCGGACCGGCCAGGACTGGCGGCCGATCCAGTGGGTCCAGGACTGCACGTGGCGCCGGGTGAAGACGAGCAGGTTCCTGGCCCAGGCGAACTCGACGGCCCAGATGGCCAGGCCCAGGATGACGATCGCCCAGCCGGGGCCGGGGAACGGGATGAGGACGATCCCGATGGCGACGACGAGGCCGCCGAAGATGCCGACGCCGACCTTGAGGGCGTGGCGGCCGGCGGGAGTGGAACGGATTCTGTCCAGGACTCCCACGGAGTGGCCCTGCTTGTCGGGTTTCGCGACCATTTCATCCCCCAGTGTTCCGGAGCCCCGTCACTACCCGGGAGGAATGGACGTTACCGGAGTAAGTCAACGACTGGACCACCCGACACCGGGCGGAACCGAGTACTTGGGCAGGGCCGACAAGATAGCGTTCTTCGACCCGTTTCGGGACGGATTCGGCACCGTCTTCCCACTACTGGGTGAGATCAGCGTATGGCGGAGCGTAACGACAGGGATCACCTGAGTATGGGAAACGCGGGGTTACCGACCTCGCAGCGGTGCCGGGGGGAGTTCGTCCATGAGTACCATTCGTCCGACGACCGTCGAGGTAGAGACCTCGCTGCGGCTCGTAGCGCCTGACGCCACGGCTCTGCCCGTGCGCGCCAGTCTCCGTTACGACCCCGCTGATCCTTATGCGGTCCATGTTTTGTTCCACGCGGAATCAGCCGGTGGGGAAGCCGTGAGCTGGTCCTTCGCACGGGAACTGCTGGTCACGGGGCTCGATGAGCCGGCCGGGATCGGTGACGTCCGGGTGTGGCCGTGGGCCACACCGAGGGGTGATTTCGTCGCTCTGGCGCTGTCATCCCCGGACGGTAACGCGTTGTTCGAAGTACCACGCAGCGTTCTGGTCCGGTTCCTCCGTCGCACCTATGTGGTGGTGCCCCGGGGGCGCGAATCCGACCATCTCGACGTGGACGCGGCGGTGAACCGGCTGCTCGCCGGGAGATAAATCGCAATTGCATGAGGCCCGTGTGGAGACTGCCGCTCCATGCGGGCCTTTTGCTTATAACGGTCATTACTGTCAAAAACAGAAAACGCCCAGACGTACGGTTATCGACCGTTTCCGCTCAGCAAAACGATCTCTCTTCAAGTAGCACGTGCATCCCTTGTCACCAGCGGATACGGTCGCCTCGATGTTCTCGATCGGCCACCGCACCCGGCGACCCGCCGGAACGCCACCCGCCCCGGCTTGGGCGGGCGTCGGCGCCTGCGCTCTGCCGGAGACCGACCTGGCGGTCCGGCAGCCCACCCCGCGGCGTCTCAGCTATCACCTTCTGGTCCTGACCACCGTCGGTCAGGGCACCATCGAGATCGACTTCGACACCCGCCGCTGCCATCCGGGCACGGTCGTCTGGATCCGGCCCGGCCAGGCCCTGCGCTTCGGTGGCCAGCCCGGCCTGGACGCGAGCCTGGTCTCCTGGGAACGCGACCTGCTCAGCGGCGAGCAGCTGCCCGGCCTCACCGTCGAAGATGCCGGCCCGACCGCCAGCCGCGACCTGGCGGGCGACGAGGCGGACGTGATCGGCGCCGGATTCACCCGGTTGGCGGACGATCTCGAGCGACTGCCACCGGGCCCGGTGGCGGCCTCGCTGGTCCGCCACGAGCTGGCCGCGCTGCTGCTCCGGATGGCCTTGCTGACCAGGCCGGACGGTGAGTCACCGCCGAGCGCGGAGGCCCGCACGTTCGCCCGGTTCCGCCGGGCGCTCGAGGAGGGTCATGCGAGCAGCCGCCGGGTCGAGGACTACGCGGAGGATCTCGGGTGCTCCGTGCGTACCCTCACCCGGGCGAGTCTGGCGATCACCGGCCGCACCGCCAAGCAGGTCGTCGACGACCGCGTCGCGCTGGAGGCACGCCGGCTGCTGGCGTGCACCGAGGACTCGGTCGCCGAGGTCGGCCGGTCGCTGGGCTTCCCCGAGCCGACGAACTTCGGCCGGTTCTTCCACCGGGAGGTCGGGCAGAGCCCGGGCAACTTCCGGCTGGCGGTCCGGGACGGCTCGAACCATCAGGTCCCACAGCAGCGTGTCGCCGGCGGGTAACCACCGGTAATCCCTATATCCCCATGGTTTTGGGGGTGGCATTACCAGCAGTGGAACCGGCGCGGCATGATGGGTGGGTGCAGATCTCCGCGCGTGGCGACTACGCCGTCCGGGCCGCTCTGAGCCTGGCGAAAGCTCATCCGTCCCTCATGTCCGCCCAGGCCATCGCCCAGGACCAGGAGATGCCGCGGAAGTTCCTCGAAGCGGTGCTGGCCGATCTCCGCCGAGCCGGGGTGGTCCGTGCGCAGCGTGGCGCCGAGGGCGGTTACACGCTGTCGCAGCCGCCGCGCGACGTCACGATCGGCCAGATCCTGCGCGCGGTCGACGGTCCGCTGGCCGGGGTCCGCGGCATGCGCCCCGAGGAGACGCAGTACTCCGGCGCCGCCGAGAACCTGCCGAACCTCTGGGTGGCGGTCCGCGCGGCGGTCCGCGAGGTGGTCGACGAGGTCAGCCTGGCCGAGCTGCTGAGCGGCCGGATGCCGGCCCACGTGCGCAAGCTGACCACCCGCCCGGACGCGTGGCAGCCGCGGTGAGTTTGTAGATCAGGAGCATCGGGAAAGAGACATCCATCGAGGCGAAGTCCAAGGAGGACATTCCGATGGCTGTCCTGTTCCGTCAACGCAAGAAGTTCGGCCCGTTGATCCTGAACTTCACCCAGAACGGCTTCTCGTCCTGGAGCATCAAGATCGGCCGCTGGTCGTGGAACTCACGCGCCAAGGCCCACCGCGTCGATCTGCCCGGCCCGCTGTCCTGGAAGCAGGACAAGTCACGCTGACGGCCGGATCACCACGTCGCCGCCGAGCCGCCCGGCCGGCGGGTCGCGGGTGACCGCGCCCGCCGCCACCAGCTTCTGCACCACCTGGGCGGCGTCGGCGGCGCGATAGACGGTCTCGGTCAGCGCGAACGTCCGCAACTCGGTGACCGTGGCGGCACCCACGGAAGCCAGGTGGGCGAGCACCTCACGGCGTAGCGGCCCGGGGTGCGGCGTGAGCGAGATGTCGATCAGATGCCGTTCCGGGTCGCCGGGGTCGCGATAGCGCACCCCGGCGAACTCGTCCACCGCCCACAGCGTCTCCTTGAAGGCCTCCAGGCTCTTACCCTGCGTGGTCGCGAAGACCAACAACTCCCCCGGCTCGTCCCCGGTCGCCAGCTCCACCGCCGCGACCAGCGGAAACCCGCCTTCCCCGAGCGCCGACCGATAGGCGTCCACGTCGGTCACCGCCCCCGGCGCCAGCGCGAAGATCGCCTCCGCCGGCTTGCCCGACGCGAGCGCCGCGACCGATTCCGGCGAAAGCGGATCAAGAGCTTCAAAAAATCCAAGCAGAGGTACGCGCGCAGCACCCACCGCCTTCAGCGCGGCTGTCAGCCGCGCATCCGTCCCACCCGCGACGACGTGCACGGTTAGGCCCGGGCTGTCCACGCCCACCGCCGCGAGCCGCCGCTCGACCTCCGCGGTGTCCGCACCGACCGCCACCATCGTCAGCTCACGCCCGCGGACCAGGTCGGACTGCTCCGCGAAGACCCGCAGCGCCGCCTCGGCCAGCGCCCCGCCGTCAGCGTCCGCCCCACCGTGCAGATAGGTCGCCCGCCGCTTGTGCAGCGCCGCCGGCGCCCAGGTCTCCAGGTGCCGGACCAGCACCTCGCGCTTAAGCTCGCCGACAGTCATGCCCCTTTCTACCGTGGCCAGGCCGGTTCTCGGCCATCCGGCTCAATGTCGTGAGGCTGATCCCCGCGGCCGCGATCGGCTCACCGGTCTCGAGTTGGGGCTCGGCGGCAGGTTCCGCCGGATCGTGCGGACCGCGGCTCCTCAGCGTCTCCCGGAAACGAGATGCCGGGTTCAGGCAGCGTGCCCGCCGCGTCGCGAACCGGGCCGCCTCGTCACGATGTGCCGGGGCTCTCGGCGACGCTCACCCAGCCGGACTCCAGGGCGTGACCGCCGTCCGGGACGATGAACGTCGCGCGGTAGGTCGCGCCGTCGTCGGGCGGCAGGCGCCAGCCGGCGATCTCGGTCACCGTCTCGGCGAGCGGCAGCGCGGTGGTGGGTCGCGGGCCGCTGCCGTCCTCGGTGATGGCGCCGTCGCTGGTCCGGGTCTGCAAGGTGAGGGTGCCGGCGGGCAGGATCGCCTCTCCGGTGCGCCGGACGGCCGCGTAGAGCTCGACGTGGTGCCCGGGGCGGGTGGCACGCAGGCCCAGTTGCCAGGACGAGGCCGGCGGCCCCCAGGCGTACGGCGGGTCGCTCATCACGTGTGCCTGGCCCGGCCGCGGTATTTCTGCCAGGTCACCGACTTGACCCGCCGGCCCAGGCCGATGCTGAGCGAGCCGACCCGCCACTCGCCGGGCCAGTGGTAGACGGCGTCGCCGGCGTTGGCGTGGGCCGGGCCGACCGGTGTGGGGGTGTGGGTGGACGACTCGCCCTGGATGACGTCCATCCAGTCGGCCGGGCCGGCCAGCACGGCGCCCTCGTTGCCGCGGCGCCAGTCCATGCCGGCCGCGTCGGCCGTCGGGGCGGCCGTGAAGTGCTCGTTGATCGGAACGGCGCTCGGCAGGGTGGTCCCGAACTGGTCGAGGATCTTGTAGTGGACGTGGCTGACGTAGCCGAAGGCGCCGTCGGCGGCGTCGACGTTCCGCAGGTGCCCCAGGGCGTCCGGGGCCAGGACGGTGAGCTTGTAGGACGCCTTCTGGGTCTTGCCGCCGGCCGTCCGCGTCACCGAGATCTTCGCGTCGCGCCGCGCCGTGCTGGCGCCGGTGGTCGTGACCGTCGGGGTGGCCACGGCCGGGTCGCTCAGGCCGAGCGGCCCGACGACGGTCCAGGCGAACGTCCCGGCGGCCGGCGTGTTGGTGCTCAGGGTGGCGCTGGTCTTGTAGCCCGCCGGGGAGAAACCGTCGAGCCACCACAGACCGGTGGGCCCGCCGATGTGGAACGGCGCGGCCGGAGCGGCCGACGGCGCCGACACGGGTGGCGCGGCCGTGTCCGTGCCCGCCGGTTCGGCGGCCGGCGCCGACATCGGCTCCGACTCCTCGGGGGACAGTTCGTTGAACTCGCCCGGCGGCTCCGGCTCGGCCACCGTCGCTTCCTCGCTCTCCGGGTGCCCCGCGGGCTCCATGAGGCGGGCGACCGCCCGGTTGCCGGCGGAGCCCTGGAGGGCGAACAGCGCCTGGGCGCGGCCACTGATCGCCGGCGGCGACGGCTGCCCACCGGCTTGCTCCGGAGCGGCGCTGACCTGCTCGGACTCGATCAGCGAGCTGTACCATGCCACGGCCGACCCCCTGGGTTGCGCGCTGCCAGACCGGGCTCCAGTATCCCCGCCCGCGGCATCCGGCGGCCGGGTGGCGAGGAGTGTGCACCAAGAGGCAACCTTAAGGCGCCGACGACATCGACCAGCGAGACTTGTACTTACTGTGTCCATGCCAGCACTATGGGCACGTGGCCCCGCCGCTCGCCGAAGTGACCGCCCGCGCTCAGAGCCTGACCTCCGCGGGCGAGCTGGAAGCGGCCCGCGATGTGCTGGGCGGCGCGCTCGACCAGTCCGACACCGACCCGCGCCGCGCCTCCCCCGACCTGGCCACCGCCGCCGCCCTTCAGGCCCGGGTGCTGATCGCGCTCGGCGACCCGCACGCCGCGAAGCTGTGGGCCGGTTTCGCCCACGCCGCCGAGGAACGCCTGCACGGCGCCCGGGACGAGCGGGCCGTCGCGGCCGCCGCCACCCACGCCGCGGTGCTCTCCCGGATCGGTCACCACGGCCGGGCCGCCCAGGTCTACCGCGACCTGCTGGCCGCGCTGGAGGCGGTGGACCCGCCCGACTCGGCCCGGGTGCTGGCGGCCGAGGCCGATCTGGCCACCGCCGAGCACCACTCGGGACAGTGCACGGTGGCCCGCAACCGGATCAAGAGCGCCTGGACGCGACACCGGGACGCGTACGGCGACTCGGCCCCGGCCGGCATCAAGATGCTGGCCCGGCTGGCCGTGATGGAACGCGAGTGTGGCCGGCGCACCGAGGCGGCCGAGCACGTGGCGATGGCGCAGGAGCTGTGCGCGCGCTACCTGCCGGCCGGCCACCCGCTGGTGCAGCAGGTCGACCGGCTGGCCGGCGCCCCCGCCACCGGCAAGCACGTGTGCGGCCGGGTCACCGGGTCGGACGGCCCGGATCCGGCCGCCGACCAGACCACGTACCGCCCGGACGCCCCGCCGGAGCCGGCGCCCGCGGAGCCCGAGCCGGACAACCGGCCCACCGACCCCAAGGGCAAGCTCTACCAGCAACCGCTCTACCTCAGCGACGTGCATCAGGCGCCCGGCGACCTGAGCGGCCGGCACGCGCGCGCGGACACGCCGCTGCCGATGCCGGGCGCTCGCATCCCCGAGTACACGCCGGAGGGACGCCGCGTCCCGACCGGCAGCGCCCCCGCCGGCGACCTGCTCCCCGTACGCCGGGAGAAGCCGGAGTCGGGCGGTTCCCGGCAGCCCTTCATCCTGGCCGCCGTGCTGGTGGCCGGGGTGGGGGTGGCCGCGGCCGTGGTCGCGGCGACGCTCCCCCGCGGCGACGAGACGCCGCCCGCGGCCGCACCGGCCACCGCGACCAGCGCACCCGCCGTCACCGCGTCCGGCCGGCCCACGCCCAGCCCGTCCGGCCCGACCGGCGCCGGCGGCAGCGACGGCGCGCCCACCGGGCTGAAGCTGCGCGACAACCGCGACGCCGTGGTGATCTCCTGGGTCTACCCGAAGGGCGCCGACGGTCCCGTGCTGATCTCCGGCGGCCGGGCCGGCCAGGAGCGCAAGGTCTTCCAGCAGATGCCGCCGGGCAGTTCCGACTACATCGCGTACGGCCTGAACGACCGCCTCGACTACTGCTTCTCGGTGGCCGTCGTCTACTCCTCCGACCGGGTGGCCGCCACCGACCCGATCTGCACCGACCGCTGAAGCACCGCCCTCTGGAAGCACCGACCGCTGAAGCACCAACCCAGACGCGTCCGAGCGTTCGTAGCGGCCGGCGGCTGATTGCTGGAGGCGAGCACGACCCGGCATGGGAACAGCAAAGCGTCCCGCAACCGTTCTGCACCCCGAACACACCGTGGTGGAACCCGTGGCCCGGCATCGTGGGCGGACAGGGAGCCATCACGGAAAGCAGGTTCGGTGACAACGGAGGCGGCACCGACGTCGAGCGCCGCCGTTCATCCGGGCGGGCGCGCGGATCTCGCCGCCCTCGTGGCGGAGCTGGAGAGCCGCCCGATGTCGCAGTTCCGCACGCTGCCCGAGCCGGCCGCCGCGGCCGAGCGCCGGGCCGTGGCGATCGGCGACGACGAGCTGGCCAACCGGGCGCGGCTGCTGGTCGCCGGGGCGCTGCTGCGCGAGGGGCGGTCCGGGGAGGGTGGCCGCGCCGCGCATCAGGTGCTCGCCTGGGCCGAGCGCAACGGCACCCCGTACCTGATCGCCCGCACCCACCGCGAGATCGCCATCTTCTATCGCCAGGTGGGCGACTCGGCGACCGCGCTGACCCATGCCGTGCAGTGCGTCGCGCACCTCACCGACGACGTGGCGCCGGTGATCCGGGCCCGGCATCTGCTGTCGCTGGCCACGGCGCTCGACGAGACCGGCAGCAGCGCCGAGGCCGAGCGCCGGTTTCGGGAGGCGCTCCAGGTGGCGACCGCGGTCGGCGACCACGAGCTGACCCTCTACATCCTCAACAACCTGGCCTACACCGCGACCGAGACCGGGGACGAGCCGGCCGCGCGCGGCTACATCGAGCACATGCGCGACGTGCAGGCCCGGAGCGGCGCCCCGTTCAGCGCCAACGAGCTGGACACCATCGCCCGGGTCGAGATGATGTCCGGCTGGCACGACGCGGTCGAGGCGACGCTGCGCGCGGTGCTCGAGGCGGGCCAGACCGCGGTGCTCGGCAACGAGGGCGACGCGTTCGCCGAGTGCCTGCTCACGCTGGCCGAGGCGCGGCGGGCGGCGGGCCGCCACGAGGCCACCCAGGAGGCGCTGGACGCGGCGTTGCGGATGTGCGACGAGCGCGGGCTGCACGCGATCCGGGCACGGGTGCGCGAGGAGCAGGCGCTGCTGTACGCGAGCGGCTGCCCGCCCTGATCGGCGAGGCCGTCGTCCGGCGTACCCCGCTGGCCGTGGCGATCGTCGATCTTGATCATTTCAAGCGGGTCAACGACACGCTGTCGCACAGCACCGGCGACGCGGTGCTGGTCGAGGTGGCGGCGATGCTGGCCGAGGTGGCCACCGGGCCGGTCCTGGCGGCGCGGATGGGTGGCGAGGAGTTCCTGCTGGTCTTCCCGGGGGTCGACCTGGCCGAGGCGGCCCGGCGGTGCGAGGCGCTGCGGCTGCGGATCCGGGCCTTCCCGTGGGCCCCGGTGACCGGGACGCTGCCGGTGACGACCAGCATCGGGGTGACCGCCGCGGCCGAGGGCCGGAGCACGCCGAGCGCGTTGCTCTCCCAGGCCGACCGCAACCTCTACGCCGCGAAGCGCTCCGGCCGCGACCGCGTGGTGGTCGACACCCTCTGATCGTCAGGCGGGCGGGGTCACCCGGAGCTGGGCCAGCAGGACGTGGATGTCGGAGTTGACCCAGTACTCGGCGAACTGGCCGTCCGCCACCCGCAGCAGGTCGGTGCCGGTGAAGGCGACCTGGGTGCCGGGCTCGGCCGCGGCGCCGGGGAAGCCCCCGCCGTAGGTGCCCGAAGCCGTCCAGCGCAGCGCGACGTGGTCGTCCTGGACGATCGGGCCGACCTCGATGGCGAACGTGAGGTCGGTGAAGGCGGCCCGGGTCTGGCCGATCCACTCGGCGAGCCCGTCGGGGCCCTTGACGGCCGACCCGTCACCACCGTCCATCATTGCCGCGTGCAGGCGGAAGCCGGGCGTGATGATCTGCTGGGCGCGGCCGAGGTCGCCGTTCCACAGCTGGAGCCATCCGTCGATGAGCTCGTTCATGTCGTCCTCCTGAAGGTACGTGAGTAGCGAACCGAAACTAGCGACGAAGAGCCGCCCTCTGGCAGTGCCAGATTAAACTGACACCGTTAAGGTGAGGCGCGTGTCGCTGAGAGATCGCCGCCGCGCCGCGGCCACCCGCGAGATCCTCGACGCCGCCCTCAAGCAGATCGTCGAGCGCGGTCCGGCCGGTCTGGCCCTCCGGGCGGTCGCCCGCGATCTCGGGATGACCGTACAGGCGCTCTACCACTACTTCCCGAACCGCGACGAGCTGGTCACGGCGCTGATCGTCGAGGCCTACGACGACCTGACCGCCGCCGTGCGGGCCGCGGTCGACCACCCGGCGCGGCCCGGCGATCCGGCCTTCATCGCCGCCGCCGAGGGCTTCCGGGGCTGGGCCATCGCCAACGCGGCCCGGTTCCAGCTGATCTACGGGACGCCGCTGCGGAACTACCGGGCGCCGGACGACGGCCGCACCACCGGCGCCGCCCAGCGGCTCGCGGTCGTGGTCTGCGACGCCCTGTTCGCGGGGCTCGGCGCCGACCGGTTGAGCCGGATGGAGCTGCCGCCGATGAGCGCGGGGCTGCGGGAACGCTTCGACCGGCTGCCGGCCGAGGCGATCGGCGCGCTCCCGCCGGCGGCCGGGGCGCTCTTCGTCAGCGTCTGGGGGCACCTGCACGGCCTGGTGGTGCTCGAGGCGTTCGGGCACACCGACTTCCTCGCCCCGTTCCAGGCCGAGATCTTCCGCGGCGCGATGCGTGATCTGCTGGCCGGCGTCCACCGCCGCCTGCCCGGTTGAGGCCCGCCCGGTGCGGGCAGACTCCTGCTCATGGCCCAAGGTGAGCAGAACTGGCAGGAGTGGCACCAGCACTACGACGACCCGGGGTCATCCCTGGCCGGGCGGTTGCGGGTGGTGCAGCGCGACCTGCGGCGGGCCCTGGCCGAGGCGCCGCGGGCGGACGGCCGGCTGCGCCTGGTCGCGATGTGCGCCGGTGAGGGCCGGGACGTGCTGCCGGTGCTCGCCTCGGCCGGCGATCCGCTCGTGTCGGCCGTACTCGTCGAATTCGATCCGGGCCTGGCCTCGACGGCCCGCGCCACCGCCGCCGAGCTGGGCCTGTCCGGCGTGCGGGTCCGGGTCGCGGACGCGGGCGACCCGGCCACCTACGCCGACCTGGCGCCGGCGCACATCCTGATGGCCTGCGGCGTCTTCGGCAACGTCACGATGGCCGACGCCCGCCGAACGATCGCCGCGATGCCGATGCTGCTCGCCGACGGCGGCCTGGTGATCTGGACCCGCGGGCACTTCCCCGACGACGACCGCGACCCGGCCCAGGACCTGCGCGCGCACTTCGAGGACTGTGGTTTCGAGGAACTCGCCTTCACCCGGCCGGACGACGCGCACTTCCGGGTCGGCCTGAACCGGCTGTCATCCCGCCGGCTGTTCAGTTTCGTCTGAAAAGGAAGCGACCACCGGATAGTGGTCCGAGGCGCGATCGGTGACCTCGTCCCGCCGCACCGACACATAGCGGGTCAGCCTGGCCAGCGGCGGGCTCGCCATCAGGTAGTCGAGCCGGAATACCCCGAACTCCCTCTCCCGGTAGCGGGCCGTCGGCACGGTGGCCCCGATGCCCCGCCCGACGTCCACGAACCCGGCGTCGAGCAGCGCCCGGATCGCCCGCGTGTCGGCGGTCCCGGCCGGGGTCAGGTGACGACGCTGATACCGCTGGTCGATGACCGCCAGCGCCTCGGCGTGGTCGGTGCCCGGGTCCAGCGAGTTCAGGTCGCCGGCGATCAAGACCTTCCGGCGGGTACGGAAGAAGCACGCCGCCAGCCAGGTGGCCTCCCGGCGACGGCGCTCCGGCGAGAACGGGTTCAGATGGGTGCTGACTACGGTCAGATCGCCGACCGTGGCCACCGCCGCGGCGTGGTGCAGCCGCCACGTGATCGACCGCGTCCGGGTCAGCGCCGTCCGCGCCAGCACCGCCACCGGCTGCCCGAACACCGACGGCGCCAGGTGCGCGGTCATCCCCAGCTCACCGGCGACCTCGCCGACCCGTTTCGCGCTCCACCCCTTGAGCTCCTGCAACGCCAGCACATCGGGCCGTTCCCGCCGCACCACGTCGAGGATCGCGCCGAGCCGGTCCTGCCCGCCGACCAGGATGTTCCACGTCATGACCCGCATCGGCCGTCAGACCCTCTCGCGCGGCGGGGACTCCGGTGCGGCGGGCGCGGGCGCCGAGGCGGAGCCGGCGTTCGTCTCGACCGGGTCGGCGGTGCGCAGCGGGCGGATGGCCCAGCAGAGGACGCCCAGCCAGAGGGCGGTCAGGAGCAGGGCGCCCAGGACGTCGGTCGGGTGGTGCATGCCCCGGTACACGCGGGACAGGGCCACCCCGGCCGGCATCACGATCGCCGGGACCAGGGCCAGCCAGCGGTACCAGCCCCGGCCCCGGCCGATGACCAGGATGGCGATCGCGGTCCACAGGCACAGGGTCGCGGCGATGTGGCCGGACGGGAAGGACGACGTCGGCATCTGGCCGTCCATCTGCTCGACCCGCGGCCGGGGGCGTTCGACGGCTGCGGCCGTACACAGGAAGAGGGTGATCTCACCGGCCATGGTCACGAGCAGGAACACGACCGGGCGCCACTGACGCCACAGGGCCAGGGCGAGCGGGCAGGAGATCAGCAGCACCAGGGTGATCGCGTGGGTGTCGCCCGCCTTGCTCCAGAAGTAGCTCAGGTCGTCCAGGGACGGGGTGCGGAAGCTCTGCAGCCAGCGGTTCACCCCGTCGTCGTGCTGTCCGCGCACCAGCACGCCGAGGACGTACACCAGGCCGAAGGTCAGCACCCAGCCGGTGACGATCTGGAAGACCGCGCGCCACGGGTGGGCGGAGCCGTGGTGGGCCGGGGCCGGACGCAGGTCGGCGGCGGACGACGGCTCGAGGCCACGGTCCATGAAGTCGGGGCGGAACGCGTACGCCGTGACGCCCAGCCAGGCCACCCCGAGCAGCCAGCCGCCGAGCACGTCCGTCGTGTAGTGCACGCCCAGAGCCACCCGGCTGAAGCCGATCAGCAGCACGATCAGGCCCAGGAACCCGACGAAGACCTTGCGCCACCGGGGCGGCACGGCGGGCAGGAAGACCAGGACGAGCGCGCCGTACACCACCATCGAGCCCAGGGCGTGCCCGCTCGGAAAGCTGTTGCCGGGCGCGTGGGCGACCGGGGTCTCGACCACCGGGCGTACCCGCCCGACCAGGGCCTTCAGCGACGGGTCGAGCAGCAGCGCGCCCACGCCGGTGACCACCAGGTAGAGCGCGAGGCGCCAGCGCCGCCGGATCAGCAGCACCAGCACGGCCAGCACGACCAGCCAGAACATGAAGGGGCGGCCGCCCAGCTGGGAGAACCACCTCAGCAGGCCGACGTACGGCGAGACGACGGCGTTGAGACCGTCGGCGATCGCGACATCGAACCCGGTCAGCGGCGCCCACCGGCCCCGGACCAGCAGCAGGAGCAGGCCGAACCCGAAGCCGACGGCGGCCACCAGCAGGAAGCCGGCGAAGGCGCCGATACCGAAACGACGTGACACGGACACGGCCGCCAGTTACCCGGCCGCCACGAAAATCAATCTCCCGGCTGCCACCGGTCGGGCGGCGCCGGCTGGGTGACGCCGACCCGCTGCGCCTCCAGCTGGGCCGCGAAGGCCAGCCCGAGGAAGAACGCGATGCCGGTCAGGTTCGCCCAGATCAGCAGGGCCATGATCGCGGTCAGCGGGCCGTACGTGGCGTTGAAGTCGTCGCTGATCCGCACGTACCCGCCGAGCCCGAGGCTGGCCAGCCACCACAGCACGGTGGCCACCCCGGCGCCGAACAGCAGCCAGGACAGGGCCGGTTGCTTGCGCCGCGGCGACTGCTCGAACAGGACGCCCACGGCCACCACGATCAGCACCAGGCTGAGCGGCCAGCGGATCCAGTCCCACCCGGTACGCAGGGCGGAGCCCCACCCCAGCTCCCGCGCCAGCGAGTCGCCGGCCGCTCCCCCGGCCACCAGCAGCAGGAAGCCGATCAGCGCGGGCACACCGGCGACCACGGCCAGGATCGCCGCGCGGATGTACTTCGGCCGGGCGGGCCGGTCGCGTTCGACGCCGTAGATCCGGTTCGCACCGCGCTCGATCTGCGCCATCGCCTGCGTCAGCGCGACGAGACCGGTGATCAGGCCGACGACCAGCGCGAACTCGCCCTGGTCCTCGTCCTCCTCGCCGGCCCGGAGCAGGTCGCGGACCAGCGGCTCGGAGGCGCCGGGGGTGAGCGCGACAACCGTGTCGGCGACGATCGTGCCGCCCTCCTCCGCGCCCAGGTCGGTGGCCAGGCCGGACAGCGCGATGAGGAACGGCACGATGGCCAGGCAGAGCTGGAGCGCCAGCGCCCGGGAGTGGCTGAAGCCGTCGCCGTACCGGAACCGCACGAAGGCGTCCCGGACCAGCGGCCACCGGCCGTAGTGCCGGATCGCCTCCAGCGCGTCGTCGGCGGAGAGCTCGTCACCCGGCATCATCCGGGTCTCGGGCACCGGCTCCGTGGAGCTCACTCCGCCTCCTTGGCGGCGGCGCGCACCCCCTCGGCCGCGTCGCGGGTCACGCTGACGTCGTAGGCCAGGTCGGGGTCGGACGCCGGCCGCGGCACGCACAGCAGCAGCGCTTTCGGCTTGATGGTGATCTGCATGCTCTTGCCCGGGTCGATCAGGTCGCCGTCGAGCTGGCGCGGCTGGGGGCGGTTGCTGCGGATCTCGACCCGCTCGGCCCGGTAGGTCTCCATCCGGGGGATCCGCTTGCGCCGGCTCAGCACCCCCCAGCCGATGGCCAGCCAGTGCCACAGGTTGTTCGGGCTGAGGATCGCCACGTCCAGCTTGCCGTCGTCCGGCGTGGCCTCCTCGAGCAGCCGCAGGCCGCCCTGCAACCGGCCGACGTTGCCGACGATGACCGTCCGCGGGTGACGTGGCATGGGCGGGCCGCCGTCGATCACCACCCGCACCCGCATCGGGTTGGCCAGCAGCTTCTTCAGGCCACCGCCGACGTACGCGATGGACCCGAGCCGCTTCTTGGCCGTCTCGGAGGTGGCGTCGAGCATCTCGGCGTCGAAGCCCATGCCGGCCATCACCGCGAAACACTGGTCGCCGACCTGGCCGACGTCGATGCGCTTGCGGCCGCCCTCGATCGCCACCTGCACCCCGGTCGCCGCGTCGCCGGCCAGCCCGAGGTTGGCGGCGAGCAGGTTGCCGGTGCCGGCGGGCAGCACCGCCATCGCGACGTCCGTACCCGCCAGAGCGGTGACCACCGCCATCACCGTGCCGTCGCCGCCGCAGGCGAAGACCAGCTCGGCGCCGTCGGCGACGGCCTGCTCGGCCTGACCGCGGCCGGCGTCTTCCGGCGTGGTCTCCAGGAACCGGGGCTCGGGCCACCCGGCCTCGGCCAGCCCTGAAGTGATCAAGCGGCGCAGCTGATCCATGTCGTCGACCTTGGACGGGTTCACGACGACGGCGGAGCGGGGTCCAGTCACGGCGCCAGTCTGGCGGAGCCAGGTCACGACCGCATGTCGAGGTGAGTACCGTGAACTGGTGGGCGAGACGAGCGTCACCTGGTGGGGGCACAGCACGATGTGGCTGGCCGATGCGGGCACGACCGTGCTGACCGATCCGGTCCTCACCAACCGGCTGGCCCATCTGCGCCGCATGGCCGGTCCCGCGCCGCGGCTGCCCGGGCCGCCCGACGCGGTGCTGCTCTCCCACCTGCACGCCGACCACTTCCACCTCACCTCGCTGCGGATGGTTCCCGGCCACCCGACGCTGGTGGTGCCGCGCGGGTCGGCCGCCTTCATCGCCAAGGGACTGGGCCGGGCCGCCGCCGAGCGCGTGGTCGAGCTCTCGCCCGGCGACGAGACCAAGGTCGGCAACGTGACGATCCGGGCGGTGAAAGCCGCCCATCCGGGTGACCGCGGGCCGTGGTCCAACCTGCGGTCGGTCGCGCTCGGCTTCGTCGTCGAGGGCACTTCCAAGACGTGGTACGCCGGGGACACCGGACTCTTCGACGAGATGTCCGCGCTCGGGCCGCTGGACCTGGCGTTGATCCCGGTCGGCGGGTGGGGACCGACCCTGCACGCGCACGAGCACCTCGACCCCGAGCAGGCGGCCGAGGCCCTGCGCCGGGTCCGCGCCACCCATGCCGTGCCGGTGCACTACGGCTCGTTCTGGCCGGTCGGCCTGGGCCGGGTCCGGCAGCACATGTTCGGCGACCCGGGGCCCGCGTTCGCCCGGTTCGCCGCCGAGAAGGCGCCGGACGCCCAGGTCCGCGTGCTGCGCCAGGGTGAGACGCTGACCTTCCGCCCCGCCACACCGGCCGGGGACGCCGCGTGATCGCCTGGTTGGGCTCACTGTTCTGGTTGCTCGGGGTGGTCGCGTTCGGCGCGATCGTGCCCGTGGTGCCGACCGGCGCGGCGGTCAGTGGCGCGGCCGCGCTGGCCTTCCACACCGAGCCGCTGGTGCTGGTCCTGGTGGTCGCGTTCGGCGCGGCGGGCGCCTACGTCGGCGATCTGGTGATGTACGCGATGTGCCGCGCCGGTGGCGAGAAGCTGGCCCGGCGGCTGCGCTGGCTGCGGGACGAGGAGCACCTGGCCACGGTCAAGGAGAGGCTCAAGGAGAAGCAGGTCCAGGTGCTGCTGGTGTCGCGGCTGATTCCGGGCGGCCGGGTGCCGGTGCTGCTCGCCGCCGCCTTCGCCGGCCTGCCGTGGCGCACCTTCGTGATCGCCAACCTGCCGGCCTGCGCGCTCTGGTCGGTCGTCTACGCCGGGGTCGGCCTGGCCGGCGGCTCGATCTTCCCCGAGCCGTGGCAGGGCGTCGTCGCGGCGGTCCTGCTGATCCTGATCGTGAACTGGGCGATCAGCTTCGTCCAGAAGCGCCGCAAGGCGACCGCCAGCACTTGAGGTCGCCCGCACTTGAGGGCGTTAGTACTTGAGGGCGTTAGTACTTGAGGGCGTTAGTACTTGAGGGCGTTAGTACTTGAGGGCGTTAGTACTTGAGGTACTGCCGGGTCATCTTGGCGACCTTCTCGACCACGGCGATCCCGCCCGGCATCTCGACGTGGTTGTGCGAGAGGACCGCGATCGAGACGTCGGTCTTGGCGCCGCCGCTGACCCGTCCGACCGTGTTGATGATCCAGCGGTTCTTCTCGGTCGAGCGTTGCAGCCAGCCGTTCTTCACGGTGAAGTTCTCACCCTTCGCGGCGGCGGCCGGCACACCCCAGTTCTGGTCGGAGTTGACCGAGCTCATCAGTTCTTTCGCGTACGCCCGGGAGCCCTCGTCGAGCGGCCCCTTGGCGTTGACCAGCTGATTGAGCAGCTTCACCTGGTCGTTCACGGTGGTCTTGGTCAGGCCCCAGGCCGTGACGACCTTGGTCGACTTGAGGCCCAGCTTCTTGTTGCACTTCCCGATCGCTTTCGCCCCGCCCAGCTGGGTGAACAGCGAGGTGGTGGCGGCGTTGTCGCTGGCCCGGATCATCCGCCCGGCCCGCTCCTTCTCGCTCGCGGTCAGCTCACGCTCGTCGCCCTGGGCGTCGAGCAGCAGGCAGGCCAGCACCTGCACCTTGACGACGCTCGCGGTCTCGTAGGCCTCCGAGCCGCGGAAGGCGTACGTCTCGCCGGTCTTCCGGTCGAGCACGGCCACCGAGAACTCGGGCACCGTGGCGGAGTACTTCTTCAACGCCGCGTTCAGGCTCCTGACCTGCTTGGCGCGCTCGATCTTGCGCAGTTCCTCGGGGCTCGGGCCGGTCGGCGTGGGGCTGGCCGCCGGTTTCGAGGGGCCGCCGACGACGCCGGACGACAGGACGCCACCGCCCTCGCCCCCGCTGTCGCGGGTCATGCCGACAGCCACCAGCGCGCCACCCCCCAGAATTCCGACGGCGGCAACGGCCAGAATCACGCTCTTCGTCCGAAGCACCCATGCATATTGCCGCGCCCGATGCCGGAATCGTTACCCGTGGGCGGGATCCGATCAAGATTGGCCCCAACTTTCGACGCAGGGCGGCATGCCGTTCACGCTGAGTGACGCTGACCGCTGTTGCCTACACGCGCTCAGAGCTGCTCTGAGCGCGTATAGGCAACACGCCTAGGCCAGGAGGGCTAGTTCGGTCTTGGTGCGCTGGAGTTCGGCCGGAGCCACGCCGTAGGCCCGCAGCGTCCTCGACACCCGGGAGGCGAGCGCCTCGGCCTCGTCGACCGGGCACCGGGTGGACAGCTCCAACAGGTCGGAGCCGTCGGGGTAGCGCCACCGCTCGGCGGTCAGCCCGCCCTTGATGCCGCGCAGCTTGATGCTGAGCTTCCGCACGTCGACCGGCCCGTAGACGACCAGGTCACGGAGGCCGACCCCGGACGGGGCGTACCGGGCGAACAGCTTGCGCTGGCGCGCGGACAGCAGGCTGGTCAGCGGCCGGCCCGCCTTGAGCGCGCGGCTCACGTCGCCGCGCCGCAGCCGGCGTTTGAGCGCGCCGGAGCAGACGGCGTGCCCGGGCAGCGCGTCGATCTCCATCTGGAACCGGTCGGCCGAACGCAGCCAGCCGGGCACCCGACGGGGGTCGACCGGGCGCAGCTTGACCACGGCGTCGTCGCGCCCCAGCCGGCGGTCGCGGACCCGGACGATCAGATCGTGCTGGTAGAGCGCCAGGTCGGGGGTGTCCAGGTAGTAGACGCGGCGGTTCGGCCCGCGGGCGGTGTCGATGCCGAGCGACCGGCTCCGGTGATCGGGAACCACGATCTTCAGCTCGACCTCGCCGGCCTGGCCGGCCAAGGTCCGCAGCGGATGTGGCTGCCAGAATCCCGTCGTCACCTAGCACGTCCCTTCTCTTCGTTGTGCATCGACAACCGTACGTGATGGCCAGGACCAGGGCCGTATACCCCTCGTATGATTCTCGTTAACCTGCTGTCAACGTTGATCTTCCGGTGCCCGACCGCGTCGGAATCGGCGCTCAGCCGGTGAACTCGAGCGTCTCGTGGGCACAATGAACAGCATGGCCATCCTGGATCTCGCCCGCGCCGCCGTCGACCTCGCCCGCACCACCGCCGGCCAGGTGATCGAGATCGGCGCGACGCTGGTCAGCGTGCCGGCCCGGGTGCTCGCGGTCCTCGGCCAGGCCGAACTGCTCGCCGCCCGCATCGCGGTCGTCGCCGACAAGGCCGACACGCTGGTCGACCGGGCCGGCCACTCGGTCGCCGAGGCGGAGGCGGCGATGCTGGAGATCCGCACGATCGCCAGCGCCGCGGCCCGGCTCGTGGCCGAGGTGGAGAGCGTCGCGGCCGGGGCGAATCAGCTGGTCATCGAGGCCGACAACGTGGCCACGGGCGCGGCCAGGGTGGTGGGCGGCGCGGCCGCGGCCACCGACGCGGCCACCGCGGTGATCAAGGACGCGGCCGCCACCACCGGCGCCGCCTCGGCCGTCGTGGTCCGGGCGGCCACTGCCACCGGGGAGGCCGAGGCGCTGCTGCACGCGTACGCGCCGACCCTGCAGAAGGCCGCCCCGCTGGCCGAGCGCTTCGTCAACGAGCTGTCGCCGGAGGAGATCTCGGCGGCGATCCGGATGGTGGACACCTTCCCCGAGCTGCGCCGGCACCTGGTCGACGACATCCTGCCGCTGCTCGGCAAGCTCGACCAGGTCGGCCCCGACCTGCACAAGCTGCTCGGGGTCACCGAAGACCTCCACCTGGCCATCGCCGGACTGCCCGGTCTGCGGATGCTCAAGCGGCGCGGCGAGGAGAAGGAAGCCGACGATCGGGCGGCCAATGGGCGTTAACGCCCGATTCGGACCGATCGGCCCATACTTTGGGCAGGCGGCGAAGCGCGAAAAACGCCGACCGCCCCCGTGATCAGCGGCTGTTCGCGTTCCGATCCAGGACCTCGTGACTTTCACCCCCTTTCGAACCGGTTGTAGACTGCAAGTGGTCTCGCATCCGTAGGGGGTTTCGTGGGCGACGCGCATCGGTCGGGATGCCCGATCAACCTCTCGCTGGAGGTGCTCGGCGACAAGTGGTCGCTGCTGATCATCCGGGACATCATGTTCGGCGACCGGCGACACTTCCGCGCCCTGCTCACCCGGTCCGAGGAGGGCATCGCCTCGAACATCCTGGCCGACCGGATCGGCAAGCTGACCGAGCTCGGGCTGATCACGTCGGCGCCCGATCCGTCCCACAAGCAGCGGGTACGGCTGAGCCTGACCGAGCCGGCCATCCAGCTGGTGCCGGTGATGGCCCACCTGGGCGCGTGGGGGCGGCGTCATCTGCCGGTGTCGCCCGAGCTGGCCATCCGCGCCCAGCTGCTCGAAGAGGGCGGGCCGCCGCTGTGGGACGCGTTCATGGACGAGCTGCGGGAGCTGCATCTCGGGGTGCCGCGGCCTTCGGGGACCCCGTCGGTCCTCGGTTCGCTGACCGCCGCGTACCTGGCTCTGGTTCAGGAAAAAGCCCCGCTCGGGTGAGCGGGGCTCTCCTTCCTGCGGTTCTGGTTCGTCAGTAGACCGAGACGCCGTAGACCGAGAGCGGCTCGGTGACCGGCTGGAAGTAGGTCGTGCCGCCGGAGGAGCAGTTGCCGCTGCCGCCGGAGGTCAGGCCGTGGGCCGTCGAACCGGAGTAGAGCGAGCCGCCGCTGTCGCCGGGCTCGGCGCAGACCGTGGTGCGGATCAGGCCGGAAACGCTGCCCTGGGAGTAGTTCACCGTCGTGTTCAGCGCGGTGACCCGGCCGCTGCGGGTACCCGTGGTGGAGCCACGGCGGGTGACCGTCGTGTTGACCGCCGGGGTGGAGGCGCTGCTGATCTCCACGCCGCCGACCGTGCCCGGCCGCGAGATCGAGCCGGTGTAGCGCACGATCCCGTAGTCGTTGCCCGGGAAGCTGGTGCCGGCCCGGGTGCCGATCGTCTGCGAGCCGTTGGTCCAGGTGGTGCCGATGTTGGTGCAGTGACCGGCGGTCAGGAAGTACTGCGTGGAACCCGACTGCACGTTGAAGCCGAGCGAGCAGCGGGAGCCGCCCGAGTAGATGGCGTCGCCACCGGAGATCAGCGTGCTCAGCGTGCCGGCCTCGATGTCCAGCCGGGCGGTGTCACCGAGACCGGCGACGAGCTCGCGGACCTTGGTCAGCTTGGCGCCCTTCACCGTGCTGTCGGCCGTGACCACGATCTGGTTCGCGATCGGGTCCAGGCCGAACGACGTACCGGCGATCTTCAGGTCCTTGCTGAGCGAGTCGTTGGCGGCGGCCAGCACCGCGCCACCGCGCTCCACCATGCGGGGGGTGGCGCCGGCCGCGGAGACGGTCTTCGCGGTGGCGGCGTCGGTCACGTTGACGATCAGCTTGCCGTCCGTGCCGACGTACGAGCCGGCGCTGCGCTCGCCGAGCTGAGCCTCGAGGGTGTGCGAAAGAGTCGTCGCGGCGACCGCCGCGTCGGCGCTCAGCGGGGCGGCCACAGCCGGTGAGGCGAAGACGCCGCTGGCGAGAATGCCGACGGCCAGGCCGACGATCGGTCGGCGAAGCTTCGGGTTGAGCACGTTTCCTCCCAGGGGGGTGGGTGGCACGCCGGGAGTTCGGTGTGCCGGAGGTGCTCACGCAGTATTGAACGCCGTCGATACGTTCCTCAAGGCTCGTTAAGGTTTACACAATGTTTCGTCGATACCCGTCAAACAAGCCTTGAGCTGGGCGTTCATGGATGTCATACGTCGGTCTTATTACTCATTCGGGATGCTCCGGCTTAGGCTGCCCTTTCCAGACCCGTCGTGGCGATCTCCTCGGCCAGGTCCCGGGCCTGCGACCGGATCTCCGGCACCGCCGTCGTCTCCCAGCGCACCCCACGCCGCAACGGCCCGAGCACCCAGATGTTCCGGTGGATCCGCCCGTCGTGGTCGACGTCGAGCCCCAGCCCGTACGGGCCGACCCGGGCCAGCCCCTTGCGCAGCAGCGTCGCGGTGAGTCCCGTGGCCGCGCCCGGCAGCCGCCCCGGGCCGGCACAGTTGACGATCGCCGCCTTCGGCAGCCCCTCGGGCGGCGCGCCCTTCCGGACGATCAGCCGCCCGGTCTCCCGCAGGTGCGCGATGCGCGCGGCGACCGGAGGCGCCATCCGGTGGCGGTGACACTCCCAGAGGCGGGCCAGGTGGCGCAGGAAGGCGTCCCGGTCCCGGTCGGCCAGGCGGCCCCAGACGGCATCGGTCTGTGGGCGCAAGCCATCGACGACGGCGCGCCAGTCGGTGGCGGTCGAGGCCGATTCGCGTACGGCGCGGATGATCTCCCGCAGGGTGCTCTTGCCGGTGAGGTCGGGGAAGTCCAGGTCGGCCGGGCGCTCGACGTGACCCAGGGGGAGCATGCCTCGGCGGCTGTAGGCGATGATCACGCGGTCGCTCGCGCCTGTGGTGTTCAGGCCGCGCGCCTGCTCACGGTCCGGGCCGCCCCAGACCGGGCCGTCCCAGAATGCGCCCGGGCCGGCGTCGAGGTCGCCGACCGTGGCTTCGCCGCAGAGGACTTCCTCCCAGGACTGGGCGGCTGGGTCGCGTGCCGGCTTCTGGCCCCACGCCGGCGCCGCGCTGCTTCCACCCACCGCGCTGCTTCCACCCACCGCGCTGCTTCCACCCACCGCGCTGCTTCCACCCACCGCGCTGCTTTTGTCGGCTGCGCTGCTCACCTGCGCGTTACTCACCTGGGCCGTGCCGCCTGCCTGGGCCGTGCCGCCTGCCTGGGCCGTGCCGTTCATGTTTGCCGCGCCGACTGCGTGAGCCGTGGCGCCTGCGGGTGGCGTGGCGTTTGTCCGGGCGGCGCCGCTGGTTCCTGGTGTGCGCGCGGGTTCGGTGGCGGCGAGGGTGAGTGTGACGTCGACCGCGGTGAGGCCGGTGCCGATGAGTAGGACCGGGCGGTCGTGCGGAAGGTTGTCGAGAGCGCCCGGGCGCCACGGGTCGGCCACAAAGGACGGATCCTCGCCGAGGGCCGAGGGAAGGCCGGGCGGCTGCCCGCTCACCGGGTTACCGAGCGCCAGCACCACGTCGTCGGCCCGGACCTCCCGGCCGTCGTCGAGGATGACGAGCGGGTCCGTACGTACATCGGAAACCCGGCCCCGCACCCACCGAAACCGCCCCGGGTGGGCCAGCGCGGCCCAATCCAGCACCTCGCGCAGGTAGTGCCCGTAGGCCCGCCGCGGCATGAAGTCACACGCTTCCACCCCGGCCCACCGCACGAAATGCCCCGGGTCATCCGGGTAGGCGCTCATCGCACCCGCACGCGAGTTGAGCAGATGCCAAGGCCGAGCCGACGCACCATAGGCGACCCCGCCACCCAGCTCGCCCGACTCGATCAGCACCACATCGGCGTCGGTCCGGCGCAACAGAGCCACGGAAGCCAACACTCCCGCCGCCCCGCCACCGACAACCGCCACAACCCGTCGTCCGGACATCCGCGCCCCCTCGACCGAACTCCTATCCATACGATAGGCAATGAAGGCTATGCCGGTCCAGACAAGCCATCTCGGAGCCACACTTTATCCGGTGCCGTTCGGTCGATTTGCCGGTTACACGCCCCCACCTGTGGATAACCAGCGCGAAATGTCACACCCACCCGCTACATTTCCTGCCCACCCAGAGGGGTGGGGGTGGCGGTGGTGGGCGCGCGACAAATCAGACAAGTCGCTGAATTGTGACGGCCCAACTCGGCTGTTTCGCGGCGCAGCCCCGGCGGTGGCAGAACTCAGAGCGCCACGGCAAAGCTGCGGCGCGGGCCGTGCGAGCCCCACCGCAAGTAGCTGCTGTCGCGGAGCGAACCCAACGCGCGAAACCCGCCGAACGCAGAGCGTGCCACGACAAGGGCTGCGGGACGGGCGACACGATCCTGACCGCGAGCAGCTGTTTCTGCGGTGTGGGGCCGGCGGGTGGACGTCGGCCGAACGCAGGGTGCGCACGGCGGGGACGCACGCCACCGCGGGGCCAACGGGGAAGCACGCCACCGCGGGACGCACGCCACGGCAGGGACGCTCGCCACGGCACGGCCGCGGGCACGCGCCACGGCAGGGACGCAGGCACGCGCGCCACGGCGGGGTCGCCGCGGGCGCACACCCGAGGGGGGTCAGACGACGCGGACGGGGGCGGAGTCGGCCAGGCGGTAGCCGACGCCGTAGACGGTGGTGATCAGTTCGGGGTCGTCGAGTTTGGTGCGCAGGCGGCTGATGTGGACGTCGACCGTGCGGACGCCGGTGTGGACGTGGCCCCAGACCCGGGACAGGAGCTGGGCTCGGGTGAAGACCTGGCGGGGGTGTTCGGCGAAGAAGAGGAGCAGGTCGTACTCGAGGCGGCTCAGGTCGAGGAGTTTGCCGTCGCGGAAGGCCGCTCGGGGGGCCGGGTCGAGGCTGATCACGCCGGGCTCGCCGGTGGGGATCTCGGTGGGGGCCCGGAGGGCTACGTCGGCGGCGGGGCCGGCCACGGCCAGGAGTTCGCGGAGGGCGGTCAGGACGCGTTCGCGGTTCTCGCCCTCGCCTCCGTCGATGCTGATCGTCACCGTCAACGGGCCTGGGTTCGCGGCTGCCGGGTCTGCGGCGGCGGTCATCGACGAACTGGCGGTGGGCGCCGCGGTGGGGAGGTTGCGGCCGGTGACTGTGGCCACGGCCGGCTGCGCCACGCCGCTGAAGGTCACTGCGGGAACGGGAACGCCGGGAACGGGCACAGGAACGGCACGAGCTGGAACACCGGACGACAACGCGGAGGCGGTGGGCTCGGGAGCATTGGGCTCGGAGGCGGCATGGGAAGGGTCGGGGACCGCGCGCAGGCGGGGGCGTCGGTGGGGACGCGCGGGGCGGGCTTCGGTGGTGGTGAAGTCGGCTACGGCGGGTGCGGACATCTGGTCCTCCGGGGTGGTCGGATGGGGGAGCGCGCGGGCCGCCGTTGTGCGGCGGTGGCTTTAGATATATTTCCCATATGCGGGATAGGGATTGCGGCGCTTCTGTGCGCGGGCGCGGAGATCGCGAAAGGACCCTGGGCGGGTCAGAGGCAGCGCGGACACCGGGCGCTTGCGCACCGCAGGAGGTCGATGGCAATGCGCGTGGTGAGTCGCTCACGCCGCTGCATGAACCCATCGTCACCAGTCCCCCAACCGCCCGTCAAAGCATGTCCACCATATGGGAATAGTGTGACTTCGGGCACCGCGCAACAGATGTGAAGCCGCGCGCGGCCGATGACGGCCACGCGCGGCGAGGAGGGAAGGCCAGGAAGGGCACGGGTCAGGCGGCGCGGCGGCGGCCCCACAGCTTGATCGCGCCCGCGACGACGGCTACGCCGGTCAAGGTGGCGGCGCCCCAGAAGACCTGCACGGTGTCGGCGTCGCCGGTGAACCACCGGGTCCAGGCCAGGATCGTGGCCGCGACCACGACGAGCATTCCGGCCAGGCCGGCCAGCGCCCGCCGCCGCGCCGAGCGCCGGAGCAGGCCGGCCAGGACGTCGACGACCACGAAGAAGGCCACGACCGCGCACCCGCCGAAGGTGAACGACCGGATCGGGAGGGTCACGTCGGGGTCGTCCAGGCGGACGACGACCAGCAGCAGCGCGACGCCCAGGACCAGGGCCAGGACCGCGGACGAGCCGATCTCCCAGGCTTTCGGCGGCGGGCGGTCGCGGTCCTGCCGCTTGCGGGGGATGTAGTCCCACGCGCGTGCGGTGTACCAGCGTTCGGACAGCGCGCCGAGGATGGTCAGCGACAGGACCACCACCAGCGGCGGCATCACGTGGCGGGTCAGGTAGGCGATGATCGCCGCGACCAGGGCGGCGACGGGGAAGCCGGTGAAGGCGGCGAACAGCCGCGCGTTGCGGTAGAGGGGCCGGGCCTCGGGCAGGTCGAGCGGATGCACCAGCGGCTGGACGGCGGGGTCGGGCAGGGTGACGTCCTCGCGGATCTCGTCGGCGGCGTTCATCAGGAGCTCCAAGGGGTTCGCGGGATGTAGGTGCCGGTGCCGGGGCGGGCGATGTCGTAGACCTTCTGCCGGGACACGCCCAGGCGGCGGGCGACGGTCACGGCGCTGTACTCGTCCAGCAGCGCGCCCACCGCGGCGGCGCGGATGGCCGAGCTGCGCGAGGTCAGGTGGGCGGTCACGGCGCCGACCTCGGCCGCCAGCAACGCGACCGCGAGGGGCCCACCAAACGGCTCGGCCCAGGCGACGTCGGAGGCGGAAGCGGAAGCGGCGGAAGCAGCGGCAGCGGAAGCGGAAGCGGGAGCAAGAGCAGGAGCGGAGGCGACGGCGGCGAACAGCTTGTCGCCCCCGTCGGCCAGCACGGCCCACACCTGGGCGGCCGTGACGCCGGACGACTCGAAGCGTTCCCGAACCTGTTCTCGGATGTCGGGCGACCGATGGGCCAGGACCACGTCCCAGCCGATGTCACCCCGGGGTTGACTGCTCACGAGGGACAGCATGTGTCACCCCGGGGGTTACTGTCAATCCGGGGGCGACAAACAGAAAGGAGGGGAAGCCGAGAGCCGGCTTCCCCTCCAGAAGAAGGAACAGGATCAGACGCGTACGTCCAGCAGATCTCCGCTGGACATCACATTGCGGAGCTCCCCCACGTCGAGCCCCCGATTCTGCAACATGGTGACCAGTTCGGCCGGCGACTGCGCGGCCACCTCCGCGACAGGCAGGTCGAGCAGCGAGCTCACCCGGTCGAGCCGATCGGGATCAGGCACACCGCTACGCGTGCCCGGGTCGGGAGTCGGGGGCGCGAGGTCGCGGCGGGCGGGTGGCGCCGGCTCGACCCGGTACGCCGCGGCCGCCGAGGCGGCACTGATGCTGGTGATGGACGTCATGGTGGACGGGTTCCTTCTCTCCAGAGCCGGGGGCCGGCCCGTACGGCCTGGGGCCATCGGCCGGCCCCGGCGAAACTTCAGTGAACCGTGAGGACCAACGTCCGCACGCTGGTCTGCGGCACGTAGTCGGTGAACGCGAACCTCACCCGGTACGTCCCGGCGGCCCGCGGGGTGCCCACGATGCGGCCGATCGACGACAGGCGCATCCCGGAGGGGAGCGAGCCGGCGCTGATCTTCCAGCTGCCGGTGCGCGCCGCCGTCAGCTCGATGCGGCCGGCGTAGGCCTTTCCGACCGTACCCGCGGGAAGGTTGACGGTCTTGATCGCCGCAGGCGCCGGCGGGCGGGGCACGAACAGGAGGCGGTTGGGCGAGCCCTTGACGTCGGCGATCGCGCGGGTGGTGACGTTGTGGAGCAGCACCGAGGTGACCGAGGCGGGCTTGTAGGCGGGGTGCGCGTCCAGGACGAGGGCCGCGGCGCCGGCCACGAACGGAGCCGCCATCGAGGTGCCGCTCAGGACGGCCGAGGCCGAGTTGCCGCCGACCCAGGCCGATCGGATGGTGTCGCCCGGCGCGAACAGGTCGACGCGCGAGCCCCAGTTGGAGAACGACGCGCGCCGGTCGCCGCTGGTGGTGGCGCCGACGGTGAGGGCGGTGGGTACGGACGCGGGGCTGTAACCGGCCGCGTTGCGGTTGTCGTTGCCGGCCGCCACCGCGTACGTGATGCCGCTGGCGATGGAGCGGGCGACGGCCGAGTTCAGCGACGGCGAGACACCGTCCGCGCCGAGGCTCATGTTGGCGACGGCGGGCTTGCGGGCGTGCGCGGTGACCCAGTTGACGCCGGCGATGATCTGCGACAGGTAGCCGATGCCCTGGCAGTTGAGGACGCGGACGGAGACGATCCGGACCTTCTTGGCCACGCCGTAGGTGGAGCCGCCGATGATGCCGGCGACATGCGTGCCGTGGCCGGCGCAGTCGGCGGCGACCGCGTCGTTGCCGATGAAGTCGTAGCCGTAGGTGGCGCGGCCGCGGAACTGGCTGTGCGTGATGTTCACGCCGGTGTCGATCACGTAGGCGTACACGCCGGCGCCGTCGGCCGAGGCGGTGTAGGTCTTCGAGGCGGGCGTCCGCCTCCGCTGGTCGATGCGGTCGAGACCCCAGGTGGGGTTGGCCTGGGTGGCGAAGGCGCGGACGACGCGGTCCTGTTCGACGGTACGCACGTCCGGCGACGCCGCGAGCCGGCGCGCCTCGGTGGCCGTCATCGACGCGGTGTAGCTCGCCGGGGCGCCGAGCGAGTCGGCCGAGACGGCCGGCGTCACGATGTAGCGGCCGGGGACCGCGCCGGGCGAATCGGCGCCGATCACGACGCCCTCGTGGGTTGTCGAAGCCGCCGACGCGGGGACGGGGGCGACCAGGAGACCGGGGAGAAGGGCCAGCACGGCCCAGGGGGTACGAGTCACGCGTTCACAGTCGGCACCCCCGGGTGCGAATCGGGAGTGTGAGGGGTGCGAAGCAGTTGCGTAACCGACGGTCATGAATACGTAACAGAAAGCTCCTAGTTTGACGCCATCCGGCGACGGGCCGGCGACTCGGGTGGTGGCCATGGCTGGGCT
Organism: Actinoplanes sp. NPDC051470; assembly: GCF_040682035.1. Classification (NCBI taxonomy): domain Bacteria; kingdom Bacillati; phylum Actinomycetota; class Actinomycetes; order Micromonosporales; family Micromonosporaceae; genus Actinoplanes; species Actinoplanes sp. NPDC051470. Next base: position 29,294 of record NZ_JBFBAA010000038.1, read on the forward strand.
ACGCGGTCTCCAGGGCGTTACCGTTTACGGACAAGGCCGGGGATCCGCCGCCACGGGTTCCCGGCCTTTCGCTGCGCCTACAGACCCCTCGCCAGCAGCGCCAGGCGCACCCGGTTGGGCGCCGCGGTCTTGGCCATCAGCGACGTGACATGCGTCTTCACGGTCGTCACGCCGATGTGCAGCCGGTCGGCGATCTCCGTGTTGGACAGTCCCTCCCCGATCAGGTCGAGCACGTCCTGCTCCCGGTCGGTGAGCCCGGTGACCGGGCCGGGCGTGCCGGAACGCGCGGCCACCGCCCGCTGCACCAGCCGCTGCAACACCTCGTTGCTGAACGGGCTGTCCCCCGCCGCCGCCCGCCGGATGCCGTCCAGCAGCTCGGCCGGCGGCGCGTCCTTGAGCAGGAAGCCGGTCGCGCCCGCGGTCAGCGCCGGATAGAGGTGGTCGTCGTCGGAGAACGTGGTCAGCACCAGCACCCGGGTGGCCGGCCGCCCGGCCAGGATCCGCCCGGTCGCGGTGATCCCGTCCACCCCCGGCATCCGCAGGTCCATCACCACCACGTCGGGGGTGAGCCGGGCGGCCAGCGTGACCGCTTCCCGTCCGTCGCCGGCCTCACCGACCACCTCGAGGTCGGGCTGGGCCTCGCAGAGCATCCGCAACCCGGCCCGGATCATCTGCTGATCGTCGACCAGCAGGACCCGGATCACGCGGCGCCCGGCAGCGCGGTCCGCACCCGCCACCCGTTGCCGTACGGTCCGGCCTCGAGCTCGCCGCCGAGCACCTCGACCCGCTCCCGCATCCCGATGATCCCGTGCCCGCCGCCCGGCGGCGCCGGCTCGGTCACGCCGGGGCCGCCGTCGTCGGACACCTCCCACTCGACCCGGTCGGCGGTCACCGCCACGATCAGGCGGGCGTGCGCGGTCGTCCCCGCGTGCTTGGCCACGTTGGTCAACGCCTCCTGGGTCAGTCTGAGCACGGCCAGCCCGCGCACCGCGTCGAGCGCGGCGAGCGGGCCGGAGACCTCGGCGTCGACCACGAGGCCGCCTCGGCGCGCGGTCTCCACGGCGCCGTCGAGCGCGGCGGGCAGGGCGGACGGGTCGATGGCGGTCAGCGCGGCGTCCCCGCGTACGCCATCGGGGTCGCGCAACACCCCGACCAGCCGGCGCAGATCGGCCAGGGCCGTGGTCCCGCTGCGGTGCACGTCGTCGAAGACCTCGGCCGCCTTGGGGTCGAGGCCGGGCAGCACGTGCCGGGCCACGCCGACGCGCAGCACCATCGACGCCACGTGATGGGCCACCACGTCGTGCAGCTCGCGGGCGATGGCGTTGCGCTCGTCGGCCCGCGCGGCCCGGCTCTCCGACTCGTGCCGGCGCTGCTCCTGGACCACCCGTTCGGCGGCCTGCCGGCCCAGCTCGCGGGTGGTCCGCACGACCATGCCGGCCAGCAGCGGCAGGCCGATCACCGCGGTCAGGCCGAAGAGGTTGGACCGCAGCTGGCCGATCGGGTCGGTGATGGTGTCGCTGACGTGGACCGCGGCGACCAGCGCGACACACCAGCCGACCGTACGCAGCCGGCCGGCCCACATGGTGACCTCGAAGAGCATCCAGCTCGCCCCGACGATGTTGATCGTCGCGTCGTCGACCAGGGCGAACGCCGCGGCCAGCAGGGCCGCCTGCACCACCAGGCTGACCAGCGGGCGCCGGTGCAGCAGCAGGGTTCCGGCGAACGCCGCCCCGGCCAGCACCCACTGGGTGGTGCCCGCGACCGGCGTGCCGCCGTGACCACCGCCGAAGATCAGGTAGCTGAGCCCGCTGAGGTCGAGCAGGATCAGGCGCACGAGGGTGTCCCGCGCGTCGAACAACCTGCTCATCCAGCTCACGCCGGTCAGCCTACGGTGCTGTCTTGACGGCGAACCGGGTGCGGACCAGCAGGTACACCAGCAGGCCGAGCGGGCCGAGCAGGATGGTCAGGAGCAAAATCGGGGCCATCAGCAGGGCGGGGATCTCACGCTCGCGAGAATCCAGGTACGCCCACCGCCCGACGAACAGGTCGAAGGCGATGAAGTGCGCCCACCCCGCCGCCGCGCCGTCCGCGGTGCCGAGCAGATCGCGTACCCCGCCGAGGGTGGGCTGAGCGACCGCCGGGAGCACCTCGGTGAACGCGCCGGCCACCAGCGCGCCGTAGATCAGCAGCGGCGGCAGCACGATCCACGGCGAGCCGGCGATGCGCCTGGTCCAGGACCAGTGCGGCAGCAGGATCATCAGGGCCCAGAACGGCGCCGCCACCAGAAACGTGATCGAGAACAGAAACCCCGTCATGCTGTGCCGCCCAACCGAGAAGGAACAAGAACGCGATCTTGTCGCTCGCTTCGCTCGGTCATGCCGCCAACTCCAACTCTTCCCGACGGTCGTTGCGGACGATCAGTCCAGCGCCGCCGAGCACCACACCGGCCAGGATGCCGAACGCGGCCAGGGTCAGCGCGTCCGGGTGGATCAGCGACTGGCCACGCAGCGCCTGCCAGGTCGTCAGGACGGTGACCCCGGCGTAGCCGGCGCCGGCCACGAGCAGCAGCCGGACCTTGGTGCGGTCGGACATCCGCGCCGCGAAGCGGGTCAGGGCCCAGGCCAGCAGCGGCAGCGCCTGCAGGCCGTGCAGCCCGATGAAGTGGCCGATCCGCAGGTCGCCGGCGACCGTGCTCCAGCCGACCACGGGCAGGCCCGGTCCGCCGTCGAGAGCGCCGACGGTGTGCGCCCCGACGTCCCGGGCGGCCACCATCGGGGTGGCCGCGAGCAGGCCGATCACCGAGATGCCGAGGCCGAGCGCGACCCCGGTGCGGGCCACCCGGTTCGGGATGCGGGCCCGCAGCACCGCGATCGAGATCACGATGTGGGCCAGGAACAGCACCATGATCGCGATGCTCATGATGTCCCAGAGTGTCGCGTTGAGCGGTGTCGACTCGTTGTAGTGGCTCGTCGTACCCCGGACGGTCTGACCGGCGATGACCACCATCTCGGCGACCAGCGCCAGCACGATGACGAACGCCGACCACTCGACGACCCGGCTGCGCCGCGGCAGCAGCGAGAGCACCCAGGCCAGGGTGAGCGAGTAGAGCAGGATCGAGACGGAGAACTTGAACGGCTTCATCCAGGCCGGCGCGCCGAGCAGCACCCGGTCGTCGACGAGGATCGCGACCGCCGTGCCGACGGTGAGCAGCGCCATGGCCGCCACCAGGACCATCAGGGGGCGGTGCCAGGTCTTGATTTCCATGCCCTGACTCTGTCGACGAACGTCGCTGGAATCGCCCGCCCAGCGGCCCGACTCGCGACCGCCGGGAGGAGCCGGGCTCAGACCTGGGTAGGAGGCGATACTGAGCGCATGCCCATCGATTACCCGGTCGACGCCGACGGCAGGCGCAGCAGTCTGGCTTTCGGCCGGGCGGTGGTCGCCGATGCCCTGCGTGCGGCCGACCCGGCCGCCGCCGCGGCCGCCGAGCGCGAGGTGACCCTCCCCTACCGCGGTCAGCTGCTGCGGGGCGAGGCGCTGGACCGGCGGCTCGACGCCTGGGTGTCCGCCGGGATCATCGAGCCGTCCTGCGCCGCCGCCGTGCGTGAGGTGGTCGCCAACCCGGACTGGCTCGACCTCGCCGGCCGGACCCTGGTCGTGCTGGGCGCGGGCGCCGAGATGGGTCCGCTGCCGGCCTGGCTGGGCTGGGGCGGCACGGTCATCGGCGTGGATCTCCCCCGGCGCGGTGTACCCACGACTGGCCGTGGCCGTCGACGCCCTGGGCGAACACCTGCGGCAGCGGCGCGACGACATCACCCTGGCCGGCCTGGCCACCCCGACCGACTCCTTCGCGGTGCCGGCCGACGCGATGGCCGAGAGCCGGGCCCGGTGGCAGCGGCGGTCGGCGCGCGCCCGGATCGGCAACGTCCTCCTGGCCGGCCGCGGCCTGAGCCCCAACTATCCGGCCGGCTCCCCGCCGATCTGCGACGGCCTCTTCCCGATCCAGGGCCCGAACTACGCGCTGGCCAAGCGCATCCTGCGGTGGCGCTCGGCGCTGGCCCGGTCGGAGGGCACGCCGGTGTCGTTCGGGGGTGGCGCCGTCCACCCGGACCCGATCGGTGACCAGCAACCGGCTGCTCGCCGCGGCCTACGCCGGCGCGCACATCTTCGACGTGGAGATCTTCGAGCCGGCCACGGCCAGCAAGCTGATGGCGATCCTGCTCGTGCACGGCCTGCGCAAACCGCATCCGGCCGACGAGGCCTACGCCGCGGCGCACGGCGGGCTGTGGCGGGTCCCGTTCCGGCCGCGCAGCGCCCTGCCGCTGGCCGCGGTCCGCGGGTTGGTGTTCCGCTGACCGATCGGGGATAGGCTCGATCGTGTGGAGATCGCCGGGGTCGTCCTGGCGGCCGGAGCCGGCCGGCGCTACGGCATGCCCAAAGCGCTGGTGGCGTACGACGGCAAGCTGCTGGTCCGCCACGCCGCCGTGGCGCTGTCGGGTCTCTCCCGCGTGATCGTCGTGATCGGCGCCTCCGCCCCCGACGTCCGGAATGTCGCTCCGGAGCTGACCTATGTCGACAACCCGCGCTGGGAGACGGGCATGGGCTCGTCGCTCCAGGCCGGGCTGGCCGCCGTGCCCGAGGCCGGCGCCGCCGTGGTGACGCTGGTCGACATGCCCGGCGTCACGCGCGCGGCGGTCGACCGCCTGGCCGCCTTCGCGGCGCCGGACGCCCTGGTCATGGGAGGTTACGGCGATCGGCGCGGCCACCCCGTGCTGCTCGGCCGCGACCATTGGGCCGGCGCCTCCGCCGCCGCCGTGGGCGACCGCGGCGCCCGTGACTATCTCCGTTCCCGCGACGTGCGGGTGGTCGACGTCTCCGATGTCGCCGACGACTTCGACCTCGATGTTCCTCAGGGTGTGGGCCATGCGTGATGTCCTGGACGATCTGCTGCGCTGGTGGCACGCGGGCGAGGCGGTCGGTCTCGCCACCGTCACCGCGACCTGGAAGAGCGCGCCACGCCAGCCCGGCGCCGCGATGCTGGTCGGTCCGGACGGCACGGTGTCGGGCAGTGTCTCCGGCGGCTGCGTCGAGGGCGCGGTGTACGAGCTGTGCCGCGAGGTCGCCGAGAGCGGCGAGGCGCGGCCCGTCCGTTTCGGCATCTCCGACGACGACGCGTTCGAGGTCGGCCTGACCTGCGGCGGCATCATCGAGCTGCTGGTCGAGAAGGTCGACCGGCACACCTTCCCCGAGCTGCCCGAGCTGGCCGCCGCGGTCGCCGCCGACCGCCCGGTCGCGCTGGTCACCGGGGTGGCCGGCCCGATCGCCAAGCACCTGCTGATCACCCCCGACGAGCGGACCGGCACGTTCGGCCCCGACCGCCTCGACGACGCCGCCACCGACGACGGCCGCGGGTTGCTGGCCGCCGGCCGGACCGGCCTGCTCCACTACGGCCCCGACGGTCAGCGCCGCGGCGCCGGCACCACGCTGCTGGTCAGCGCGTTCGCCCCGCCGGCCCGGATGCTGGTCTTCGGGGCGACCGACCACGCCGCCGCGGTGGCCGGGATCGGCTCGTTCCTCGGCTACCGGGTGACCGTCTGCGACGCCCGGCCGGTGTTCGCCACCAAGCGCCGCTTCCCCACCGCCGACGAGGTCGTGGTCGACTGGCCCCACCGCTACCTGGCGGGCGAGGCCGAGGCCGGGCACATCGACGAGCGCACGGTGGTCTGCGTGCTCACCCACGACCCGAAGTTCGACGTACCCGTGCTCGAGGTCGCCTTGCGTCTGCCGCTCGGCTACGTGGGGGCGATGGGTTCCCGGCGTACGCACGACGACCGCCTCAAACGCCTCCGCGAGGCCGGCGTCGAGCCGCCCGAGCTGGCCCGCCTCTCCTCCCCGATCGGCCTCGACCTGGGCGCCCGCACCCCCGAGGAGACCGCGGTCAGCGTGGCCGCCGAGATCGTCGCGATGCGCTGGAGCGGATCGGGCCACCGCCTGACCGCCACCGACGGCCCGATCCACGCCGACACCTAGAGCGTGCGGCGCCGGGACCCGAGGGCGAAGGCGGCCCCGCCCACCGCGGCCGCCACGCCGGCGAGCAGGAACGTCGTGCGATAGCCGACCTGCTCGACCGCCAGCCCGGTGAGGATGCCCGAGACCAGGATCCCGGCCGTGGCCGCGTTGGCGAACAGGGTGGTGGCCCGGCCGGTCGCCGGGGCGAGCAGGTCCTGGAAGTACCGGATGCCGGCCCCGGCCACGACCGCGATCGCCACGCCGCGTAAGGCCTGGCCGATCACCAGCATGACCAGGCCGGACGACACCACGGTCAGGGCGTTGTAGCCGACCAGGGAGGCGAAGCCGCCGAGCATCAGGGCCCGCTGGTTCACCCGGGCGGGCAGGGCGGCCAGCGCCAGGGTGGCCGCGACCTCGACCGCGGCGCAGACGCTGAACAGCACGCCGACCGACGCCGGCGGCTCGTGCAGGGCGCGGGTGACGAACAGCGGCAGGGCCAGACCGCCGCCGAAGACCGCGGTGAAGAACAGGACGACGCCCGCGGTGAGCAGGACCGGGGTCTGGCCCGGGGACGAGCTCACCTCCACGACCGGCCCGGGCCGCGGCACCACGAGGACGGTCAGCGCGGACGCGAGGAACAACCCGGCCGCGGTCCACATCAGCCACGAGTAGCCGCCCTTGGACAGCACGAGCGCGCCCAGCAACGGCCCGACCGCCCAGGCCAGGGACCAGGCCGAGCGCAGCAGCGGGGCCGAGCGCTGCCCGGCGGCGCCCTCCCCGAGCACGGCGCGGGCCAGCGTGAACAACTGCGGGAAGGCCGCGCCCATCACCCCGAGCACCGTGGCCGCCATCAGGAGCAGCACCAGGAAGCCGGCGACCCGGGGCAGCACGAGATATCCGGCCGAACCCAGGAGGATCACGACGATCGCGTACGCCCGCGCGGGCCGGCGGTCGAACAGCCGGCCCAGCCACCAGCCGATGGTGATCCCGCTGACGGCGAACACCGACGACCACACGCCGATCTGGAACGGCGTCAGGCCCACCACGTCGGCGCCGAACAGGACGAGGTACGAGTTGACCATCGAGTCGGCGATGCCGAGCAGGAGGACGGCGGCGAACAGCGCGAGAAACGGCACGCGATCTTCATACCCGCCCCACCGTGATGGAATAGCGCGATGTTGCACCTGCGGATCATCACGCCGACCGATCGGACCGAACGGGTCGAGCGGGTGCTGACCGCGAGCGCCGCGGTCACCCATGTGGTCGCCTTCCCCGGCGTGGCCCGCGATCCGGCCGGCGACCTGATCACCTGCGACGTGGCCCGCGAGGGCGCCAGCGAGGTGCTCGACGAGCTCCGGGAGCTGGGCCTGGAGAAGGACGGCTCGATCATGATGGAGCGCGTCGACGCGGTGATGTCCGCGTCGGCCGACCGGGCCGAGCGGCGGGCGCCCGGCTTCGGGGTGGACGCCGTGGTGTGGGACGAGATCGAGCACACCACCGGCGAGGAGACGCGACTGTCCGCCGCGTACCTGGCCTTCATGGTCGTGGCCACCGTGATCGCGGGCATCGGCGTGCTGCTGGACCAGCCGATCCTGATCGTCGGGGCGATGGTGGTGGGCCCCGAGTTCGGGCCGGTGGCCGCGCTCTGCGTCGGCCTGGTGCGGCGACGGCCGGGGCTGGTCCGCCGCGCGGTGACCTCGCTGGTCGCCGGCTTCGCGGTGGGTGTCGTGGTGACCGTCCTGACCACCTGGTTGCTCAACGCGGCCGGCCTGGTCAGCAAGGCGATGCTGCTCGACGAGCGGCCACTGACCAGCTTCATCTGGCAGCCGGACGCGCTGAGCTGGGTGGTCGGGTTCCTGGCCGGGGTGGCCGGCATGCTCTCGCTGACCTCGGCCAAGGCGGGCACCCTGGTCGGGGTGCTGATCTCGGTGACCACGGTCCCGGCCGCGGCCAACGCGGCGGTCGCCCTGGCCTACGGCGTCACCGACGAGGCGGCCGGTTCGGCCCTGCAACTGCTCATCAACATCACCGCGATCGTGGCCGCGGGCGTGCTGACGCTGCTCGTCCAGAGGCTCGCGTGGCGGCGGGCCTAACCGGTAATCTTCGATCATGGTCACCCCCTTGGCCCTGGGCGCCTGGCCGACACCGGTGGAACGCGCCCCTCGGCTGGCCGCCGCGCTGGGCCTGCGCGAACTGTGGGTGAAACGTGACGATCTGGTCGGTCTGGGCGGCGGTGGCAACAAGGTCCGCAAGCTGGAATACACCTGCGCCGAGGCGTTCGCCGCCGGGGCCCACACGCTGATCACCACCGGCGCGCCGCAGAGCAACCACTGCCGGTCGACCGCGGCCGCCGCCGCGCGGCTCGGGCTGCGCTGCGTCCTCGTGCTCGCCGGGCACCCGCCGGCTTCCCTGGCCGGCAACCTGATCCTCGACTCGCTGGCCGGCGCCGAGGTGGTCTGGGCCGGCGACGAGTCGCCCACCCAGGTGGCCCAGGCCGAGGCGGCCCGGCACGACGGCGCCCACCTGATCCCGTTCGGCGGCACGTCGGCGGCGTCGGTCCAGGCCTATGTGGACTGCGCCAAGGAACTGGTCGGGCAGGTTCCCGAGTTCGACCGGGTCGTGGTCGCGGTGGGCTCGGGCGGGACGATGGCCGGCCTGGTGCGCGAGCTCGGCCCCGAGCGGGTGTACGGGGTCGACGTCGGCGCCGTGGCCGACCCGCACGCCACGGTCGGCGCCCTGCTCCCGGTGCCGCCGTCCTCGCTCACCATCGACCAGCGTCAGATCGGCCGGGGGTACGCCGCGTTCACCGAACCGGTCCGCGACGCGATCAAGCTGGCCGCCCGCACCGAGGGGCTCTTCCTCGACCCGACCTACACCGGCCGGGCCCTGGCCGGCCTGATCGCCATGGGCCGGGGCGACGGCCTGACCCGCACCGGCCGCGTCGTCTTCATGCACACCGGCGGCCTGCCGGCGCTGTTCGGCCACCCCGAACTCTGACGCGCTCTACTGGTAGCCGCGGATCTGGCAGAACGCCTTGGTCAGGTCGCCGCCGCGGGCGTCCCAGGTCTCGCCGCCGGTCAGCGTGCCGAGCTCGCGCATCTGCGCCTCCTGCGCCTCGCCGAAGAGGATCGGGAACACCGCCGCCGCGCCGTCGTTCGGGGCGATGAACCTCTTGAACGCGGCCAGATCACGACCCCGGTTGCTCTCGCCGTCGGTCATCACCACGATGCTGGTGAAGCGGTCCTGGTCGGCGGCCGCGTCCAGCGCTCCGTACGCGGCGATCACCGAGTCGTACACGGCGGTGTTGCCGCGTACCTGAAGCTTCTCGATCTCACCGCGCAGCCGATCGCGGGACGGCTGCGGGTTCCGCGCGTCGATGGTGTACGTCTGTGGCCGGCCCGGCTTGTCGCTGAACGGCAGGATGACCACCTCCTCCCGGCTGCGGAACCGGCAGTACGACCCGGTGAGCGTCCGGTTGACACCGGTCAGGCCGGTCAGGGCCGCCTTGAGCTGGGTGATCCGCCCGTTCTTGCCCATCGAGCCGGAGAGGTCGAGCACGTAGACCGTGCGGGACGGCCGCCGCAGCTTGTCGAGGTAGGCGCTCAGCAGCGCGTCGATCGACGCCCGGGTCTCCGGGAAGTTCAGCTCGACCGGCGACTCGGGCAGGCCGGCCGGGCGGGGCACACCGGCCACCGCGGGGCGGCGCGCGGTCTCCGTACCGATCTGCTTCTGCACCTGCTCGGTCCGCAGATAGTCGGTCAGCCGCTGGTGGGCGTCGCGGATCCCGGCCGGCGCGCCGGCGAGCACGGTGAGCGGATAGTCGGCGCTGACCACGCCGTCGGACGGGTAGATCAGGGTGAGCGGCTCGTTCAGCCGGTTCGTGTTGTTGAGCGCGATCAGCGACGCCTCGTAGTTGATCAGGCCGTCGATCGGCTCGGGGCCGGACATCCGCTTGACGTACGCGTCGGTGAGCCAGCCGGACGAGCCGGCCGTCATCTTCTGGGCCTTGAAGAAGCCGGTGAGCGGGGCGGCGACCTTGTTGATGGCGGCCGCGTCCAGCGCCCGGCCGCTGCCGTCCAGCGCCGCGGCCACCGCGACCAGGGCGGAGAAGCCGGTGTTGGAGTCGGCCGGATCGGTCATCGCGAACGTGAACCGGCCGGCCTCGGCCGCCGCGGCGATGTCCTTCCAGGTCACTGGCTTACCGGTCCAGCCCAGCCGCTCGGCCGTGGAGGCGCGCAGACCGAGCACCACCGGTGAGCCCATGATCCGGGTGGCGGCGCCGAGCCGCTTCTTCGCCTCGGGAATGGTCTCGAGGTAGCGGTTGGCCGAGAACCAGACGGCGTCGTACTTGCCGTCGGCCCGGCCGGTGGCGACCGTCTCGGCGCCCTCCAGGCTGCCGGTGAAGTCCATCTTCACGGTCACGCCGGTGGCCTTCGCGGCCGCGTCGAGGATCGGCTTCAGATCGGCCAGTTCGCTGCCGGCCAGCACGCGCAGGGTGACTTTTTCCGCGGGCGGAGCGGGCGGCTTCTTCTCCGGCGGGGCCGAGGTGCAGGCGGTGAGGAGGGCGGCCGTGGCCACCCCGGCCAGGACGCGACGGATCATTGCGCGCACTTCCCGTTCTGCTGGTCGAAGGGGCCGAGCCGGTCGATCATCTTCTCGAGGAGGGGGTATTCGGGCGGCTCGACGACGACCGGCGGGGCCGGGCGGTCCGGCAGCGAGCGCCCCTCCGGGCGGAAGCCGTAGCGGACCGCGATGTCCTGGAGTTCCTTGTCGTCCCGCAGCATCCGGCCGACGGCGTCGCCCGGTTCGGTGATCGGCACCAGGGTGTGCCAGGCGTAGACGGTGGGGTTCGGGAACAGCAGCACGTGCCGGCCGTCCTCCGGGACCTGCGACGACGAGGCCTCGTCGTAGTACTGGGACTCGTAGATCAGGGCCATCGGCGTCCGGTTGGGCCCGTCGGTGAGGTACTCGTCGAAGAGCACCTCGCTGGTGCTGGGCTTCTGGCCCTGGTACGAGATCAGCCGGCACAGCTCGGGCATGACCTTGGCCAGCGCGCCGTCGTCGGCGACCGGCTTGTCCCCGTTGAGCACCGACGACACGATCGACACGAACATGATCGCCGAGTTCGAGTCGGCCGGGTCGGTGGTGCGCATCAGCACGACGTTGCCGTTCGGCGAGCCGGTGTTGCCCTTCAGGTCGCGCCAGCGGGTGCCCTTGCGCCCGAGCTCGACGAGCTTGGCCACGCTGACCGTGTCCGTGCCGTTGACGCGCCGCGCGATCCCGTTGGCCCGCAACACGTCCACGGTCTCCGTGAAGGTGGCCACCACCATCACCGACGAGAACGGCCGGTACGACTTGTCGATCTTCAGCGTGGTCATGATCGTGCGGGCGGTGGGCGTGCTCGACGGCAGCGCGAAGTCGTAGTCGTTGCCCGGCCGGAGGCTGCTGATCATCTCGCGCGAGCCCCGCGCGTCGATCCGCAGGTCGTACCCGGCGCACCGGAAGATCTCGGCGACCCGGGCGTCCCGCAGGTACGCCTCCTTCTCCGAGCCGACGATGCCACGCACCGCGCGCGGGTCGCCGGCGCACCCGGCGTCGTCGCCGCCGGTCACCACGTTGCGCACGACCACGAACGCGACGACCAGCAGCAGGGCGGCGCCGATCGTGCCGACGACCGCCCGGAGCGGCTTCATCGTTCGAGCAACCGCAGGTCCGGCGGGACCAGGGTCGCGGCGTCGAGAAGGAAACGGAGCAGGTTCATCTTGATCTCCCATGATGGGCTTCCTGGCCCGCGCCGGTGTCTTGGGCTCGGCGTTCAACGCCGCGTACGCCGCCCGCCCGAAACTCGCCGCGTCCTGCTGCCGGTCGTCCGGCTCCTTTGCCAGCCCTTTCATCACCACGTCCCGCAGCGCCCGCGGCACCGTCGGCGGCAGCGGCGCCGGCGGGTCGAACAGGTGCGCCTTGAGCGGGAACGGCTGCCCCTCCGCACCGAACGGCAGCCGCCCGGACAGCGCCTGGTAGAGCACCACCGCGAGCGAGTAGATGTCGGCGCGGTGGTCGGCCTGGGTGCCCAGCAGGCGCTCCGGTGCGATGTACGGCGGGGTGCCGACCATCTGCCCGACGCGGGTGATCGCCGGGTCGCTGGTGTCGACCCGCTGCGCGATGCCCCAGTCGGTCAGGTAGACGTGGTCGACGCCGTCGTCCACACCGTCGTGGAGCAGGATGTTCGACGGCTTCACGTCCCGGTGCCGCAGCGATGTACGGCGGAGGCCCGATGCCGAAGTCGTAGACCGGCACCACGTACGGGTTCTCGATCTCCGACGCCACCTCCATCTCGAGCAGGAACCGCGCCCGCAACTCGTCCTGCCGTAACGCCTCGTCGGTGAGGATCTTGAGGGCGACCCGGCGGTTGTTGCGGGCGTCGACGGCCTCCCACACCTCGCCCATGCCACCCCGGCCGATCATGGTTTTGAGCTCGTAGGGCCCGATCGATCCGCGCATAGCCACCTCATGTCCTCCCAGCTCACGGTATGAAGCCGGAACAACGTTGAGAGCAGCTTCCGAGCAGGTGGACGCCAGGTGTCCTAACGGTTGCGAAGCCTCCGCAACATGCGCGCGTCGCCAAATCCGACCGCCCTCGCGGCAGCTTCCACGGTGGATCCGTGGCCGATCAGATGCTCGGCCCGCTCCAGCCGCAAGGACTGCTGGTAGCGGTCCGGGAACTCCCCCGACCGCAGCGGTGACCGCCAGCCCGGCACGACGAGGAGATCGCCGGTGGTCACTCTGGGCGGTTCGGTCTCGGCCACGACCGTCAAACCCTGATGGGTACGTACGTCAGCCCGCCCCGCGACGTACCGCAACTCGTACTCATGTCCCGCATCGGCCGCCGCCCCGAACACCTGCGCCGGCCCGGCCAGATCCAGCAGATGCAGACCGGGCGTCAACAGGAAGACGACCCGGGTCACGCCTCGGTCAGCTCCTTCACCGTCCGGATGGTGGCGAACCGCCCCGCGAGCGCGAACTCGGTCCGCTCGATGATGTCGTCCGTGCCGAGCACCCGGTCGTCCCACCGGATCGGGAACGTGGCCGTGGCCTCGGTCACGAAGTCCACCTCGTACCCGAGATCGGCCGCCAGCCGCGCCGTGGTCTCACAGCACTGCTCGGTCTGGATCCCGCAGACGACCACCTTCCGAACCCCGAGCTCGGTGAGCCGCTGCTGCAGATTCGTGGTCGTGAACGCGTTCCGCGACGTCTTGGTCAGAACCGGCTCACCGTCCCGGGGCGCCAGCCCGTCGACCAGCCGCACATGCCCCGACTCCGGATCGAACGGCGTGTCGCTCCCCGGCTCGGAGTGCAACACCCAGATCACCACGCCCCCTTTCTCCCGGGCCGCATCCACCAGCCGCCCCACCTCCACGGCCACCCCCGGATTCGACACCTCCGCCCAGTTCTTCCGCTGTCGAAAGCTCTCCTGCACGTCAATCACCAGCAACGCACTCGTCATGCTGCACAGTCTGGTCACCCGCTTACCCCAGCGGAAGTCACGTTCGAGCCCCCTCCCGGAACGATCCGGTCACCCTGCGGGGCTGATCGGACAGGGGCAGCGGGATATCGAAGGTGGGCGATAGGTTTGGGCGATGGGGGATCTGACCGGGAAGACGGCGGTGGTGACGGGCGGCTCGCGGGGGATCGGGCGGGCGATTGTCGAACGGCTGGGGCGGGACGGCGCGACCGTCGTGTTCAGCTATCACTCGCGGGCCGACGACGCGGCCGAGGTGGTGAAGGCGGTGCCCGGCGCACGGGCCGTCCGGGTCGATCTGGCCGCCGACGACGCCGTGGACACGCTGTTCGCCGGGGTCGACGACCTCGACATCCTGGTGTGCAACGCGGCCGCGCGGTTCTCGCCGGCGCCGGTCGCCGAGGTCACCCCGGCGGAGTACGACCGGGTGATGGCGGTCAACGCCCGGTCGGTCTACTTCTCCATGCAGCACGCCGCGCGGCACATGCGGGACGGCGGCCGCATCATCACACTGTCCACGATGAACACCCGGATGCCCGCGCCCGGCGCCGCCCTCTACATGGGCACCAAGGGCGCGATCGAGCAGTTCGGGCGGGCGCTCATGGGAGAGCTGGGCCCGCGCGGCATCACCGTCAACGCGGTCTCGCCGGGCGCCACCGAGACCGACCTGCTCCGCACCACCAACTCGCCCGAGCAGCTGGCGATGATCGAAGCGCACACGCCGCTCGGCCGGGTCGGGCAGCCCGAGGACATCGCCGATGTCGTGGCGTTCCTGGCCGGGCCGGACGGCCGCTGGATCACCGGCCAGAACCTCCGGGCCGGCGGCGGGCTGGGCGGCTGAAGGCGGCTGGGCGGGGTCACCGCGTGACGTTGTCGGTCGCCGCCACCAGGTCGTCCCGGTAGGGCAGCCCCTCGCAATCGCCCGGGGTGGTGACCGCGAACGCGCCGACCGCGATCGCCGTCCGCAGGCGTGGCCCGGCGGCCGCCCCGGCCATCCGGTCGGCGAGGTAGCCGGCCACGAACGCGTCACCGGCGCCGACCGGGTCGACCACCGTCGCGGCGAGCGCCGGCACCTCGTACCGCCGGCCCTCGATCAAGGCGGCGCAGCCGCGGGCGCCGTCCTTGACCACCACCTCGGCCGGACCGAGCCCGGCCAGCCCGGCCACCGGATCGCCGTCGCCCACGAACAGCGCCGCCTCGTCGGGGCCGGCGAACGCGATGTCGGCCCGCGTCACCAGATCACGCAGCACCGGCGCGGCGTCGAACCGCGACCACAGCTTGGCCCGGTAGTTGACGTCGACCGACACGGTCACCCCGTCGGCGCGGGCCTGCTCGACGGCCTGGAACACGGCGGCGCGGGCGCCCGCGCTCAAGGCCGGCGTGATGCCCGTGACGTGCAGAATGTCGATGTCGCTGAAGGACGCGGGCAGGTCGGCCGGTGACAGCCGCGACCCGGCGCTCCCGGCCCGGTGGTAGTCGACGTGGGTCAGCGCGCCGGTCCGCCGGTAGCGCACCATCAGGCCGGTGAACGCGTCGTCCCGGATGGCGTGAGTGGTCACGCCCTCGTGCCGCAGCCGGTTCGCGATCAGGTCGCCGGTGGCGTCCCGGCCGACCCGCCCCAGCCACGTGGCCCGGCCGCCGAGCCGGGCCACCCCGATGGCCACGTTGCTCTCGGCGCCGCCGATGGCGAACGAGAAGCTCCGGGCGTACTCGAGAAGACCGATCCCGTCCGCGGCGACCAGGCCCATGGTCTCACCGAAGGTGAAGAGCCCGCTCATTCGGCGAACCTGGCCACCGCGACCGCCTCGGCCGCGCGCCGCGCCCGCACCGCGAGCTGACCCAGGTCGCCGCCGGTGAACGCGTCACCGAGCAGCGGCCCGCCCAGACCCACGGCGGAGGCGCCGCTGCTCAGCCAGGCGGTGATGTCGTCGAGGCCGATGCCGCCGGTCGGCATGATCCGGGTGCCGGGCAGCGGGCCGTGCAGATCCTTGAGGTAGCCCGGGCCGACCGCCGACGCCGGGAACAACTTGACCAGCCCGGCGCCGGCCTGCGCGGCGCGGTGGATCTCGCTCGGGGTGAGCCCGCCCGGGTAGAACGGCACGCCGAAGTCCTGCTGCATGGCCGGGTCGACGACCGGCGACACCAGGAACGCCGCGCCCGCGTCGACCGACGCCTTGGCCTGGTCCGGGGTGAGCACGGTGCCGGCCCCGATCACCGCGGACGGCGGCAGCTCGCGCCGCAGCACCGCCAGCGCGTCCAGCGCCCCGCGCGAGGTGAGCGTCACCTCGATCGCGGTGATCCCGTTGCCGACGAGCACGTCGGCCACCGCCGCGAAGCCGTCCGCGGACGCCGCCCGCAGCACCGCGACCACCCCGCTGCGTACGAGCGCGGCGGTGGTGCTGTCCATCTCCGACATGTCGCCCTCCTCAGGGTCGGTGTCAGCTCCGATCCTGCCGGACCACGTTCCGCTGCGGGGGTTCGGTCCGGATCTCCAGCTCCTCGCGGATCGCCGCCTCCAACTCCTGCATGACCAGCGGCACCTGGGCGAGCAGCTCACGGACGTGTTTCTGCGGTTCCACCCCCGGCGGCGCCGGCCCGTTGGTCGCGTGCAGCTGTTCCAGCTGAAGGTGCACGGCGAGCGCGGCGCTGCGTACCGGCCCCGAGGCCAGCAGCCGCACCTGCGCGAGCGGAGGACCGACCTCGCCCAGGTAGGCCATCGCGTCCGGGGTCTTGTCCTCGGTGCGGAGCCGGTACACGACCCGCTCGAACACGGCCATCAGGTCGACGTACGCGGACTTGCGTTCGGTGTACCACCGCTTCGTCCGGCGGTACCGGCTGCGGGCATAGTCGGTGCGGGCCTGTACGAGCAGCGCCACACCGGCGCCCGCCAGCGCGAACACGACGGCAACGAGGGGCAGCGCCCACCACGGGATCGGAGACACGGGCTAACGGTATCGGTCACCCTTTTTCCGGGTACGCACGAGCACGGCACCGTTCCCGCTCCGCGGCCTGACCGGCCCGTCCAGGCCGTGCCGCGACCGCCGGGCGTGACCGGTCCGTCACTCTCCCGAGCGCCGCCGCCCCCGCCGAGGCAGATTCAGCCGATAGGCCCGATCGTCCCCCAGTTCGAACCCGAACTCTTCACACAGCCGATTGGCGGCCACCCGCGACGGCCGGGACGAGAGATCAATCGTGTAGGCCCCATCAATGCTGGCCAACCGAACCGCCTCGAGCAGCAGGGCCGACCCGACTCCCCGCCCCCGGCACCCAACATCCACCACAACATCCTCAACCCGTGCCCGTACCCCCGTAGGCGTAGGAAACACCACAAGCGTGAGAGTCCCGACAATCTCCCCGTCAAGCCGCCCCACCAGCACCCGGCTACCGGGCCAGGCGACCAGCACCCCCACAGCTTCCACACCGATCAGATCCACCAGAGGCGACAATTGAGGCATAAGCCGAGCCAGCGCAGTGACAACCTCGTCGCCCGCTTCCTCGACAACTTCCACCCCCACACCCATGACCACCGACTCTAAGCCGCGCCGCCCTTCCCCCGACAAGATCACCTCTCGCCCGCGTTGTTTCTCCACGGAGCCCCTACCCCTGTGTTCATCCGGCCGGGCGACGCGACCCCCTCCTTGCCGCGACCTCGACGACCACCGGATCCGCGGCCTTCCCCAACCGCCTCGTTTGCGCACCGCGTTTGTTGGCAGCCCTTGACCGTCGCAGCAATCCGGCCGGCGGCGACGCGATAACCTGTCCGGCTCTGCTCACCGACAGGAACGGCCGACATGCCCGACATCGACAAAATCGCCTGGATCCACGTGCGCGACGGCGCAATCCTCAGCACCCGCAGCCACCACCGGGACGCCTTCTACCTCCCCGGCGGCAAACGCGAGCCCGGCGAGTCCGATCTGGACACCCTGGTGCGCGAGATCCGCGAGGAACTGACCGTAGCCATCGACCCTTCCACGGCCGCCCCCGCCGGCATCTTCGAGGCCCAGGCCCACGCCCACCCCCAGGGCATCCGGGTCCGCATGACCTGTTACACCGCCACCTACTCCGGCACCCTCACCCCGGCCGCCGAGATCGCCGAGCTGGCTTGGCTGACCTACGCCGACCGCAACCGAGTCTCCCCTGTGGACAAACTGATCTTCGACCAGCTCCGAGACGACGGCCAACTCCACTGACCGAACCCGAACCCGAACGCCAACGCCAACGCCAACGCCAACGCCAACGCCAACGCCAACGCCAACGCCAACGCCAACGCCAACGCCAACGCATTGTCCAACCACCCGCGCCGAAGCACGAAGGCGTCGTAGCGGCCTGTCCGGCTTCGCGGGTGGCGTCGCGCGGGCCGATGCCGTCGAAGATTCCCGCCACCGGCTCGTGGAACGCACCCTCGCCGGGATCGGCCGACGCGACGCTCGCCACCACGAACGGCCCCCCGACCCCCAGCAATCGAGGGTCTACATCGCCGCCATACGCGTCAGCCGCCCACCACTATCACGGCCCTGGTTGAACATGCCGTCGTTGATCGAGCTGACGGCCGCCATCTGACCAACCAAATTCACGGTCCGGCTGTAGATGCCCTCGGCCCTTTGCTCTGATGTGCTGATGTCCTAACCGGCGGGCAGGATGGGCGCGGGAGGTACAGATGGGCGACATCGCGGACGTTCCACCCGCCGTTGTGGGCCGGCTCCGGGTGATCTGCGGGGAGCTGCCCGAGGCGTACGAGGAGCCGGCGTGGATCGGCCTGCGGTGGCGGATTCGCCGGCGGACGTTCCTGCACGTCTACACCACCGACGGGAGGCGGTCGGCGTACATCGATACGGACGATCCGGCCATCCTGATGACCTTCCGGGCGCCGCCCGGGGAGTTGGCCGCGCTGGCGCATGCCGGCCCTCCGTTCTTCCGGGCCGACTGGGGTGTGAATGTCGTGGGAATGGTGCTGGACGACGAGACGGACTGGGTCGAGGTTGCCGAGCTGGTGACGGACAGCTACCGCGTGCAGGCACCTCGCCGCCTCGCGTTCCGGCTGAAGGCAGGTGGATGAACCGCCGGCTACCTCCCCACGTTGCCGCTTATCCAGGTTCGGTGCTGATTCACGGTGGGATAGGTCGGGTTGCCGCACTGGCCAGAGATATTTCAGGAGACGATTCCGATGACGACATCACCCAGTGCCGCATGCTCCGGCCGTCTGGCCGGATTTGCGGGTGCAGTTCGTTCCGGGCGTGATCGGCTTCACGAACTGGTAGATGCCTTCGCAGGTCCACCGCGGCGTGACATCGAGGAAGACCTCGCGTCGTTCGTGGGGGAAGCCCGCATTGCTGGTCTTTCCGTAGCCGGTCGTGACTACCTCGCCGGCCGGCACCGCGCCCTGGCTGGGCAGTGTGGGTGCGATGAGGGGCTCCGACAGCAAGATGGGCTGGTCAAGCGCAGGATCGCGAGATCGCCGTCCATTGCCGGGACGCGCCTTCACCCGGTTCGGGCATCGGCCTCGAGCACGGTGAGGTCGCGGACCGCATACCGGTGATGCTCGGCCTCTTCCTTGCACACCACCGTGAGGCAGCGGCGCACGACGTACTCCCGGTCCGGATATGGGTCCGCCGGCTTGCGACCACACACCCGATCGAGCTCGGCCTCGGTGAGCTCGTCGACGAGCCGGCGCATCGTGGCCATGCGGGCCAGCCGCGGCGCGAGTACCTCGTCGAGCGTCGGGGTGGCATCGAGGGTGAGCCCGAGCTTCGCCGCTGCTTCGGCCGGCATCCCGCCGCCAGGAAGGCCCAACGGGTGGTACGGCGCGTCCTCCTCGAGCACGGCGTTGCCGATCCAGGCATCGCTGGCCATCAGCAGATGCCGCTGCGTCTCGACGAACGACCACTCGCCGTCGACCTGCTCGTGCAGCTTCGCCTCGGGTAGGCGCCTGGCGCGGTCGAGCGTCTCCTCCCATTGCTTCTCGATGGCATCCCAAGCGGCCCGGTATTCGGCGGCGGACGTGGCCTCACGGGCCAGCACCCGGTTGGGATGCAGCCGGTCGAGCTCGGCCTCGACGTAGGCGGTCACGTCGACGTCGTTGACAACGACACGCTCGAAGCCGCCACCGAGGGAGACGTTGCCCCCATAGCAGTCCACGATCTTCAGGCCGGTGACGTCGCAATCGCGAATCTCGAGGCCGGAGAGGTCGCATAGGTGGATGCGGGCACCACGGAACTGGTCACTTTGGGTGTACTCAGCAGGCATCGGGGCAGTTTCCCGTATCCGTCCCGCCCGCGCCAGTGAATGGCACAACGTGAGAGGGCGATAGGCGCGCTTTAGGTGTGTTTCGTGTTTGGTGAGGAGTTAGGGCTGCTGGTCGCGGGCTGTTTGGTCGGTTCGGCCGGCGCCGGCCAGGGTGAACAGGCCGGCCTCGGGTTCGGACAGGACACTGCGTTTGACCAGTCGTTTCAGCTTGGCTCGGACGCCTTCGGTGTCTTTGGCTTCGGTGCCCAGGCCGAGTTGGTGGCAGACGTCGGCCGCCTGCCGCGCGTCTGGCCCGTGGCCGATCCGTTCACGCCGTGCCGGGCGGCGGGTTTGAAGATCCGTCCTACCTGCCACCCCGCCGCACATCGAGCCCCTGGGTCGGTGCCGGCGGTTGCGGGGGCTGGCGTTTCCGCCGGATCCTCCCAATGGCAACGGTGTCTGGCACCTGCTCCGCGGGCCCTTTGGGTCGCTTGGGCGTCGTCGATGCTGTCGCCTACGACCTGGGCGGGGTTCAGGGACTGGTGGGATGGTCATCGGGCCACCCGGGTCATGAACGCGGCGCCGAGCAGGCCGGCCATGGGGGCGAAGGCGAAGCCGTACCAGAGTTGGGTCTCGACCAGGGTGCCGGTCAGGGCGGCGCCGAGTGCGCTGCCGACGGTGAACGCGGTCATGATCCAGGCGAACGCCTCGACGGCGGTGCCGGGGGGAGCCAGGCGGTCGGCGGTGAGGAAGACCGCGGTCAGCAGGGGTGGCAGGGCCAGGCCGCTGATCGTGACCAGGACGGCCATCACGCCTACGCCGGGGACCGTCAGCAGCGGGAGGTAGCCGACGGCCAGCGCCGTGGCCAGCAACGGCAAGCGGCGGGCGTCGCCGGGGGTGGCTCGGGTGTAGAGCAGGCCGCCGGTCAGCGCGCCGGCCGCCTGGGCCGCGAGCAGCCAACCGGTCAGGGAACGGTCGCCGGCCGCCTCGGCGTAGCCGGTCAGCGTCACGGGCAGGCTGCCGACGGCGGCGCCGGCGCAGACCACGCCGGCCACCATGATCGCGAAGCGGTGGACGCGCAGCGGGCCGGCCCAGTGGCGGTGGGCCGGTTGGCCGTGCCAGCCGCGTACGGCGGGGGCCAGCGTGAACACGGCCACGCCGGCCAGCTGGAGCACGGCCGCGGTGATCAGCCCGGCCGCGGGGCCGGCCACGGCGACCGCCGCCACGGTGATCAGCGGGCCGACCACGAAGATGATCTCCTGGACGGCGATGTCCAGGGTGTACGCCGCCGGCACCGCGGCCGGCCGCACCAGCACCGGCCACAGCGCGCGCAGGCAGGCTTCGAGCGGCGGCGTGCCGAGACCGGCGACGGCCGCGCCGGCCAGGGTGAGCACCAGGTTCCGGCCGCCGGACGCGACCAGCAGGTAGCCGAGGCCGGACAGCACCGCGGATCCCCAGAGGACGGGCGTCTGCCGCCAGCGGTCGACCGTGCGGGCGAGCACCGGAGCGCTCACGGCCATCCCGGCGGTGAAGACGGCGACGGTGATCCCGGCCAGCGCGAGGCTCTGCGCCTGCCGGGCGAAGATGAGCAGGGCCAGCGGCGCCGAGCCCAGTGGCAACCGGCCGATCTGGCTGGCGGAGAGGACGAGGGCCACCTGCGGGGCACGCAGGACGGCACGGATCCCGGTATCGGGCATGGGTGATCGCTCCCGGATCTGGGGTTCAGGGGACACGGAGGGACCGTGTCGCTCAGGGAGCGAAGTCGCCGCGGTCGTGGTCGTTGCCGTACAGCGGCAGATCAGGGGTGACCCACTGGGCGAAGGCGGCCAGGATCGGGGTCACGCCAGAACCCTAGGTTGACCTCAACCGAACTTCAAGTTGCACGCTCGCGGCATGAGAGCCGCCGTGTTCGACCGCTTCGGGCCGCCCGATGTCCTCCACGTCGTCGAGCGGCCCGATCCGGAACCCGGCCCGGGCGAGGTGCGCGTACGGGTGCGGGCGGCCGGCGTCCAGCCGTTCGACGTGGCCGTGCGCGCGGGCGGGATGCCGTGGCTCGACGTGACCTTCCCGTCGGGGATCGGCCAGGAGTACGCCGGCGTGGTCGACCGGGTCGGTCCGGGCGCCGGCTTCGAGGTGGGCGACGAGGTGCTCGGCTCGACCATGCTGGCCGGGCAGGCGTCCGCCCTGATCGCCCCGGCCGCGAACGTCGTGCGCAAGCCACCGGGCCTGTCCTTCCCAGCCGCGGCGGCGATCGTCGCGGCGGGACAGACCGCCACGGGGGCGCTGCGGGAACTCGACCTCCGGCCGGACGATGTGCTGCTGGTGCACGCGGCGGCCGGCAGTGTGGGCACGGTCGCGGTGCAGCTGGCCCGGCGCCTGGGTGCGAAGGTCATCGGCACGGCGAGCCCGGCGAACCACGACTACCTGCGGCAGCTGGGCGCCGTGCCGGTCGCGTACGGCGCCGGTCTGGTCGAGAATGTGGTCGCGACCGGTCTCGTGCCGACCGTGGCACTGGACGCGGCCGGCCCGGAGGCGGTCACCGCCTCGATCAAGCTCGGCGTCGACCGGATCGGCACCATCGTCGACGACTCGGCCGGCGGCCGGGTGGTGCGGGCGCCGCGCGACCCGGCCCGCCTCGCCGAGGTCGCCCGGCTGGCCGCCGACGGCGCCCTGCTCATGCCGGTCCGGGCCTATCCGCTGTCCGAGGTGGCCGCCGCCCACGCCGCGGTCGAGTCCCGGCACGGGCGGGGGAAGGTAGTGCTGATCGTGCAGCCGTAGGCCCCTTTGCCGAAAGCCACCCCGCCCGCCGCCCGGACGTTTCATCCTGTTCGGGGAACTTGGTACCTATCTTGCGGAGGGGACAGGTGTGACTCTCGTTCCGAAAGTGACCGCTGCCGTCGTACTGATGACCGTTTTGTCCGTTCCAAACCCGGCGCTGGCCGCGGAAGCGCCGGTGCTCCAGACCCTGCCGATCGGCGTGGCCAACCGGGCCGCCGCCGCGCCGGAGACCCGCCCGTTCGCCCTGGTCGGCGCCACCTGGGACGACCCGGCGGCCGCCCTGGCCACGACCATCACCGTCCGCACCCGCTCGGCGGCGACCGGCCGGTGGTCGGCCTGGCAGCCGCTGGAGAGCGACGGCCGCTCCCCCGCCGAGCCGGGCAGCGCCGACAGCTTCGGCCGCGGCCGCACCGACCCGGTGTGGGTGGACACCTCCGACGCCGTCGAGGCGCACACCACGGACGGCGTACTCCCGCGGGGTCTGCGCCTCGACCTGATCAACCCGGACACCCGCCACATCGAGACCGACGTCGCGCGAAAAGCCGCCCTCCCGCCGCGACCGATCCCGCGCTACGTGAGCCGGGCCGGCTGGGGCGCCGACGAGTCGATCGTGAAGAACGCGCCCGAGTACACGCCGTCGGTGCGGGCGTTCTTCGTGCACCACACCGCGACGGCCAACAACTACCGCTGCGCCGACTCGGCCCGGATCGTCCGCGGCATCGAGGCGTACCACGTGAAGAGCAACCACTGGAACGACATCGGCTACAACTTCCTGGTCGACAAGTGCGGGACGCTCTTCGAGGGCCGTAGGGGCGGCGTGACGCGGCCGGTGCTGGGCGCGCACACGCTCGGCTTCAACTCGTACAGCAGCGCCATCGCCGTGATCGGCAACTACGACGGCGTCGGCGCCCCGGCCACGGTCCGCAACGTGGTCGCCCAGGTCGCCGCGTACAAGCTGGGAATGTACCGGGTGCCGCCGATCGGCCGGTCGGCGCTGATCTCCAGCGGCAGCGACCTCTTCGCGCGCGGCACGAAGGTGGTACTCAACCGGATCTCCGGCCACCGCGACACCAACGAGACGACCTGTCCCGGCGGGTCGCTCTACCGGCAGTTGCCCGCGATCCGCCGGGTGGCCGGCGCGGCGCCGGCCGGGCTGCGGATGCGCGCGGTGTACGGGGCGGTCGCCGGCGGCTCGGTCTACTACGCGCGCGGCGCGATCCGGGTGTACTGGGGCCTGGCCACGCCCACGATGATGATGAGCCGGTTCGACGTGTACGTGGACGGCCGGCACGTCACCTCGGCCTCGAGCGCCGGCCGCATCGCGCTGCTGCGGATGCGCCCCGGCCGGCACACGGTGACCGTCCTGGCGATCCACCTGTCCGGCCGCACGACCCGCCTGACCCGCACGGTGGTGGTCGACGCGACGCCGCCGACGTTCGTGTCCGGTCCATCACTGATCCTGCGGCCCGGCAGCCTGAACGGCTCGGTTCCGGTGCGCCTGGGCTGGGGCGTCGGCGACCCGAGCGGCCTGCGGACGCTGGCCCTGACCAGCCCGCGGCCGGTGTTCTTCGGGGTCGGCCGGCGCACCTTCGACACGGTCGCGGTCCCGAACGCCGCCCGCGCCTGGGCGATCAAGGCGGTCGACCGTCCCGGCAACACCACGGTCGGCAAGATCGTCCGCACCCCGTCGATGGTCAACGACGCGACGGCCGCCCACTCCGGCCGCTGGGCCACGGTGCGTAACCCGCTGTACCTGAGCGGCACCGCCTCCCAGAGCACGACCAGGGGTTCCAGCATCGCGTGGACGTTCACCGGCCGCTCGGCCGCACTGGCCGTGACCAGAACACCGGCGAGCGGCCGCGCCACCATCTACGTGGACGGCGTCAACACCGGCACGCTCGACCTGAGCAGCCGCCAGACGGTCAACCGGGTGGCGATCTGGGCCAAGAACTGGGGCGCGAGCGGCCGCCACACGGTCCGCATCGTCAGCAGCGGGACTCGCCCCGGCATTGTCGTCGATGGATTGGTCGTTCTCCGCTAAGGGTTTTGTTGTGGCCGGGCCCGAGTCTTTCGGGTCCGGCCTTTTTTCCGGTACGGGCACACCACGGCCCCGTTCCCACTCGGCGACCCAGGCGGTGGGTTGCGGCCGTTGCGCCCGTTCCGGGCTTAACGTCGGGGCATGGGTCACTTCACCTACCCACAGGTCGGCGCCACCCGTGACGCCGACCTGCCCGCGGGGTTCCATCACCTGACCCGGTCCGTGCCGATCTCCGACTTCGAGCGCGTGGCCGGCGCCCTGATGAGCTGGTCCATCCATCGCCGCGCTTTTTTAACCATTTCGGCGCCGCCTCCTACGCCTGGCCTCACGGTGGTCATGCGTCTCGCGTTCCTGACGATTCCGTGCCGTGTCGTGTACGTGGTCGACGAGCCCGGCCGGCGGGGCTTCGCGTACGGCACGCTGCCCGGGCATCCCGAGTCCGGCGAAGAGTTGTTCCTGGTCACCCGCACCCGGTTCGAGATACGGGCGTTCAGCCGGCCCGCCACGCGGCTGGCCCGGGCGGGTGGTCCGCTGACCCGCGTCGCGCAGTCGCTGGCGACAAATCGCTACCTCGCGGCGGCCCGGTCCACGTAGGGTCCGGCCTCGTGATCCCCACGCCCGATCTGACCGGGCCGGTGCGCGCCGCCTTCGGCCCCGGCCGCCGGCTCACCGGCCTCGACCGCCTGGCCGGCGGCAGCCACAAGGGCGTCTACCGCCTGAGGCTGGACGACGCGACCACGGCCATCGCCTACGTCTGGACCGACGCCGAGAACTACTGGCCGGCCACGGCCCACGACAACGACGACCTCGACCCGTTCTCCCCCGCCACCGGCCTGCGCCTGTTCCTGGCCGCCCACGCCCGGCTGGCCGCGCTCGGGCTGCGGGTCCCCGCGCTGCACCTGGTCGAGGACGATCACCTGGCGATCGTGGAGGACTTCCCCGGCGACAACCTGCAGGAGCTCCTGGAGCGCGACCGGGCCACCGCCGAGCCGATCATCGCCCGCCTGGCCGGCGACCTGGCCCGCATGCGCCGCCACCGGGCGCCCGCCTTCGGCAAGATCGCGCTGGTCGACGCGGGCGGCCGCTCCCGGGCCGCCACCTGCGAGGCGGCGGCTCTCGGCTTCGCCCTGCGCTGCCTGTCCGAGGCCGCGGCCCGTGACCAGCGCATCGCCGACGCGGAGCCACGCCTCGCCGCGCGCCTGCACGAGTTGCACGGCGCCGTGCGTTCCCGGGCCGAGTTCTCCGTCGTACACGGCGAACTGGGCCTGGACCACGTCATGGTCGACGCGGCCGGCCGACCGGCGCTGATCGACATCGAGGACCTGATGTACTTCGACGTCGAGTGGGAACACGTCTTCCTCGAGATCCGCCTGCACGACGACTACACCCTGGTCGCCGCCGAGGGGCTGGACGAGGCCCGGCTGGCCCTCTACCTGCTGACCCAGCGCCTGTCCCTGACGGCGGGCCCGCTGCGCCTGCTGGACGGCCCGTTCCCCGACCGCGACTTCATGGCGGCCATCGCCGAGCACAACCTGACCGAGGCGCTGACCCTGATATGACCTTCGAAACCCTGATCGCCGAGGCCGCCGCGGCCGACGTCTCGGGCTGGAACTTCGACTGGCTGACCGGCCGCGCCACCGAGGAACGCCCGCCGTGGCGCTACTCCCACCTGCTGACGGCCCGCCTGGCCGAGGCGACATCGGCCCTGGACATCGACACCGGCGGCGGCGAAGTGGTGGCCGAGGCCCCGGTGTTCCCGCCGCGCATGGCCGTCACCGAGGGCTGGCCCCCGAACATCGCCCGCGCCCGCCACCTCCTGACCCCCCGCGGCGCCGAGGTGGTGCCGGCTTCCCCCGGCGAGCCCCTGCCGTTCCCCGACGCATCCTTCGACCTGGTGACCAGCCGCCACCCGGTCCGCCCGGACTGGCCCGAGATCGCCCGCGTGCTGACCGGCTCCGGCACCTACCTGGCCCAGCACGTCGGCCCGCAATCGGCGATCGAGCTGAGCGAGTGGTTCCTGGGCCCCCTCCCCCGCGACGGCGACCGCCGATCCCCGTCCGCCGAGACGGCCGCCGCGCAGGCCGCCGGCCTGGAGATCATCTCTCTCCGAACCGCCCGCCTCCGCATGCACTTCCACGACATCGGCGCCGTCGTCTACATCCTGCGCAAGTGCGTCTGGTGGGTCCCCGACTTCACCGTCGACCGCTACCTCGACCCCTTGCGCCGCCTGCACACCCACATCCAGGCCGAAGGCGCCTTCACCGCCCACTCCACCCGAACCCTCATCGAAGCGAAACGGGCCGGCGCGTCAACCGGAACCCCGCGCGACGCGTAGCTGGGCGCCACTCTGGGTGTCCAGCACGGCGCGATGGCCGAGCGGCCTGGTCAGGGTCACCGTGCCGGAACGCGGGAAGCCCGCCAGGGTGCAGATCTCGACGAGGTCGTCGCCGTACTCGCTCCGCGGCGACGAGGGCACGCCGCCGCGATCCTCGACGACAACGAGCGCGACGGCGGCGCCGGATTCGACCGCCGTGGCGGTGTAGTCGGCACCGCACGGTTCCGTCGCGGGCCCGTTCGCGCCGATGAACCTGAGCGTCAGCCGGTTCGAGGCCGGCGTTCCCGCCACGGCGTCGACACTGACACCGTCGGGAGCCTCGACCCAGGCGTCCCATGTGGGCGGGGTCGAGCCGTCGGCGGCCAGGACGTCGACAGCGTGCCGGCGGAGAGCGACCAGGGTGACGTCCGGGTCCCTCGGTGTCGCCGGTTCGGGCCGCCGCCCGGGCGGGGAACTGCTCGCCACCAGCAGCAGCACGGCCACCGCGACCCCGGCCGCCGTGCACCAGGACCGCGTCCGACTCCCGCTCCGAGCTGCCATGACCGCGGCAGTGTAACGCCGCTTGACCAGCGCATCCATGGGTGCCAACGGGAGCGGGTGGGCCGGGCTTCAGAGGGGTGAAGCCCGGCCCCGCGCCGGAGCCCGTTCGAGAGCAACGGGCTCCTGGAGGGGGCCGGCGCCGCCGCGACGACGCCGGCCCGCCATTCACCGGAGTCGACCCTGGGGGGCAAGGTTGTTCTCCGGATCCGAGCCGGTCGGGGGGCGTGACCGGCTCGGCGGGAAGGTCTATTGATCGCCCACCTGGCGATCGATCACACCGCGGAGCGCACGCATCGCGTAGTACAGCCACGCCTTGACGGTTTCGACGGGGACGCCGCGGTGGTGGGCCGCCTCCTCGAGGGAGACGCCGCGGTAGAAGAGTTCGACGAGGATGTCTCGGTGGGTGTCGGCCAGGGCGTCCATCGCACCGAGGATGGTGGTTGAGGTCGGTGCGGTGAACGGGACGAGGTCGGGCCGGTCGTCATGGCCGGCGGGGGCCAGGCGTTCGCCGTCGCGGAGCGCGGTGCGGGCGATCAGAACCAGCCACGGGCGGACGGCGGAGGGTCGCTGCGGATAGCGGGCCGGGTCCTGGGAGGCTCGGTAGAGGGTTTCCTTGACGATCGACTCCGTGAGGGCGTCGTCGCCCTCGGTGAGCTTGTGGACGTAGTCCCGCAGGCTGGCGCGGTGCGGCCGGACCAGGGCCTCGAACGCGGCCGAGGAACGGGCTTCGCCGGCCTGCCGGGCGCTGCTGCCGGGCGGCGGGGTGAAGAGGTCGGCATGCAAAGGCGGGCGGCCGGCGGCATGGCGGCCCATGGCGTTCCCCTCTCTGCTGCGATTGGTGTTTTCCATCTTTCGTCAGCACCGGCACGGGGGACACGGGGAAACTACCCGCATCACTACCCGTGTTCGCCGTCCTGATACGGATGGTCACCCCGAGGGCTTGGTCCCGATCCACAGGGAGCTGCTGCGCCGCAGCATCCCGTCACCAAGTGGCAGCTCACGCACGTGATCTTCGAAGGACGCACGCGGACCAGGTGGGAGGTCCTCCACGAACGCTCGGTAACCGTGCGACATCACCCAGCGCCACAAGACATCGTTGTCAGGGATGTGCACCTCGGAGGTGACGATTACCTCGTGGACGTCGTCGAAGCCGGCCAGCAACGCGGCCGGCGGCAGCAGCGCCCCCATGCTTCCGCCCGGCGGCAGGTGGGGTGTGAAGGTGGCAAACAGGTCATCGAGGCCGCTGACGAACCCGGACGACGGATGCCCGCCCCCGGTCATCGCGAACCGTCCGCCGGGCGCCAGCACCCGGTGGGCCGAGGCGACGGCGGCCGCCGGGTCGTCCAGCACATGCACGACGAACGCCGCCGCGACCAGATCGAATGACGCCGCGGGCAGCGGCAGCTCGTCCGAGAAGCCCAGGGAGAAGGTCAGAACCGTCGCCGACGGGTACGCCGCCGCGAGCCGCTCGGTCATCCCGGGCGCCGCGTCCACCGCCGTGACCCGGCACCCGCGGGCCAGGGCCGGATCGGTCAACGCCCCGCGCCCGGCCCCGAGGTCGAGGAAGCGGCATCCTGGCGGCGGATCCAGCGCCGAGACGATCGACCGGCCGAACGATGCGAAGAACGGCACCACCTCGTCGTACGAGGACGCCAACCGGTCGAAGAGCCGCCACGTCTGCTGCACAGTGGACGATCTTCGACCGGAATCGTCCACCGGGCAACGTCTTTTACAGTTCGACCGCCGTGCCCGTCGCCGCGCTGATCCGGGCGGCGTCGAGCACCTCGAGGGCGCGTACCGCGTCGTTGGGGTCGACCGGCAGCGGCCCCTCGCCGCGCACCGCGGCCGCGAACAGCGGGTAGAACTGATCCCACCGGCCGCGCTCCGAGCGCACCGGCGCGCCGGCCCGGCCCCGGTAGAGCCGGCCCCAGGCGTGCTCGGGCTCGACACCCCAGCGGTCGCCGAGCGAGGCCGGCGTACGCCCGGCCTTCAGCGCCGCCTCCTGCCCGTCCATGCCTTCCACCCCGTCGACCACGTAGGTGCCGGTCGTGCCGGTGACCCGGAACCGCGGCCCGGGCGCGCCCTGCCGCCAGGTCCCCCAGAGCAGCGACTCGACACCGGAGGCGTGGTTGATCACGACGAAGAAGTCGTCGTCCAGATCATGCTCAGAGGCGGAGCGCACGTCGGCGTACACCCGGGTGGCCGGGCCGTTCAGCACCAGCGCCTGGTCGACCAGGTGCGATCCGAAGTCGCGCAGCGTGCCGCCGCCGGACGCGCCGATCTCGCGGGCCGGCTCCCAGCGCTCGAAGCGCGACTCGAAGCGCCGCGTCTCGCCCAGCGTGCCGTCGCCGACCAGCCGCTGCACGGTGCGGAAGTCGGAGTCCCAGCGCCGGTTCTGGTAGACGGTGAGCGGCACGCCCGCCTCCTCGGCCGCCGCGGCCACCTCGCGGGCCGACCCGGCGTCCAGCGCGAACGGCTTGTCCACGACCACCGCCAGGCCCAGCGAGATGGCCTCCTTGGCCAGGTCGGCGTGAGTTGCGGCCGGGGTGGAGATGGATACCGCGCGTACGCCGTCCTCGGCCACCTGCGCCAGCGAGTCGTACGCCTTGAGCCCGTCCGGCAGCGTGGCGCGCCGCTCCGGCGACGTGGTGACCACGCCGGCGAACTCGACGCCCTCGGCCGAGGACAGCAGCGGGGCGTGGAAGATCCGGCCGCCCGAGCCGTACCCGACCAGAGCGAACTTGACCGAAGCGGTTTCAGACATGTGACGATCTTAAGCAGCAATCACCGACGCGATTCGATCCACCGGCACGGGCGGGCTGATGTACGGCCCCTGAGCTG
The DNA here is from genome assembly GCF_040682035.1 of Actinoplanes sp. NPDC051470. Lineage (NCBI taxonomy): Bacteria > Bacillati > Actinomycetota > Actinomycetes > Micromonosporales > Micromonosporaceae > Actinoplanes > Actinoplanes sp. NPDC051470. The sequence goes on from NZ_JBFBAA010000038.1 coordinate 59,576, forward strand.
CGACGGCGCGCGTCCGGCGCAGCGACTCGACCTGCTCGGGGGACGTCACGCCCTGCACGATCGAGGTCGCGCGCGCCGGGTCAGCGCCGCCGCGTTGACGCCGGGCTCGTGGACGGCCACGCCGATGCTGGCGCCGACCGTGACCGTGGCCGTGGCGAGCCGCTGCGGCGCGCTGAGCCGCGTACCCAGATCCGTTGCGACCTGCTCCGCCTCGCCCGGCCCGCGCACGCCGGCGAGCATCAGCGCGAACTCGTCGCCGCCGAACCGGGCGGCCACCCCGCGGTCGCCGGCCCAGCCGCTCGGCCACCCGGACCAGCAGCTCGTCGCCCGCGGCGTGCCCGAAGGTGTCGTTGACCTGCTTGAAGTCGTCCAGGTCGATGTTCAGCAGCGCGATCGTGCCGTCCGGGCCACGGCCGACCGCGACGGCCAGCTCGGCGAAGAACTTGGCCCGGTTGGGCAGCTGGGTCAGGTGGTCGTGGTTGGCCCGGCGGTCCAGCTCGTCGTGTGAGCGGCGGGTCGCCTCGCTCAGCTCGACACCCCGGGTCAGCGAGCGGAACGCGCTGATCATGCCGGGCGGCACCCGCCGCGGGTGGCCGATCATCCGGTGCCGGCCGCCGGACAGCTGCTCGACGTGCCAGTCGGCGAACCCCTCGAGGACCGTGGCCGGTTCGGTGAGCACCCGTTCCGGCAGCACCTGCCCGGTCAGGTCGGTGGCCGGGCCGACACATCCGATGACCAGGACACCGCCGGCGTCCGGGGCGCACAGCAGCACGACCGTGCCGGGCGACAGCGCGATCAGCTCGGCGGCGGCGTCGCGGGCCGCGCGGTGCACCGCGGCGCCGTCGGAGGCGGCCAGCAGCGCGGCGCCGGCCGAGGCCAGCACGGCGTCGCGGGCGGTCAGGAACTGCTGGGTGGTGAGCGCGTGGTAGATCATCCGGGCGATCACCGTGGTCAGCGTGATCTGCGGGATGACGCTCAGCGCGCCGGGCGCGTCGAACGAGATGTCCTGGGCCGGGCTGGGCGACAACCAGAGCGCGGCGGGTACGGCGAGGATGGCGCCGGCCGACCGCACGGCCCAGCCCCGCCGGCTCCCGTACAACGACTGGACCAGCAGCATGGCGATGGTCAGGCCGACCACCGGGACCGGGCCGTCCATCGCCGATCCGGCGGCGACGCAGAGCAGCGGGGTCACCACCGGCTCCCACGGCCAGGCGCGGTCCCGTCCGTAGGTGCTCAGCACGATGGCGCCGAGCGTGAGCAGCGCGATCCGCCCGGCGTGGTCCCAGGCCGGGGAGCCGGTGGCGCCGCCGATGCTGGTGGTCTGCCCGGCCAGCCCGAGCACGGAGATCCCCGTCGCCACCAGCCGGACCCGGCCCAGGCTGGTGTCCGGAACCCACGCGCGTAGCCGCCTCACCTTTCCCCGTTCGGCCGAAACCGGGCATTTCTGAGCGAGGCATTAATACGCCGGAAGCTTGTCGGATGGCCGACGAGCGCCCGGATCACGGCCGGTGGATCAGCACAATGGCGGAATGGACCATGCAACGGTGGGCACACCCTTCGCCGACCTCGACCGAATGCCCGCGCCCATGCTGGCCTTGCTGATCACGTCGCTGGAGGCGATGTCCCGCCACCCGGAGATCAAGCGGGTACGCGCGGCGGCGATGGCCGCCCTCGACCCACGGCCGGGTCAGCACCTGCTCGACGCGGGCTGCGGCGGCGGCGAGGTGGCCCGGATGCTGGCCGGACGGACCGGCCCGACCGGCTCGGTCACCGCGGTCGACTTCTCCGCGGTGCACATCGAGGCGGCGCGCAGCCGGCACGACGGCAGCAACGTCGACTACCAGCAGGGCGACATCGCCGACCTCGACCTGTTCGACGCGAGCATGGACGGCGTCTGGTGCGAGCGGGTGCTGCAACACGTGCCCGACCCCGAGCAGACGATCGCCGAGCTGCGCCGGGTCACCCGCCCCGGCGGCCGGATCTGCCTGATCGACACCGACTGGCGCTCGCTGGCCTTCGACGGGATGTCCCCCGAGCTGACCGGGTCCCTGGTGGCACACACGCTGAGCACCTTCGCCCCGGAACAGCGCGACATGGGCCGTACGCTGCGATCGCGCCTGGTCCGGCACGGCCTGGGCGAGGTCTCGGCGGTGCCGGTCACGCTCTTCTTCGGTACGCCGGCCTCGGCGGCCGTGGTGCTCCCGATGGTCAACCCGGTCGTGCCGGCCGACGCCGGGATGTGGCCGGACGGGCACCGCGACCCGTGGCTGACCGAGGTGGCGGCGGCCGGCGAGCGCGGCGACTTCCTCGCCGTCCTCACCATCTGGGTGGTGACCGGCACCGTCCTCGAGCCGTTCTAACCGTTCTAGCCGTTCTAGCTTTTCTGGCCGACCTGGCGCCAGTACTGCTTCTTCCGCTCGTCCCGCACCACGTAGCCATGCCCGGCCAGCACCTCACGCAGCTCGGCCACGTCGCGGTCGTCGTCCGACTCGAGCGCCTTCTGCCGGGCCGCGAAGACCGCGTTGGCCGCGGCCGACACCTCCGGCGAGTCCGGGACCCACCGCTGGTACGCGTCCGCGAACGGGTCCTTCTCGGCCCAGGCGATCCCGTACGACCGCAGCAACGGCTCGACCCGGGCGGGTGACGTGTTCGACGGCTCCCGCGCCAGTTCCCGCCCGTTCCGGCCGAGCAGCACCAGCTTGCCCTTGTCCCGGAACGCGGTAACCACCTCGCCCCGCGGCACCACCCGCCGCACACCGGGCCGGGTCAGCACCAGGTCGGGCCCGTCGACCCGGACGGCGAGCGATTCGGCGTCGACCATCGCGGCCAGCACCAGCCCGAGGAGCGCCCCGACCACCAGCGCGCCGCCGGTCGCCCACGGCTCGGGGATCTCGTGGATCACCCGGAACAGCCCCTTCCACGGCACCCAGCGCCACTCCACCACCACATCGGCCAGCCGCTCGACCCCGAAAACCACGGCCGCCCCGAGCACCGGCGGCAGCGCCCAGAACAACACCCGCAGCCCCACCGGCGTGGTCACGGCATCCCCGTCATACACAGCGCCGAGTCAACGCCAGACCGGCGCTCTTTCGCCAGCGACCTTCGTCGACACCAGGTATACCTTCGGCCCTTCCCCACCAGGATCAAGAGCTTGATGTCGTAGCTCGGCGGGAGGTACAGACCGTCGCTCCCGCCGAGGCCGGTCACCCGGCTCCTGGCCGCTGGCGCGGCCAAAACAGAGCCGCGCGACCTTCATTCCGCGTGCGTGGTCACCCTACGGGCGCTCCGCGCCCACCCCAGCCCGCCGCCCTTTGCTCTGAGCGCGTACAGGCACCGCGCGTGGTCACCCTCCCGGCGCTCCGCGCCCGACCCCCACCCCGCGGCCCTCTGCTCTGAGCGCGTATAGGCACCACCTGGATGCGGGCGACATCCGGATACCGCCACCATCGATGTGTTGCCTATACGCGCTCAGAGCAAAGGGCGCGGAACCAGAGTGGGGGTCCAGGGACCTTAATAGGGCATGGGCTTGTTTCGCAGAGTGGAGACCGGCGGCTACGAGGAGTTCGTGGCCGGGCGGTACCGCGAGATCGTCCGCTTCGGAGCGCTGCTGGCCGGGGACGGCCGCCTGGGTGAGGACCTCGCGCAGGAAGGACTGATCGCGGCCTACCGGTCCTGGCCCAAGCTCGGCGGGCCGGACGGCAGGCCCGAGGCCTACGTGCGTCGGGTGATGGTGCGGACGGCGATGCGGGCGCGGCGGCGGCGCTGGAGCGGTGAGGTGCCGACCGGGGAGATGCCGGACGCGTCCGGCCCGGGCTTCGCGGATCAGTCGGATCTCAGCGTGCAGATGTTCGACGTGCTGCGCGGGCTGCCGGCCGAGCAACGGGTGGTGCTCGTGCTGCGGTTCTGGGCCGACGCCTCCGAGTCCGAGGTCGCGCAGACCCTCGGCGTCGCCGTCGGAACGGTGAAGAGCCGCACGTCCCGTGCCCTGGCCGCGTTGCGGGCCGGCGGCCTGCTCCTGGAGACCTCGAAGGAGATGCAGTGACCAACAACGAAGTGAGCGAACTGCTCGACCGCGCGGCCGCGTCGGTGACCCCGGCCGAGACCGATCCCGCCGCCCGCCTGGTGGATCTGGGCCGCCGCAGTGTGCGGCGCCGCCGTTCCCTGGGAGCCGCCGGCTTCGTCGCCGCCGCGGTCGCGGCCGTGGTGGCCGTGCCCGTCGTCATGGGGATTCCGAACCGGCCCGACGCCACGGGGGCGCCCGGGTCGACGGAAACCTTCGGCGGCTTGACGGTCGCCGTGCCGAAGGGCTGGCAGACCAGCCGGGTCGACGGCTTCGAGCCGTGCACGGCCCAACCGAACACCGTCTATCTCGCCCAGCACTGGGGAGCCGGGCGGGCGCCGCAGCCCCGGGACAGCCTCGGCGGCTGCGAGTCGGAGGGCAGGGCGTGGATGGTCGTCGTCCGGACGGGCATGGGCCGGAGCCTCACCCCGGACCGGCTGATCGTGAAGGACGGTCAGCCGATCCAGGTTCAGCGGGGCGGCTTCGGCATGGTCGACTCCATGTGGACCTACACCGCGTTCGGCAACGACGTCGAGGCGACGACGGCCGGCATCTCCGCCGGGGACGACGATGGCCACGAGCAGTTGCTGCCGCGGGTCACCTGGCCGGCCGGCGCGCCCGCCCCGCGCTCCGGCGGTCTGGTGTTGCCGGCCACCTTCGACAGCGTCCTCGGCGAAGCTCCGCAGATGGTCACCGCGCAGGACGCCGCCACCCTGTCCCAGATCCGGGCCAAGCTCGCCCAGCTGCGCGAACCCGTGCCCGCCGGTGAGGAATGCGTCCTGGAGAGATCCGGCACGGTCGCGCTCGCCATCAACGAGTCACGGGAGAAGCGGGCCGACTCGATCACCGTCGTGCTCGGCGACGCGACCTGCCCGCAGGCGGTCTCGACCGCCGGCGGTCGCGTCAAGGCGCCGGCCGGGCTCGGCCGGCAACTGCTCAGCCTGGTCGAGGCCGCCGACGGAAAGTAGGCCGCCGACGGAAAGTAGGCCGCCGACCGCAAGGAGGAGGCCAGCGCCCGCACGGAGATCGAGGCCGGCGAACGGCATCAGTGCTGGACCGGCACCATCGCTTCGAGGAGCCGGTCCAGCTCGATGCAGGCGAAGCCGACGCGGACGTCGCTGGCGCCGTACGGGAGCCAGAACATCCCGTCGTGGAGCAGGCCGCCACACGAGTAGAGCACGTTCGGCACGTAGCCCTCGCGCTCCTCCTCGTCCGGTTCCAGCAGGCCGCCGGGGAGGTCGGCGAGGACCCGCTCGGGGTGGTCGAGGTCGAGCAGCATCGCGCCGATCGCGTACCGCCGCATCGGGCCCACCCCGTGGGTGAGCACCAGCCAGCCCGCCTCGGTCTCCACCGGTGAGCCGCAGTTGCCGACCTGGATCAGGTCCCAGCCGCGGTGCGGGAGGAGCAGCGGCTCGGCCGGCTGCCAGCGGTTCTGCTCGTCGAGCACGGTCAGGCCGAGGGTCTCGCCGTCGGAGCGGCAGAGGGCGAGGCGGCGGCCGCCGACCGGCCGGGGGAACAGGGCCATGCCCTTGTTCCGGGCGGCCGGGCCGTACAGCGCGGTGACCTCGAAGTGCCGCAGGTCGCGGGTGGTGACGCGGCGGCCGCCGATCTGCCGGCCGTCGTACGCGGTGTAGGTCGCGTGGTAGATGATCCGCCCGTCCGGCTCGATCTCCTGCACGAACCGGGCGTCCTCCATGCCGTTGCTCTCGGCCGGCGTGGACGGCCAGAGCACCCGCTGGTCCAGACCGACCGTGCAGGGGAAGGCGACCGCGTAGTCGGCGCTGACGATCCGGCGGATGACCTCGAGCGTCTCCTGGGTGGTGGGCCGGGACATCAGCTCGGACGGCAGGTGGCCGAGGACGTCCTCGAACTCCTCGTCGTCGTAGCGGTCGGGCAGCGCCGACAGCACGTACGCCGAAGCCTCGTTGTCCATCTCGGCGTCGGCCAGCCCGGCGGCCAGCTGTTCGAGCAGGTGCTTGGCGCCGACCCGCTGGCCGATCATCAGCGGCCCGCCGCGGTCCTCGAGCTGGATCTGCGGGCCGGGGCCGAGGATCGCGGTGGCGAACCCGATCGACGAGATGTGCCCCTCGCCGATCTGGCGCAGGCTGATCGCCGCGCGCAGCTCACCCGCCCGCATGTCGGACTGGTCGGGGTGCGGCACCATCGACGGGTTGCACAGCGCCGCCGCCTCGACCGAGTACTCGTGGCTGAAGTAGGCCCCGATCAGCGTCCGGGCGGCCGGCGACAGCTCGATCTCGGCCGGGACGCGGTGGCTGACCAGCTCGTAGTGGTGGGCGAAGACGCCGGTCAGGTCGTGGTGCCGGCCGGCGAACCGGGACAGCACCTCCTCCAGCATCCGGCCGATCTGCTCCTCGTCGAGCTGCAGGATGCGCTCGATCAGGCCGGAGGCGCGGTTCTGCACGAGCTGGGCGTCTTCGCCGGGCACGAACAGCTTGATCACCGTGCGCCGGTCGTCGGGCGCCATGGTGAGGTCGAGCCGGGTGGCGAGCTGTGGAGGATTCATGGTTGCGGTCATGCTAAGCCGCCTGAGGGTCGGGTCGCGCATCTCCGCGCCGCCAGGGCACGAGCGTGCTGCAGCGTGGAGAGCAGGGCGAGGGTGGATTCGGCACCTTGGTTCAGATTTGGACCATCCGGTGTCAACCCGTCATAACCTCCACCGGTTTGGGGGTCGTACATCACCGTGCCGGTGTCGTTGTCGCCCAGGAACCAGGCGATCGCCTGGAACAGCCGCGCGTCCCAGCCCTCGTCCCCGCTGACCGCGGCGGCGGTGGCGCAGGCGTCGGCGGTCGCCGCGACCTCGATCGACTGCTGATCAAACCGATGCTTGGGTACGCCGGGCCGCCAGCCGCCCACCGGAACCACCGACAGGTGCCCGTCGTTCTGCTGCTCGGCGCACAGCCAGGCCAGCATGCGCAGCCCGTCGGCCAGCAGGTGCTCGTCGCCGAGCAGGTCACCGGCCGCGATCAGCACCTCGGGCAGCGCCGGGTTGGCGTAGGTCAGCTCGGGCTCGGGCCACGCCCACTCCCCCGAGCCGGGCACGCCGATCACCGTGGCCGCGTCGGCCAGCAGGTCGGCCGCCTCGGTCCGGCGCGGGTCGGCCCGCAGCACCTCGGCCGCGCCCAGCCCGGCGAACGCCATCGCCCGCGACCACGGGGACCGCTGCCGGGCGGCGATCAGGAACGCCTCCATCGCCTCACGCCGGATCCACGGGACGGTGCTGCGGGCGGCGGCCGTGCCCAGCCCCCAGAGCGCCCGGCCCCACCAGTCGCCGGTTGACGGTTCGTCGAGCCACCGCCGCTCGTAGCTCAGCCGGTTGCGGCATCCGCCGTCCGGGCCCAGGGCGTGCGCGCAGAAGGCCAGGTAGCGCTCGGTGAGTGTGACCACGGCGCCGGTCGGCTGGCGCTCCCGGCAGGCGACCAGCAGGCCGCGGGCGACGTCGTCGACGCAGTAGCCGTGCTCGCGCCGGGGCGTCGCGTTGCGGGCGTGCTCCAGCAGGCCGACGTCGTCGGACAGCCGGGCGATCTGCGCCCAGCTCGGAGCGGGCGCGTCGGTGAGTCGGGGCGGCGGCGGCACCAGCCGCAATGTCTGCGTCACGCCGGAACGCTCGCCGCGGTGGCGGGCGTACGGACGGCCAGCAGCTTGCCGGCCAGGGCCTGGTAGCGGGCGGCCACCGCGGGCCAGCGCAGCGTCGGCCCGCCGGCCAGCCCGGTCAGCCGGCTGGTGGTGCCCGGGTCGGCGAGCAGCCGCTTGATCGCCGCCGCCATGGCCGGCGGGTCCTGGTGGGGCACCAGCAGCCCGGGACCGTCGGCGAGCAGCTCGACGGCGTGCGGGAACTCGGTCGCCACCACCGGCACGTCGGCGCCGACGGCCTCGATCAGCACGCCCGAGGTGACCTGCTCGGTCGAGTCGTACGGCAGCACCACCACGTCGGCCGACCGGATCAGCGCGCTCAGCTCGGCCTGGTCGAGGTAGCGGTCCTCCCAGCGCACCACGTCGGCCACGCCCAGGTCGGCGGCGAGCTTCTTCAGCCCGTCGCGGTAGACGTCCCCGTGCTGTTCCAGGACCTTCGGGTGGGTACGCCCGGCCACCGTGTAGACCGGCCTCGGCTCGGCCAGTTCGGCCAGCGAGCGCAGCGCCCACTCGATGCCCTTGCCGGGGCCGAGCAGACCCCAGGTCAGCAGGTGCGGGACCTCGGTGCGGCCCTTGGCCGACGTGGCGTGGCTGTTGGCGCCGTGCGGGATCACCGAGATCTTGCGCGGCTCGACCCGGTAGCACTCGGTCAGCCGGCGGCGGGCGGTGTCGGTCATCGTGACCACCGCGTCGGCCGTGGCCACGATCCGCTCCAACACCACGCGTTGCAGCGGGTCGGGGCTGGCCAGCACGGTGTGCAGGACCACGATCTTCGGCTTCTTCAGCGCCCGGAGCAGCGGCAGCACCTCTTCGCCGGCGTCGCCCGGGTAGATGCCGTACTCGTGCTGGACGATCACCACGTCGAACCGGTTCAGCGCGTTGGCCGCCGCGACCCAGCCGCCCGGCTGGTCGGTGTGCCACGTGTGCGTCACCCGCGGCGCCGCCTTGTCCACGGCCAGGCCGCCCTGGTCGTCGCCGGCCACCAGCCGGACCACGCCGTTGCCCAGATGTCCGGCGTTCAAATGCGTGGCGAGTGCCGCATTGAAGGTCGCCAAACCGCACTGGGTCGGTGGATAGGTGCTGAGAAAGCCGTACGACGCAGGCATGGCCGGCCTTTCCTGGACTCGGGGCTGCCTCCCCGCAGCAGCATTAGGGTGTCCGATTTGAGCTGATTTTGAGCGTACCAAAATAGTTTGTTATCGGATTACTTTTTGATAAACGCGCAGGTAGTCGTCGACCATGCGATCGGCGCCGAAGCGCTCCCGAGCCCGTACGCGACATCCACCCCGGTCGATCGCCTCGATGGCCCGCACCGCGGCCACGGCCTCGTCCACGCCGCCGACCAGCCGTCCCGTGACACCCTCGTCCACCACCTCGGGCATCGACCCCAGCGGGTACGCGATCACCGGCGTACCGCAGGCCATCGACTCCACCACCGACAGCCCGAACGGCTCGGCGAACGAGATCGGATGCAGCAGCGCCGCGCTGCCGCCGAGGATCCGGCCGCGGTCGGCCGGGCCGACCGAGCCCAGGTAGACCACCTGGTCGCCGTCGATGTGCGGCTCGACCAGCTCGCGGAAGTAGGCGTCGTCGTGCACGATCCCGCACAGCGTCAGCCGCCGGCCCGAGCGCCGGGCGATCTCGATCGCCTCGTGCGTGCCCTTGTCCGGGTGGATCCGGCCGAAGCAGACCAGCCCGTCGCCGCCGTCCGGGTCGAACGGCAGCGCCTCCAGGTCGACGCCGTGGTAGACGGTGGCCACGTAGTCCAGGTCGGGCGACCGGTCGCTGTCCGAGATGGAGACGTACGAGCTCTCGGCCTTGCGGTAGGCCGGCAGGATGCGGCTGCCCGAGAAGCCGTGGATCGTGGTCAGCATCGGCGCCGCGCAGTGCTGCGAGAAGGCCAGCGGCAGCCAGTCGAGGTGGTTGTGGACCAGGTCGAACGAGCCGGAGCGGCGCAGCGCGTGGGCCACGTGCATGGACTCCCAGACGCGGCCGTCCAGCTCGTCGTTCTCGGCGTACCCGGTCGGGCAGACCCCGTCCAGGGTGGCCTTGGTGAGCGAGTCCAGCGTCGCGAACAGGGTGACGTCGACGCCGCGGGCGGCGAGGCCCTCGGCGAGCAGGCTGGTGATCAACTCCCATGGGCCGTAGTGCAGCGGCGGCGTACGCCAGGCGATCGGTCCCAGCAGGGCAATCTTCATGTCGCCTCCCGAAGTGGTCTAAATCACTCAGCCAGTATGTGACGGCCTGATCTTGTTACGAGGGGATTTCGCGGACTTCCCGTGTTAGGGAAGAGGCATGACGGATCCCTGGTGGAAAAGCGCGGTGGTGTACCAGATCTATCCGCGGAGCTTCGCGGACTCCGACGGCGACGGCATGGGTGACCTGCGCGGCATCATCCAGCACCTGGACTACCTGGCCGAGCTGGGTGTGGACGTCCTCTGGCTGTCCCCGGTCTACCCGTCCCCGCAGGACGACAACGGCTACGACATCAGCGATTACCAGGACATCGACCCGCTGTTCGGCACCCTGGCCGACTTCGACGAGCTGCTGACCGAAGCGCACGCCCGCAGCATGAAGCTAATCATGGATCTGGTGGTGAACCACAGCTCGGACGAGCACGCCTGGTTCCGCGACCCGGCCAAGCGCGACTGGTACTGGTGGCGGCCGGCCCGCGACGGCATGGAGCCGGGCACCCCGGGCGCCGAGCCGAACAACTGGGGCTCGGTCTTCGGCGGCTCGGCCTGGGAGTACGACCCGGCCACGGGCGAGTACTTCCTGCACCTCTTCAGCCGCAAGCAGCCCGACCTGAACTGGGAGAACCCCGAGGTCCGCGAGGCCGTGTACGAGATGATGCGCTGGTGGCTCGACCGGGGCGTGGACGGCTTCCGGATGGACGTCATCGACCACATCTCCAAGGACCCGGCGCTGCCCGACGGCGTGCTGTCGGTCGGCCAGTCGTACGCGAACGGCGCCCCGCACTACCTGAACGGGCCGCGCAACCACGAGTTCCTGCACGAGATGCACGAGAAGGTGTTCGCCGGGCGGGACGCGCTGCTGACCGTCGGCGAGATGCCCGGCGTCACGGTCGACGAGGCCAAGCTCTACACCGACCCGGCCCGGGGCGAGGTCGACATGGTGTTCCAGTTCGACCACGTGTGGATCGACCGCGGGGCCGACCCCTGGCAGCTCGTACCGCTGAAACTCACCGCCCTGAAGGCGATCTTCGGGCGCTGGCAGGCCGGGCTGGCCGAGGTGGGCTGGAACAGCCTCTACTGGAACAACCACGACCAGCCGCGCGTGGTGTCCCGCTTCGGCGACGACGGCGACTTCCGGGTCGAGTCGGCCAAGATGCTCGGCACGGTGCTCCACCTGCACCGCGGGACGCCGTACGTCTACCAGGGCGAGGAGCTCGGGATGACGAACGCGCCCTGGGACACCATCGAGGACTTCCGGGACATCGAGGCGCTCGGGCAGTACGCGCAGGCGGTCGAGAAGGAGGGCCGGAGGCCGGACGAGGTGCTGACGGTGCTGCGGGCGCGCGGGCGGGACAACGCGCGCACGCCGATGCAGTGGGATTCCTCGCCGCAGGCGGGCTTCACCACGGGCACGCCCTGGCTCCGGGTGAATCCTTCGTTCTCCGAGATCAACGCCGCCGCCGCCGTGGCCGACCCCGACTCGGTCTACCACCACTACCGCAAGCTGATCGACCTGCGGCACACCGAGCCGGCCGTGGTGAGCGGCGACTTCACCATGCTGGCGCCGCACGACGAGCAGGTGTACGCCTACACCCGCCGGCTCGGCGCGACCGAACTGCTGGTGGCCGGCAACTTCGGCGCGACGCCCGCCGCGCTGGACGATCTGGCCGGCTGGGACGACGCCGAACTGGTGCTCGACAACACCGGGCAGGCGCCGTCCGACCGCATCCTCGGCCCCTGGCAGGCCGTGGTGTACCGCCGCACGGTCAGCCCGTGATCGTGTCCCACGAGTAGCCGAGCAGCGCGAACGCGGCGCCGAGCAGGGCCAGGGACACGCCGCGGGTGCCGATCGGCAGCGCGGCGAGCACGAGCAGGATGACAGCGATCAAATAGAAGACGCCTTGAATGGCCATGGAAACTCCTCGATCGGTGGGGTTGCGGCGCCGGTGTTACCCCGCCGACGAGGAGTGCCAAACCCGATCCCGATCTTCTTCGGCGCGCGTGCAGCCGCGGTCGCAGCGCGTGAGCGAGGGCGCGCGGCGCCACCGGGTCGGCGATCACTCTGCGTTCCGGCCGGCGCGGCGACTCCAGGGGACAAGCGTGGAGTCTTCGCGCCGTCGCCGAGCGATGGCAGTCCAGCGCGTGTACCCCCGATGACCAGCACTATTCCTCATCCGGGGTGACCGATTTTCATTGGCACAACACGATTGCGGGCCAGGGCGGCGGGTAGCCAGCCTCCAGCGAGGACACATCACACCCCCTTGGAGGGCACCATGAGTGACGTCTCCCCCGGCGTCGGGATCGACGCACCGGGGTCCTATCGCGACACACCGTCCGCGGGTGATCGTGCCAAGCAGGTCGCACACGAGGGCCGGCAGGCCGCCGGTGACGTGAAGGAGACCGCTAAGGAGCAGACCCAGCGGGTCGTCCAGGAGGCCGGGGCCCAGGCCCGCAACCTGGCGTCCGACGTCCGCGGCCGGGTCGGCGAGCAGGCGCGTACCCAGAACGACAAGCTCGTCGGGACCATCCGGGACACCGCCGACCAGCTCGACGAGATGCGTGGCGAGCGCACCGACGGGCCGGCCGCGGCGGTCGTCTCCCGGGTGGCCGACGGCGGCCGGCAGTTCGCCGACTACCTCGACCGGCACGGACCCGACGGCGTGCTGCGTGAGGTGCAGGACTTCGCGCGGCGGCGGCCGGGCGCGTTCCTGGCCACTGCCCTGGCCGCCGGCTTCGTGGTCGGCCGGCTGGGCAAGAGCGTGGCCAAGGCCGACGACAAGCCCGAGACCGACGCGTACGTCTCCCGCGACCCCGGCCCGGCCACCACCCCGCCGGTCGACCCGGCCCCGGTGTACGCCGAACCTGCCTACGCCGAACCGGTCTACGCCGAGCCGGCCGCCCCGGTCGCGACCGAGTACGTGTCGACCGGAACCGGTACGCCCGACGCCGTCCCGCCGGTCCCCGAGCGCCCGTTCACCGAGCGTCCGGGTGGTGGGCTGTGACCGCGCCCTACCCGGACGACACGCGGCCGGATCCGGGCGACACCTCGGTCGGCGAACTGATCGGCAACATCAGCAACGACCTGTCGCAGCTGTTCCGCCAGGAGGTCGACCTGGCCAAGGCGGAGATCCGGCAGGAGGCGGCCAAGGCCGGCAAGGCCGCCGGGCTGCTCGGCGGCGCCGGGTTCGCCGGCTACCTGGCCGTCGTGCTGTTCAGCTTCGCGCTGGTCTTCGGGCTGGCGAACGTCATCGACGCCGGATGGGCGGCGCTCATCGTGGCGGTCGTCTGGGCCGCCATCGGCGCCGTCCTCTACACCACCGGCCGCAAACGACTCAAGACCGTGGACCCGGTTCCGCACCGCACGGTCGACACCCTGAAGGAGGACGCGAAATGGCTGAAGAACCCGACCGGCTGAGGCGGGACATCGAGGGCACCCGTGCCTCGCTCACCCGCGACGTGGACCTGCTGGCCGAGAAGACCAGCCCGCGTCAGGTGGCCCGGCGCCGGTGGACCGCGGTACGCGAGAAGGTGATGGGTACGACGGAGTCCACCCGTGACGCCGCCGGCTCCGCCGTCCACTCGGCCGGCTCGGCGGCCCATTCCGCCGCCGACTCGGTCCGTGACGGCGCGAGCTCGGCCGCCGACTCGGTCCGCGAGGCCGCCGGCTCGGTGCGCGCCGCGCCGCACGCCGTCGCCCGGAAGGCGCAGGGCAACCCGATCGCCGCCGGGGTCATCGCCTTCGGCGTCGGCATGCTCGCCGCCACGCTGATCCCGGTGACCGACGCCGAGCAGCGCGCCGGCCGGCAGATCCGGGACAACAGCGGCGACCTCACCGACAAGGTGAAGGAGACCGCGAGCGACTTCGGCGCCGAGCTCAAGGACAACGCCCAGCAGGCGGTGGCCCAGGTCAAGGAGACCGCCCAGGACGCGGCTCAGACCACCAAGGACCAGGCCGCCTCGTCGGCCCAGCAGACCAAGCAGGCCGCACAGCAGTAGCGAAGGAGAACTCGATCATGGGTATCGCGGACCAGGCGAAGAACTTCGCCGACAAGCACGACGAGCAGGTCGACCAGGGTCTCGAGAAGGCCGGCGACCAGGTCGACCAGCGCACCGGCAACAAGCACTCGGACCAGATCGACAAGGGTGTCGACGCCGCCCAGCAGCGCACCGGCGCCGGCGACAGCCAGCAGCAGCAGTAACTTTTGTCCGATGGCCCGCGGCGCTCAGGCGCCGCGGGCCTTCGGGAGGGTGACCGCTCACGCACGTGGAGCGGAGCGACCCTCGGCGGGAGCGACGGTCTGAACCACCCACCGCGCTACGACATCAAGCTCTTGATCTCAGCTCTTCAGGCAGAGGTCGAACGGGTGGCCGCCGGGGTCGAGGAGCACGCGCCAGCGATCGGGCTCCGGCTGGGTGGACGGCTTGGTCGCGCCCAGGGCCAGCGCCTCGGCCTCGGCCTTGTCCAGGTCCTCGACGTAGAGGTCGAGGTGGAAGCGCTTCGGGGACTGCTCGTCGGGCCAGCCGGGGGCCGAGTGGCCGGGCACCTTGCCCCAGCCGATGCTGGACGAGCCGTCGCCGATCATGGCGTATTCGTCGGCGCTGTGCAGGACCTCCCAGCCCAGCACCTGGCTGTAGAACCGGGCCAGCTCGGCCGGGTTGTCGGCGTCGAGGTTGAGCATTGCCAACGTGGCGAATCCAGACGTGGTCATGGCCCCAGTCTGCGGGCAGAGGCTGACAGGGCGCGTCAGGAATCGGGCGTCGACTGAGCCGCCAGCCAGCCGGCCACCTGGGAGCGGGACGTGAAACCGAGCTTGCTGAGGATGTTCTCGACGTGGCCCTCGGCGGTGCGCTGGGCGACCACCAGGCGGGCGGCGATCTCGCGGTTGCTCAGGCCCTCGGCGATCAGGGCCGCCACCTCGCGTTCGCGCTTGGTGAGGCCGGAGTCGTCGGGGGCCGCGGCGGTGCGCTGGGCCGGCGCCGCGGCGCGTTCCAGGGCGTAGGCCACCGCGTCGGCCGCGCTCAGCGCCAGGCCACGCTGGAGCTGGGCGTCGAAGGCGCGGCCGCCCAGCCGGGAACGCACCGACGCCACGGTCTGGTCGTGGAAGTCGCCAAGGCGGTGGAACGCCGCCAGCGACGTGTGCATCGCGTGCCACACCCGCTGGGACGCGCCGAGCAGCCGGGCCGCCCGCTGGTCGCGCTGCTCGACGGCGGCCACCCAGGCCAGCGACTCGAGCGACAGGCCCACCCCGAACTGCTCGTCCTCGACCAGCCGGCGGACGTCCAGGCCCTCCTTGGCGGCCGCCGCGGCGCCGGCGTTGTCGCCGTCCAGCCAGCGCAGCACGCTCAACGCCCACAGCGCGAACGAACGCCACCACACCTCGCCGCTGGCCGAGCCCAGGTCGAGGCTGGCGGCCAGGTCGGCGTACCCGTCGGAGGGTCTTCCGGACAGGCCCCGGGTGAGCCCGAGGCAGCACAGCGTCCACATCTCGCCGCCGCGCGCGCCGAACTCGCGGAACGTGATCAGCGACCGGCCGAACAGTTCCAGCGCGCGCATGTTGTCGCCGCTGAACATCGCGATCTGGCCCTCCATCAGCGGCACGTAGGCCCGCTCGATCGACGGCGGCAGCTCGTTCACCAGGGCACGGGTCTCGATGAGCAGGCGCTCGGCCCGGGTCAGGTCGGCCTGCACGGTGGCGATGAACGCGGCCACCCGCAGCGCCTTCACCCGCGTCCAGTGCTTCTGGGGCGGCAGCGCCAGGGCCCGCTCGAGCCAGTGGCGTCCCTCGGACAGGAAGCCGCGGACGAACCAGTGGTTCTCCAGGTCGGCGGCGAGCCGGCAGGCGACGTTGGTGAGCTGGTGTGAGACGGCGAACTCGAGCGCGACCCGCAGGTTGGCCTTCTCGTCCTTGAGCCGCTGCATGACCGCGGCCTGGTCGGGGCTCACCCAGTTCCGGTCGCCGTAGGTGGCCAGCCGCGCGAACCACTCCAGGTGTCGCCCGGCGACCCGGTCCTGCTCGCCGGCCTCGGCCAGGTGCAGGGCGCCGTACTCGCGGACCACCTCGAGCATCCGGTAGCGCGCCCGCGGCCCGTCACCGATCCGGTTGAGCACCGACTTGTCGACCAGCGAGGCGATCAGGTCGAGGATCTGCTCGGCCGGCAGGGCGTCGTCGGCGCAGACCTGCTCGGCGGCGTCGAGTTCCAGCCCGCCGGAGAAGACCGAGACCCGCGACCAGAGGGTACGCTCCGCGTCCGAGCAGAGATCCCAGCTCCAGTCGATCAGTGCACGCAGCGTCTGCTGCCGCGCGGGTGCGTTCCGTGTTCCACTGGTCAGCAGCCGGTAACGGTCGGTGAGGCGTTCCAGGATCTGATCGAGCGACAGCACCCGCAGCCGGGCCACCGCGAGCTCGATCGCCAGCGGCAGACCCTCCAGCGCCTGGCACAGCCGGGCGATGGTGGCCGAGTTCTCCTCGGTCACCGTGAAATCGGGCAGCACCGCCGCCGCGCGCTCGGCGAGCAGGCTGGCCGACTCGTTGCGGGCCAGCTCGGCCGGGGTCGCCGGAACCTCGGGGTCGGGCACCGACAGCGGCTGCACGGCCAGCGTGGCCTCGCCGGCCACCCGCAGGGCCTGCCGGCTGGTGGCCAGGATGCGCACCTCGGGGCAGCTGCGCAGGAGCAGCGCGGCGAGGTCGGCGCAGGCGGCGACCAGCTGTTCGCAGTTGTCCAGGATGATCAGGGCCTGGTGGTCGGCGAGGAACTCGGCCAGGCCGGGGGCGGCCGCGCCGATCGATTCCTCACGGATGCCCAGGGCCTCGGCGACCGTGACCGCCACCAGGTCGGGGTCGCGCAGCTCGGCCAGCTCGACGAACCAGACGCCGTCCGGGAAGGCCCGGCGCATCTCGCCGCCGACGCGTTGCGCGAGGCGGGTCTTGCCGACCCCACCGCCGCCGGTCAGCGTGACCAGGCGGTTGGTCGACAACAGCCGGCGGATGCCGGTCACTTCCTGCCGACGACCGACGAAGCTGGTCACCTCGGCGGGAAGGTTGCCGAGGGAACCACGCGCGGTCGTGGCAGTGCTCATAGGAGAGCACGTTAGTGGGTGCGCACCGCTGCCGGGATGGCCGGAATCACGCGGGTACGGCGGTTTCCATCCTGATCTTGGGCGGGTGGGGGGCGACGGCACTACCGTCCGGCATCAACTCGCCGGTGTCATCGAAGGTCACCACACCGTTACAGAGCAGGCTCCAGCCCTGCTCAGGGTGAGCAGCCACGACCCGGGCGGCGTCGTGGCCGGGTTCGGCCGCCTGGGGGCAGGTCGGCAGGTGCTCGCACATGGTCACTCCTTTCTGGCTGCAACTATGAGGCGCTCGTTCTCCAGTGGACACGGGTGAACTACCTACGCGCTACCCGTTTAATGGTGACGCTCAGTCTGGCACTGATCATTACTCCGCGTAACCCCGGAGACGAAGATTCTTCTCGATCCCTGCCTCGAACATCAGCGCAAGGTAACTGTCGGATAGGTGATCACTTCGATGTCAGAAGTTGTTCCAGCGACATCGCCGGATGTCCGGTCAGCTCCTCGACCGCCCCCGAGACGCCGGCCAGCTCGCCCGCTGCCACCGCCGTGTAGGTGCTGACCCAGGCGTCGACCTGCCAGCCCGGGGCGTTGTAGACCGCGCGCGAGGCGTACGCCTCCTCGAGGGTCTCGTCGTGGAACCGCACCGGCCGCCCGGTGACCCGGCTGATGATCGCCGCCGCCTCCGCGAACGACAGATCCTCGGGCCCGGTCAGGTCGTACACCCGGCCGGCGTGGCCCTCCGGCGCCAGCACCACCGCGGCCGCGGCGGACGCGATGTCGTCCTGCGCCACCAGCGAGGCCCGCCCGTTCCCGCCCGGCCCGCGGATCACCCCGTCGTCGCCGGCCATCATCGGCAGGAAGTCGGCGTACAGGTTGTCCCGCAGGCTGGTGAACGTCAGCCCCTTCGCGCGCAGGTACTCCTCGGTCGCCCAGTGGTCGCGGGCCAGCGTGAAGGTGGCGTCGGGCGCGGCGCGGTAGAACGACGTGTAGACGATGTGCCCGACCCCGGCGTCCGCGGCCGCGTCGACGAACGCCCGGTGGTGGTCCATCCGGTCGGCGCTCTCCGCCCCCGACACCATCAGCACGGTGCCGGCGCCGTCCAGCGCCCGCCGCATCGCCTCCCGGTCGGCGTATTCGGCCACGGCCACCTCGGCGTTGCCCAGCCTCGGCGCCCGGCTCGCGTCCCGCACCAGCAGCCGCTGCTGAACACCCTGATCATCCAGCAGCCGCGCGATCCGCCCACCCAGCCGCCCGGTCGCTCCCGACACCACGGTCACAGTCATCTGACCAGTGTCGTCCGCGGACCACAGATCAAGGTCACAATCTTGAGGTCGTAGCCGGGTGGGTGGTTCAGACCGTCGCTCCCGCCGAGGGTCGCTCCGCTCCACGTGCGGGAGTGGTCACCCTCCGAGAGCGGCCTGACGGCCGCGGAGGAAAGCCCGCTCGGTGTCATTGGCGGTCAGGGCGATCGCCTCGTCGTAGGCGGCGCGCGCCTCGTCGGTCCGGTTCAGCCGGGCCAGCAGCGCGGCCCGGGTCGCCGGCAGCAGGTGGTAGCCCGGCAGGTCGACGTCGGCCAGGACGGCCAGCGCCATCGCCGGACCATGCACCTCGGCGACCGCGACCGCCCGGTTCAGGGCGACGATCGGCGTGGGTGTCAGGGCCAGCAACTGGTCGTACAGGGCCAGCACCTGGTTCCAGTCGGTGGCCGGACCGTCCGTGTGCACGGCGTTGATCGCGGCCTGGATCTGGTACGGGCCCGGCCGGTTGCGGCGCAGACACCGGCGCACCAGCTCGTGGCCCTCGGCGATCAGCGGCCGGTTCCACCGCGACCGGTCCTGCTCGGCCAGCGTCACCAGCTCGCCGGACGGGCCGACCCGGGCCGGGCGCCGCGCCTCGATCAGCATCAGCAGGGCCAGCAGCCCGAGCACCTCGGGCTCGTCGGGCATCAGGGCGGCCAGCTCGCGGGCCAGCCGCAGCGCCTCGGCGGACAGGTCGGTGCGCACCAGGCTCCCGGCCGTGGACGTGTAGCCCTCGTTGAAGATCAGGTACAGCACGGTCAGCACCGGCGGAAGGCGGGCCGGCAGTTCGGCCTCGCCCGGCACCCGGTAGGGGATGCCGGCGTCGCGGATCTTCTTCTTGGCCCGGACGATGCGCTGGGCGATCGTGGCCTCCGGGACGAGGTAGGCCCGCGCGATCTCAGGCACCTCGAGCCCGCCCAGCAGCCGCAGCGTCAGGGCGGTCTGCGCCAGGGGCGCCAGTGAGGGGTGGCAGCAGGTGAAGATCAGTCGCAGCTGGTCGTCGCGCACCGGTCCCACCTCCCTGGGTTCGTCGGCCTGGTTCAGCAACATGGCCTGCGCGTGGCGGGCCTCGCGGGTGGACTCCCGGCGCAGCCGGTCGATGGCCCGGTTCCGGGCCGTGGTCACGATCCAGGCGCCCGGGTTGGGCGGCGCCACGTCCCACTTCTGCAGCGCCACCGTGAACGCGTCCTGCACGGCCTCCTCGGCGAGGCTGATGTCACCGAGGAGGCGGGCGAGCGTGGCAACGCAGCGCCCGTACTCCGCGCGGTAGATGCCTTCGAGGTCCACTCAGTCCTCGTCCTCGAACGGCCGCACCTCGATCGGGCCCCGGCAGGCCCGCGAGCACTTCTCGGCCCAGGCCAGCGCCTCGTCCAGGTCGGCGCAGCGCAGCACCCAGAACCCGCCGATCGTCTCCTTGGTCTCGGCGTACGGCCCGTCGGTCATCGTGGTGTCCCCACCTTCGACCCGCACGACGGTGGAACTGGACGGAGCCAGCAGACCACCCCCGAACACCCAGGCCCCCGCCTTCCGCAACTCCTCGTTGACCCGTTCGACGTCGCCGTACAACGTCTGAACCTCATCGTCCGGCAGCGACGGCGCGGTGTAGTCGAACTGCACGGCCAGCATGTACTGCTTCATGATCGTTCCCCTCTTTGACGGTGGTCAGACGGACAGCCGGCGAGCAACCGCCGGAATGACAATGGCCGCGGCCACGAGATGCGTCACCATCAGCAGAACCTTGGTACCAGTAGCCGCGTCGGCCAGCACATCCGGCACGAGCGACAGCCCCGTCAGCACCAGCGTCGTCCGCACGAACACCAGCCGCGGCCGCCGGGCAACCCGCTGCAGCACCGCCGCGAGCACCAGCCCCACCAGCGAGAAAATCACGGTCAGCGTGGCGAACCCGGTCACCGGGATCGGCGCCCCCGCGACGTCGAGGCTGATCCCCGCCGCACTCCCAGCAGCGGCAACCGCCGACGTGGCGACCCCGGCGACCAGGGCGGCGACCAGCCCATGCCCGACGACCGACCGGATCGAGCCGCGGTCAGCGCGAACAGCAGCGATGCGGGTGTCAGTGGTGGTGGTCATTGCTTCCTCCGATGAGGCGGCGACCGACCTCGTGCCGGTCTCTCACCCTGGCTACGAACGCCCCCACCCCCAATCGACACCCTCGCCAACTTTCTCCCCAACTTTTTTCGCGCCCAACCAAACCCCCAGCTCAGAGCCCCTCCACCATTCCCGGCGCCCTCCCCTGCTCGTTCCAGCCGGCATGGCTCGCGCTGATGAGAAGTGGAGCTAGGACAGCACGGCATCGCCTGCCCCGGTCATCACTGTCGCCCGGGGCAGGGGGCGTGAGCGGCGGCAGCCGGGGTGAGCGGAGCGTACAAGCGGCCTTCCGGGCGAGTTCCGCGGTCCGGCTATGGCGTGCGGTTTGCGGCGGCGCGCGCGAGAATTCCGTCGAGCACCACGTCCAGTGCCCAGATGCCGCGGAGCCGGCCGTCGCCCGAGACGAGGTCGGCGCCGAGCCGGGCGATGTTCGGATATTTTTCCGGGTCGGCGGCCTTGATGCGGGTCTCCATGTCGGAGATCCGCTCGGCCTCCCGCTTCGGCGAGACTTCGACGTTGTGCTCGACGGCCAGCGCCGTCGGCAGCAGCAGCAGCAGGTCGACTCCCCAGGCCGCCGAACGGTCGTCGGCGCCACCCTCCCTCAGCAGCGCGAGCACCTGCTCGACGATCGCGGTGAAGTGCGGGCCGTTCGGCTGGGTCGACAGCGCCATGCGGGCGAGTTCCGGATGATTGCGCAGCACTTCGCCGTAGCTGCCCAGCAGACCCTTCAGCCGGTCACGCCAGTTCCCGCTGCTCGGCGGCTCGACGTCGGCCAGCATCGCGTCGAGGATCTGGGCGTGCAGATCCTCGGTATCCCGCACGTACACGTAGAGGGACGCGTGACCGGTGTCGAGCACTCCCGCGATGCGTCGCATGGTGACCTTCGCCAGGCCTTCCTCGGATAGGATGCCGAGCGCGGCATCGATGATCCCCTGCCTGGTCAGGGCGGGCTTCGCGGGCCGCTCCCGGCGGCTTCGCGAGACAGGTTCCGGAGTCAGCGACGTCATCGGAAAATCGTAGCACGACCATGGTCGTTACGACCACGGTCGTACATGGCCGGGCTATCTGGTGACCACCTGCCCGTCGACGACTTGTACGGGCACCTTGACGAGGGGACTTGTCGCCGGCCCGGCGGTGACCTGACCGTCACCGTCGAAGGTGGACCCCGTGGCACGGGCAGCGGAGCCCGGGCCGGTGGAGGCGACGGGACAGCCCTGGTGGGTGCAGGCGGCGAGGATCAGGGCGATGGCCCTGCCGAGGACGGCGGTCGTCGCGGTGATCAGGCCGGCCCAGAGCAGGGTACGTCGTTCGTCGTCGCCGGAGGCGATGCCTTTTCGACGACGTATCGCGGCGGTGATGGACAACAGGCCGGCGTCTGTGGTGGTGCGTCAGTCCGGAACCGGGCCCAGCGGACCGATCGCGTGCGCCGCGGTGTTGTCCCGCCGGTGGCGGGTGAGGGCGTGAGGGACACGAGGAGTCGCTTTCGTGGGCGCGCCCGAACCCCAGGTAACGGCGTCTCACGTCGGGTTGACGCCGTTACCTGGGTTTCCTGGGCGGTGTGGAGGTGGTGTGGGTCAGACGACGGCGGAGGTGGTGAGGATGCCGCTGCACATTTCGTCGCTGGTGCCGTCGCCCCAGACGACGTACCGCGGCGGGAGCTTGCTCAGCTGCGGCAGGAGTTTTCGAAGGCTCGCGTCGTGGGTGCAGGTGACCCGGACGATGTCTCCGGCCTTGACGTCGGAGGGGGTGGGGAGTACCTGGTATTTCTGGTCGTCGAAGTTGAACGCCGGCACGTCGAGCAGGGTTTTCGCGTTGGCGGTGCCGGGGTTGACCTCGACCTTGATCGAGCGTCCGAGCAGGTGCATGTGTCCCAGGCCGGCGTAGACCCGCACGGGTTGCGGCACCGGGTAGTCGCAGCGTTGGGTGTTGCCCGGCACGGGCTTGCCGTTGCTGCACTGCTGCAGCAGTTGTCCTTCGGTTTCGCCGACCTCGGCGCCGAATCGTTTGGTGACGTCGGCGATGGCGGTGGCGCGGTCGCACAGCGGGCCGGATTCACCGGTGGCGCAGGGTAGCTCGATCGGGGCCTGCACCGGCGTCGTCTCCAGCGGTGTGGTGGCCGCGGTGCCCTTGGTCAGGCGCAGCCGAACGCCGGACTGGTCTGTCTCGCCGGGGCGGCCGTCCGTGGCCAGCAGGTTGTAGTGCACCTGCAGGAGCACCAGGCCGCCGGGCTTGACGGGAAAACCGACGTCCTGCTTCAGAACGGTTTCGATCCCGTTGGGGGTCCAGGTGTCGACCCACGAGGTGGGACGGTCGGGGCCCAGGTCTTGGCTGCCGAAACAGGTCCAGCCCGGTCCGGGGTCGGCATCGTCTTTGGCCCGCGCGACTGCGGCGTCCTCGGGTCTGACGAGGTTGATGAGGGCGTGGTGCAGGATCGTCTTGTTCTGCGGATCGAACTGCGTGCCGGTCAGGAACCCAGGCTCGGTGAACTGGGGATCAATCAGCAGGCAGCGGTACTCGTCCGTGCCACCGCTGGGGGGCGACGGCGTGTACGGCTCGGGCGTCTTCAGGTTGACGAACCGCTCGCCGGCTCGCAACGGCACGGCCGGTGCCGGCGGCCCGCTGCTATGACCGCCGTGCGGGCTCGCCGAGGCGCCGTCGGTGGTTGTGGCGGAGTCGTCGGAACTCGATGAGCACGCGGCGAGGGTCAGCGTCGCGGTCAGCGTTGCGGTTGCCAGAGCGAGTATCCGGCGGGGAGGTGTCGGTGTCGGCATGGTGACTTCCTTGTCGAGGGGTTCGTTCGCCGCATGCGGTACTTCCTGCGATCCGATGCGGTAGCGCCGGTCGGCCCTGTTGAACAGGGCTCCTTTTCGGGCTTCGGCCGGCCGGCGGATGACAGGTCGGCGTGGCCGGTTGAAGGGACGGATCAGGGCGAACCATAACACGACCATGGTCGGTACGACAGCGGTCGCTTCGTCCGTGGTCGTAACAACCATGGTCGTGTTACGTTGATCGCATGACCGCGAACACGCCGGGATCGGCCCCGCGCAGCCGACGCGATCGGCCCGCTAAACCACCTCTGACCAGGCAAGGCATCATCGACGCCGCGCTCGGCCTCATGCACAGCGAAGGCCTGGAGCGGGTGACCATGCGGCGGATCGCCGCCGTGCTCGACACCGGACACGCCTCGCTTTACGTGTACGTACGGGACACCGAGGACGTGCACGCTCAGGTTCTCGACCGGCTGCTCGCCTCCGTCACGCGGGACGGGACGGGAGGCTGGCGCGAGCGACTGAAGGCGTTGGTGACCAGCTACGGCAAGGTGCTGCGCAGCCATCCCGAAATGGCTCGAATGGCGCTGTCCACGCAGCCTCCGGGCCCGAACTTCACCAGCATCGTCGAGCAGATCCTCGCCCTGCTGCGCGAGGGCGGAGCCGATGACCGCGCCGCGGCATGGGGAGTCGATCTTCTTCTGTTGCTGCCCGCCGCGACGGCCATCGAGCACAACGTGGAGGTGCCCCCCGCGCAGGAGGACGACCGGGTGTACGAGATGGCCAACCGGGTCGATCATCTCGATCCGCGGTTGTACCCCAACATCAGCGGGCTTGGACCGGAACTGGTCTCGGGGACCGGGCCAGACCGGGCCGACTGGAGCCTGGACGTCCTGTTGGACGGCATCCTGGCGCGTTCAGCGGCCACCCGGCCGACCCACCGACCCCAGCAGATCGTGGCCGACGGCGGCTCAGCACGCCCACCGGCCGGAAACCGCGGAACGACCGAGAGGAGCGGTACATGACCATCACCGTCGTGGGTGCCGGCCTCAGTGGCCTGATCTGCGCCCGCATTCTGCAACAGCACGGCATCGACGTCGTCGTCTACGAGATGGATCCGTCCGACGCGGCCCGGCAGCAGGGCGGGTCCCTGGACATCCACGACGACTCAGGTCAGATCGCGCTGCGGGAAGCGGGCCTCTACGACGAGTTCCGTCAACGCACCCACCCCGGAGGCGAGGCGATCCGGATGCTCGACAAGACGGCCCGTGTCTACCTCAACCACGGCGAGCCGGAGGGCGGCAACGGCCGCCCGGAGATCGACCGGAAGATCCTGCGCAAGATGTTGGTCGACTCGCTGACGCCGGGCACGATCAGGTGGGGCCGGAAGGTCGCCGCGGTCCGGTCGGCCGGCGACGGGTACGAGGTGGAGTTCGCTGATCGCCGGACAGCCCACGCCGACGTGCTGATCGGCGCCGACGGGGCGTGGTCGAAGGTCCGGGAACTGCTCACGTCCGTGAAGCCCGAGTACACCGGGATCACGGTGGTGGAGATGCGGCTGTCCGACGCGGCCACCAGGCATCCCGAGGCACTCGCCACGACGGGTACGGGAAACCTCTTCGCGCTGTCGGACAACAAGTACATCGGCGGGCACGGCGGAAACCAGATCGCGTTCGCCTGCGGCCTGCGCGTGCCGGAAAACTGGGTCACCGCCAGCGGTATCGACTGGGACAACCCGCCGGCGGCCCGCGAAGCGCTGTTGCGGGAGTTCTCCGACTGGGCTCCCGCTCTGACCGATCTGATCCGCGACTGCGACGACACGATCTGGCCACGCCCGATCTACGCGCTGCCGACCGGTCACACGTGGGACCGCGTGCCGGGAGTGACGCTGCTGGGCGACGCCGCGCATCTGATGTCGCCGTTCGCCGGTGAGGGCGCCAACATGGCCATGATCGACGGCGCCGACCTCGCCCGGGAGATGCTCGGCCGCACCGATGTCGACGAGGCGATCGCCGCCTACGAGCTGAAGATGTTCCGGCGCGGGGCGAAGGCCGCGGGAAGCTCGGCCAGGAGCCTCGACCTCATGTTCGCCGACGGTCCGCCCCGCAAGCTGGTCGCACTGTTCCGCGGCATGTTCCTGCTGCAGAAGGTGACCCGCCCGTTCGAGCGCGTGTTCGCGAAGAAGGCGCCCGGACCGCGGGGTGGACAACTCCTACCTCAAGAGCAACCAGCCGGCGAGGACGAAAACCGCAAGCGGCGATGAGAATCCGCATGACGCCGGCCGGACCCGGCGGGCGATCGCCGGGCCGATCAGGCCGCCGAGCAGAGCACCCGCCCCGAGGGGCCAGACGGCGTGCCACACGACGGTTCCCAGAATGGCGAACAGCACCGATCAAGGTCCGGCCATAACGCGAATGCACCCGGAAAGACGGCCTCGAGCAGGCAGGGCACGTGCCCTTGTCACCGCGCACGGCGGCCGTGATGACAACTTCAGCGCCTGTCTGCACCTCCTCGATCTTGATACCGGCCAGGTACGGGAGGAGTTGCTCGACGGCATCGCACAGCCGGACAACGACTCATCGGCCGGCGTCCATCACACAATCTGCGCCAGAGCCCAGAAGCCGCGAGCATGCACCTCACCGCCACCGCCGCTCGACCTGACCAACCACCAACCGCACGTGGCGACAGAAGCCGCATGCAAGCCTTTGCTCTGAGCGCATATAGGCACCACCCAGAGGCGAAGCGCATCCACACCGACAAGGTGGTGCCTATACGCGCTCAGAGCAGAAGGGTCAGGAGCAGGGAGCGCCGTCGATCGTGCAGCCGGCCGGCGCCGCGTTGAGCAGCGTGGCCCCCCGCACGTCGAAGGCAATGCTCACCGACTTCCCGGCCGGGATGCGCGACGTGGAGTCGTCCGGCGTGAAGGTCCAGGCCGCGCCATCCTGATCGGCCGACGCCCCCGAGACCCCGCCGACCGACAGCGATTTGCGGGGCAGCGTGACGACCAGCGTCCACCCGTTGCGGGTAGCCGCGCCGGGGTTGGTGACCGTGACGACCATGTGATAGCCGAGCAACCCGACCAGCAGCGACGACGTCGCATAGCGGGCCGTCAGGGCCGGCGCGCTGCCGCCCGCCGAGGCGGAGGGGGCGCCGCCGCCGGGCAGGGGGAACGTGGGAACCGCGGCCTTGCCCGAGGATGCCGAGGCGGAGGCGGAGGGCAGCGGCGGCAGGGACGGTGCGGAGTCGGTGCGGGTCGGTGGGGCCGACGGTGACTGCGCCACGACCGTGCCGGGCGGCGGGGACGGTGGCCCGGGCAGGCCGGCCGCGGTCTCGGGGCGGAGGGGCGACGCGTCCGGCGTGCGGACCAGGACCGTGATCAGCATGGCGGTGCCGCCGAGGGCGGCGGCCACGCCGGCGGCCAGGAGGACGCGCCAGAGCCGGGAGCGGCGGGAGAGCGCGGCCGTGCGGACGCGGGGTTGTGGGGTCGGGCCGGCCTGCACCCGGGCGGCCAGGCCCAGCAGCCAGTCAAGGACGACGACCGTGACGGTACGGCGTTGTCCGCGGGTGTTGTCGGCCATGGGGTGCCTCCGGTCTCTCAGAGCGAGCGCAGCCCGACGAGCAGTTGCTGCAGGACGTCGGGGGAGGAGTCGCCGTCGTCGGACGGTCGCCGCACGACGACCAGGCCGGCGTCGCGCAGGCCGCAGAGCAGACTACGCATCTCGCCGATCGGGAGATCGAGGTGTGCGGCGATCTCGGACAGGGACACCGCTCGGCTGGACAGGCGCAGGATCGCCGACTCGGTCGAGGACAGCCCGGACGGCGGCTCTTCGACCGGGGTGGGCAGGCGGGTGACCAGCGCGTTGAGTTCGAGATCGTCGTCGCCGACGGTGGCCGACCGGTCGCCGATCCGCGCGTACCGGCGGACCAGGGGGCCGCTCTCCTCGTCGTACCAGGTCTCGGTCCACAGACTCATGACTGGCCCACCAGATCCTCGACGGGGAACTCCGCGGGGACCTCGAGCAGGTTCGCGGGGACGGTCACCGTGGCGACCAGCCCGCCGCCGGGCGCGTTGTGCAGCCGGATCGTGACGCCGAGGCGGTCGGCGAAGCGGCCGGCGCTGTACAGGCCCCACCAGGTGCCGCCGGGCCGGGGCGCGGGGTCGGTCATCACGGCGTGTGCGGTGGCCAGGTCGTCGTCGGTCATGCCGGGCCCGACGTCGGCCACGGTGATCTCGTAGCCGTCGGGGGTCGGCTCGCCGGAGACGCGTACCCGGGTCTGGGCGGGGGCGAAGGTCGTGGCGTTCTCGATGAGTTCGGCGAGCAGGTGCATGGTGGCGGTCACCGCGTCGCCCTCCAGGTTGACCGGCGCGATGCGGCTGGTGGAGACCCGCTCGTACTCGGGGACCTCGGAGGCGGCGGCCCGGACCACGTCGGCCAGCGGGACCGGCCGGCTCCAGCGGCGGCCGGGCAGGTCGCCGCTGAGCAGGACCGCCTTCTCCAGGTTGCGCCGCATGCGGTTGGCCAGGTGGTCGGCCCGGAACAGGTCGCCGAGGGTCGCGTCGTCGGTCTCGTGCCGGGCCAGCCCGTCCAGCTGGCGCAGCAGCCGGTGCACCAGGCTCTGGTTGCGGCGTTCCAGGTCGCGCAGCAGCGAGTCGACGCCGCGGGCGGTCACCTGCGGCAGTGCCTGGGTTTCGGCGTTGCGTGCGGCCCGGCCCAGGCCGGGGGCGCGGCGGTTGCGCCGGAGGAAGACGAGCAGCGCCGCGACCGCGATCAGCCCGCCGCCACCGGTCAGCGCGGCCCAGGCGATCACCGCGATCGCGTACGGCGTACCCGAGGATCGGGTCTCTTGATCGGCGTTGGTCGACCGCTCCCACAGCGCGTTGTTGACCTGGTTGAACGCCACCGACCAGCCGCCCGGGACCGCGCCGGGGCGGAGGATCAGCGCGTCCTCCATGGACCGCAGCCGGGTGTCGCCGGGGATGTCGGCGCCGGTCATCAGCGTGCGGCGGGCGCCGGCCAGCTCGGCCAGGCGGGCCCGGTCGGCGTCGGCCAGCCGGGGCGTGCCCGCGACCGCCGCCAGCAGGGCGTCTTCCTCGGACAGCAGCTCCCGGGCCTGGCTCAGCGGGCTGCGGTCAACCCCGTCAAAAGCGATGATCTTCGTGTACGCGGCCAGCGTCCCGTGGCGATCCATCCGGCCGCCGTCCACCGCCGCGCGGACCGAGGCCAGCCCGCCCATGCGTTCGGTGAGCGCATCGGCCGCGCGGGTGGTGTCGGTCGCCCGCAGCCGGTCGAGCAGCCCGTCGCCGCCCTGGCGCAGCAGCTCACCGGCCTGGTCGGTGCGGGCCCGCTGGGCCGCGAGCCCGGCCGGGGCCGCACTCGTCCCCGGCCGGGTGTTCTCGGCGACCGACAGCCGGCGTTCCGCCTCGAGGGCCAGGACGGCCCGGCCGATGAGCGGTTCCAGCCGGTCGGCGGCGGCGCGGTCGGACATCACCCGGACCGCCGCGGCGACCGCGGGCACGGCCGCCGCGGCCCACAGCACCGCGAGCAGCGCCAGGCCGGCCCACCACTTCCCCCTGCTCACCGGCGGGCTCCCGACACCGGTTCGGAGGCGCCGCCGATCAGGGAGCGCAGGCGGGACAGCAGTTCCTGGCGGTCGGTGCAGCCCAGCCGCTGGCGGATGCGAGCCATGTGATGCTCCACGGTCTTGGCCGAGAGGTAGAGCCGCTCGGCCACCTGCTTGTACGTCAGCCCCTCGAGGACCAGCGCGGCGACCTCGTGCTCCCGTTCGCTGAGCAGGTGTTGCCCGCCGTCGGCGGACCGGGTGCGGGCGGGGGCGCCGGGCTCGGGGGCGCCGCGGACCTCGGCCGGGGCCTGCAGGGTGCGCGCGCAGTCGAGCAGCACGGTCATCGCCTTGCGGTCCGGGGTGCGGATCGCGGCCTGCCCGGCGAGCCGGGTCGCGTCCCAGGTCAGCCCGAGCGCCCCGAGCCGGCGGGCGGCGTCGATCACCGGCTCCGGTTCGATCCGCCCGGCCAGCACCTGCCGCCAGGCGGCGGCGGCCGCGGCGGTGGCGCCCGCGTACGGGCTGAAGTCGCGGTTGCGGTCGAGCGCCTCGGCGTGGCGCTCGACCGACGCGTGGTCCTCGGCCAGGATCGCCGCGTGCAGCCGGCTCCAGTGCAGCGGGGTGCTCCACAGCGGCGGGTCGCCGAGGCTGCTCAGGAGTTGGTCGGCCTGGGCCAGGTGGTCGGCCACCCGGTGCCGTTCGCCCAGCCGGGCCGCCGCCACGGTCAGCTCGGCCAGCGGGAGGAGCCCGAACAGGTCGACCGGGTGGCCGATCAGGGCCTGGCAGGCGTCGGGCCAGGTGGCGCGCAGGGCGACCAGGTCGCTGTTGCGGCGGGCGAGCCCGGCCCGCAGCGCCGCCTCGAGCAGGACGTCGCGCCCGGACCGCACCGTCGTGTCACCGGCCTCGGCCGCGGGGGCGTGCTGTTCCGCCGCCACGGGCCGGCCGCGCAGCATCAGGATCCACGCCTGCAGCAGCCGGTGCCGCGGCTGGAGCAGGGCGCCGCCGGTGCCGGAGCGGGCCGCCCGGGACAGCAGCATGTCGGCGGTGTCCAGTTCGGCGCCCTGGACGGCGATGATCGCGCCGAGCGCCGCCGGGCTGTCCGCCAGCAGCACGCCCTGGCCGGCCGGTTCGATCAGCGCCGACGCCTGGACCAGCGCGGACAGCGCGGCCGTGGGCGAGGCGGTGACCGAGTCGTGCACGCCCCGGGCCATCAGCGACGCGGTGGCGCTCAGCGAGGTCGGCGGCTCGGGCGAGGCGCCGGCCGCGGCCATCCGCTGCTGCGCGTCGGCGAGGCGGCCGGTCGCGAGCAGCCCGATGGCGCCGAAGCCGGGCGCGGCGCCGTGCCGGGACCAGTCATACAGCGCCACGGCCTGGGCCGGCTGGCCGCGGTGGGTGAGCACCACGGCGGAGACGTACGCCGCCTCGGACCGCTGGTCGGTCGTGCCCGCGACCAGGGCCTGGTCGGCCAGGCGGGAGGCCAGGTCGAGGTCGCCGGAGAGCGCGGTGGCCAGGGCGCGCCGGGCCGCGGTGGTCCGCCCGGCGCCGGCCGCCGCCGCGAACAGTTGCGCGGCCAGCGCCGGGTCGTCGCCGAGCGCCTCCTCACCGGCCGCCTCGTAGACCGGTCCGAGGTCGTTGCCGGCCGCCCCGGGCACCAGCCCCACCCCGGACGCGGTGCCCAGCAGCGGCCGGACCAGGGGCAGGACCGGGCCGCCGCGGGCCAGCTGCGACGCCGCCAGCCGCTGCCGCACGTCGATGCGCTGGGCGATCGGCCCGAGCGCGGCGATGGCCAGCCGGGCCAGCGGCACGAGGGTGCCGTCGACGGCCAGCATGCCGGTGGCCCGGCCGGCGTCGGCCAGGTCGGCCACCCGGTCCGCGTCCTGGCCGAGCAGCGCGGCGATCAGGTCGTAGGACAGGCCGGCGCCGGCCTCCACGGCGAGCAGCAGCGTGCGCAGGGCGGCCGGCAGCTCGTCGAGGTCGGCCGCGAACGGGGCCAGGGAAGCTGCGGGAACGCGTGGCGGCAACGCGGGATCTGCCGCACTCAGGCCGGCCGCCACGCGTTCCACGTATCGGGGGATGCCGTGCGTCTGCGCCGCCACGAAGGCGACCAGCTCCGGCGTGGACGAGGGGGGTAGCAGGGCCCGGATCTGGTCGGCGCCGAGCGGCGTCAGCGTCACCGGAGGATGGGTACGCCGCAGCAGGTCGAGCAGCCGCAGCAGGGCGGCCGAGCGGGGCCACGGCCGGTGGGCCACGACCAGCCGGGCCTCGGGCCGCTCGGCCAGCCGGCTGATCTCGGCCAGCCGGTCCTCGTCGAGCAGGTGGGCGTCGTCGACCAGCAGCAGGTCGGCGTCCGCGGCGCCGGCCGCCGGCCAGGGCGTCGCCACGGTCAGGCCGGCGCGGCGGCCGGCCCGCTCCAGCTCGCGCAGCAGCGTCGTCTTGCCGTATCCGCCGGGCGCGCCGACGCTCAGCCGCAACGGGGCCCGCGGGTCGGAGGTCAGGCGGCTGACCAGGGCGGACGGGCTCAGCATCGGGTCGGGCAGCACGGGCGCGCTCACTTGGCCTCCACCCGCACCGGGCTGACCCGGACCGGCGGGCGCGGCGGGCGTTCCGGCACCACCCGCACGCCACCGGCCGTCTCGGGCCAGGCCGGCGTGGTGCCGACGACGGCCGGGGCGGCCGCGGGCGGCGGGGCGGCGGGCGGCGCCGCACGCATCTGCGGCCGGGCCGCGAGCGCGGCGCCGCCGGCCACCGTCATCTCGGCGTCGTGGTCCACCAGCACGGGAACCGGGAAGGCCGCACTGAGCAGATCGGTCACGATGGGATGTACGGCCGCGGAGCCTCCGGCGATCAGTACGGCGGCAAGTTCGGCCCGCACTCCCCCGCAACTCCGCACGGTGTGCTCGGCCAGGTCCACGGTGGACCGCAGAACCGCGCGCGCCTCGTCGGGGGTCGCGCCGCTCAGCTCGTACCCGCTGATCTCCTCGATCTCCGAACTTCCTAGCAGCTCGAGCCGGCCGGGGCCGTGCGTGAGCACCACCGAGACCTCCACGCCGGCCTCGCCGAGGCGGTAGACGACCAGCATCCCGCCGGACGCCGCGACCCGGCCGGCCGCCTGGAAGCTCTCCACCACCGCGCGGGCCCGCGTCACCAGGGCGGCGCCGGCCAGGTCGGCCTCGGCCAGCGCCGCGTGCACCAGCCGCGCCCGGCCCGGGCCCCAGCCGGTCGGGCAGGCCAGCGCGACCCGCTCCGGCGCCTCGTCCAGCAGCTCCCAGGCCTGGTTGACGACCCAGCGGGCCATCGCCGCGACCAGACCGTGGGCCGGGTAGTAGGCGCTGCCCACCCGCATCGGCAGGCTGTCGCCGACCCGGGCCAGGTAGCCACTCACCGCAGCCGAGTTGTCACGGTGTGCCTCGGCCGGGGCGACGGCGCCCTCCGGGGTGGTCGCGAGGGCGGACGGCACGGTTCGTGTGCGTACGCCGAGCGACAACGGTTCCCACAGTGGACCGCGCGCGTCGCGGGCGGCGCCGGGCCTGGTGACGGCAGCCTTGGTGCTGCCGGAACCGATGTCGATACCCAGGAGGTAGGGCACGTCAGCCTCTCTTCTCGGCCGGATGGGACATCCCTTCGTACCAGAAGAACCGACCCGGGCCGCCCCCGTAAATCCGGCCCCGGAATCCCCTAATCCCCTAATCGGAATGGGGTTGCCGAGTACCGTACGCCTCCGGCCGATAGGGGGCTCGGCCCCGATGCCCGGGGGTTGCCGGGAACCGTACGGTTGCCCCGGCGCTGATGACCGGCGCCACTCATGCACCACCCACAGTGGAGGAAAATCTCGAATGGATGCGTCGCCGACGTTGCAGGATTTCGTCCTGGATCTTCTCTACCGTCCGGAAGCCCGGACGGCCTTCGAGGCCGACCCGCAGGCGGCCCTTCAGCAGGCGGGCCTCGGCGACATCAGCCCGGTCGACGTGCAGCAGGTGCTCCCGCTCGTCGTCGACTACGCGCCGGTCTCCGGTGTCACCGAGCTCGGCGGCGTCGACGACCTGTCGCACGGGGTGGCGAACCTGGATGTCGCGGGCGCGGTCGCCCACCTCCAGACCATCACCGCGCACGCCGCGCTCTCGCCGGTGCAGAGCACCGTGCAGGACCTGAACGTGGGCGTCGCGGGCGTGCACACCGCGGCCGTCGGCCTGGGCGGCGACGACCTGCTGACCGGTTCGGTGTTCTCCGGCGGCGGCCTCAACATCCCGGGTGTCGGCGGCGTCAACACGGGCACTGTGGCCGATCTCTCCGTCGACCACGACCCGGCCCTCGACCTGGACGCCGGTGTGGCCGTCCAGGGCACGGTCGACGCGGTCCTCCCGGCCGCCGGTCACGTCCTTCCGGACACCGACCTGCGCCCGATCGAGACGCTGGACAACGTGGCCAATGTTCCGACGTCGCTCGACCTGAGCCACGTGACGGGCCTTGACGTGTCGGGCGTCGAGGGGGCAACCTCTTCGGTCGTATCGTCTGTGGTCAAGCCGGACCTGACGGACGATGTGGTGCACTCCGTGCACGGCACCGTCGCGGGCACGGTCAGCGGAACCGTCGACACGGTGCACGGCGTCACCGGCGGGCTGCTCGGTGGCACCGACGCGCACGCCGACACGGACACCGGGCACGGCGCCCTCGGCGGTCTCACCGACCTGCACCTCTGATCGGTGGCCCGTCCGGCGGACAGCCCGACATGACAGGCCGGAAGGGCAGGATTGGCGAGGATGGGTAACTGGGAGGCCGGACCCACGGCGTATGCGGGTCCGACCTCCCTCATCCCGCTGAACCGGGCGATGCCCGACCCGTTGCGGGCGGCCGACGCGCCGCTGTCGTGGCTGGACGTCATGGACGCGACCATCCGCGCCTGCTCCGCGCACGGCCGCGCGGAGATCGCCAACTGGCTCGCCCGGCGCCGCACCCGCATGCTCGAACCGCAGCTGAGGGTGCTGGTGGCCGGGGCCGCCAAACAGGGCAAGAGCCAGCTTATCAACGCTTTGATCAATGCGACCGTGTGCGGCGTCCCGGACCATGGCGGCACCACGGTGCCGGCGGTGATCCGGCACGCCGACTCGCCCGTCGCCGACCTGGTCCGTCGCGACTCCCCCAGCGCGGAATGGATCGGCGACGTCGCGCTGCGTGACCGGATCCCGCTGGCCCTGGAACAGCTGGACACCGCGATCCTCCAGACCGCCGCCCGCCTGCCCGCGGCGACCCCGCTGCACGCCGACATCGGCGTCCCGCGCGCGCTGCTCGCCGGCGGGCTGGTGCTGATCGACACCCCGCCGCTGACCGGGCTGCCCGGCCGCGGGGCCGACGCGGTCGCCCAGGCCCG
Source organism: Actinoplanes sp. NPDC051470 (assembly GCF_040682035.1). Lineage (NCBI taxonomy): Bacteria > Bacillati > Actinomycetota > Actinomycetes > Micromonosporales > Micromonosporaceae > Actinoplanes > Actinoplanes sp. NPDC051470. The sequence goes on from NZ_JBFBAA010000038.1 coordinate 93,653, forward strand.
CGACCTGACCACCGGCGCCGGCGCCGACCTGGTCCTGTTCACCTGCGAGGCCAACCGCGACCTGAGCGACGCCGAGATGGTGGTGCTGACCGACCTGGCCCGCCTCTTCCCGACCCTGATGGTCGTGCTGACCAAGGCCGACTACGCCCCCGACTGGCGGCACCACCTGACCCGCAACCGCGAGCGGCTGAGCCGCGCCGGGGTGCCGGCCTCGATCGCCGCGGTGTCCGCGTCGCTGCGGCTGCACGCGGTCAAGGCCGGTGACGCCGGGCTGAACACCGAGTCGGGCTTCCCCGACCTGATCGTCCGCCTCCAGCAGCTGCTCGCGGCCAAGCCCGACCAGCTGGCCACGGCCACGGCGGCGGTGCTCAGCCGGACCGTGCTCGAACGCCTGGCCAAGCCGTTGCGGGCACAACTGACCGCCGACCAGGCCAGCGAGGCATCCGAGGCGGTGGCCCGGCTGCACGCCACCCAGCGCCGGCTCGACGACCTGCGGCGCTGCACCGGCCGGTGGCAGAACAAACTGGCCGACGAGGTCGGCGACCTGATGTCGGACATCGAGCACGACCTGCGGGAACGGACCCGGGCGGTGCTGTCCGAGGTCGACGAGTTCTTCACCACGGCCGACCCGGCCAAGAACTGGGACGAGTTCGAGCCCTGGCTGCGCGAGTCGATCGAGGACCTGACCCGGACCAGCCTGACCTGGCTGGTCGAGCGGGCGCAGTGGATGGCGCGGAAGGTGGCCGACGAGTTCCCCCCGGACGCCGGTGACGTGCTGCCGGCCGAGATGTTCGCGGTGCCCGACGAACTGGTCGACGGTCCGGGCGGCCTGGACGCGCCGGCGGTGGCCACGTTCAGCGCCAGCCAGAAGCTGTTCATCGGGCTGCGCGGCTCGTACGGCGGCGTCATCATGTTCGGCCTGGTCACCAGCCTCACCGGGATGTCGCTGATCAACCCGATCTCGATCGGCGGCGGCGCGCTGTTCGGCGGCAAGAGCATCCGCGACGAGAGCAAGGCGCTGCTGAAACGGCGCCAGGTCGAGGCGCGGACGGCGGTGCAGCGCCACGTCGACGACATCTTCGTACGCCTCACCAAGGACGCCCGCGACACCGTGCGCCGCATCCAGCGCACCCTGCGTGACCACTTCACGGCCGTGACCGAAGACCTGCAGGAAGCCGTCATGGAGTCCCTGCGCAGCGCCAAGGCCGACGCCGACCGCGAGGTGGCGGCCCGCGACCAGCGCGCCCGCACCGTCCAGCACGAGCTGGCCCAGCTCTCCGCCCTGTCCCAGCAGTCCCGCGCGCTCGCCGCCGGCCCGAAACGCCAGGCGATCCCCGCGCAGCGCAGCGCGTCGTGATCGAGGACGAGGAGCTCGAGCAACGCGTCCACCGGCAGCTGGACCAGGCGAAACACGCCTACCGGGGCAACCTCGCGGCGTCCGCCCGGCTCGAGGAGGCCGCCGTACGCCTGGCCGAGCCGCTGCGCCTGGCCGTCGCCGGCCCGCCCCGATCCGGCAAGTCCACCCTGGTCAACGCCCTGATCGGCGACGACGTGGCGCCGGCCGCGCCGACCGACGGCCCGGTCACGTTCGCCTCCTACCAGGACGGCCCCGAGCCGCGGGCCTGGTGGTTCGCCGACGACCAACGGCCACACCAGGTGTCGATGGTCCGCACCACGCCCGGCCTGAGCCTGAGCACCGGCGCGGCTTCCTCCCCGCCCGGTCCCGACCAGACGCGCCGGGCCATCGTCGAGTGGCCGAGCCGCGCGCTGCGGCGTACCCGCATCGTGGACACCCTGGGCGGCCTGGCCGAGGGTGACGACCAGACCGGCGCGCAGCGCGTCTTCCACGAGGCCGACGCGGTCCTCTACCTCACCGGCCACCTCGACGAGTCCGACCTGAACTTCCTCTGGGCCGGCCGCGGCCTGCGCGGCCCGTCGGTGTTCCCCGTGCACGTGATCGTCGTCCTGTCCCGCGCCGACGCCACCTCCGGCGGCCGCCCCGACGCCATGATCACCGCCCGCCAGGTGGCCCGCCGCCGTCGCCGCGAACCGAGGGTGGGCGCCCTCTGCCAGGACGTGATCGCCGCGTCCCCCCTGATCGGCCACGCCGCCCGCATGCTGCACGAGGACGAGTTCCGCGCCCTGGCCGAGCTGGCCCGATACCAGCGGACCGACCTGGAGCCCTACCTGCTGTCGGCCGACCGTTTCACCGCCACCGACGCCATCCCCGGCGTCCCGGTCGAGAACCGCGACCGCCTGCTCCGCCGCCTCGGCCTGGGCGGCGTCCGCCTGGCCATCACCCTGGTCCGCACCGGCTGCACCACCCGGGCCGACCTGTCCGAACGCCTCCAGGAGTACAGCGGCCTCAAGGAACTGCAATCGGCCGTGGCCGAACTCTTCACCGCCCGCCGAGCCACCCTGAAAGCACGATCCACCCTGACCGTGCTCGACCACCTGCTGCGCACCGAACCCCCGCCCGGTCAAGGCGACCACCTGGCCGAGATCGAACTCCTGATGGCCGAGGTGCACCCCTTCCGCGAGCTGCGCCTGCTGTCCGCCCTGCGCTCCGGCCGCGTCGACCTGCCCGCGGAGTCGGCCGCCGAGGCCCGCCGCCTGCTGGGCGGCGCCGGCACCAGCGTCGGCGAACGCCTCAACATGCCCGCCGAGGCCACCGCCGACGACATCTGGTCCGAGGCCTACGCCGCCGCCGACCGCTGGCGCCACGAGCCCAACCGCCCAGGCACCACCCCCGCCCAGCGCCGAGCCGCCGAAATAGTCCTCCGCAGCTGCGACATGATCCTCACCTGGCTCGACGAAACCAACCTCTGACGCTCCTCCTCACCTCAAGATCAAGAGCTTGATGCCGCACCTCTTCGGCCCACCACCCCAGATCAAGATCAAGAGCTTGATGTCGTTGCTCGGTGGGTGGTTCTGACCGTCGCTCATTGGTGGACCCTTGATCTTGTCCGGCCCGTCAGGGTCGGGCAGCATCTGGATTGTCAGGCTCACCGCCCACCGTTGCTGCCCCCTTTTTTTTGTTGAGGGCTTGCGGGAGTGTCTGCGGGGGTCTGGCGGTCCGGGGGCATCCCGACTGGCGACAGGGCACTGCGCCGTAGAGCGCCTTCAATGAGCGTCCGGCAGTGATGACCCCGGAACCACCAGGTGCTTGTCCAGCTGAATCGAGCAGCAGGAGAAGCAATGTCGAGTCTGACAGGGCCTGGCCCAGCGGCGCGAGTGTTCGCTGGTGTCGACTGGGCGGAAAACAACCACGTCGTGTGTTTGGTCGACGCTGACGGGCAGGTGATCGACCGGATCACCGTTGTGCATGACAAAGCCGGTATCGCCCGGCTGATCACGGTGCTGACCCGTGCGCAGGTGGCCGGGGTCGGGATCGAACGCGGTGACGGGCCGCTGGTGGTGGCGTTGCTAGCGGCAGACCTGCCGGTGTTCGTCATCGCACCCTCGCAGGTCAGAAACCTGCGGAGCCGTTACGGGTCCGCGGGTAACAAAGACGACCGTTTCGACGCGTTCGTCCTGGCCGATGTGGTGCGCACCGACCAGCGCCGGCTGGCACCACTGGTCAACGACCGCCCAGAGACCCGAACACTGCGCGCGTTGGTACGGGCCCGCAAAGACCTGGTCGGGCACCGCCTCGCGGTCGCCAACCAGCTACGCGCGCATCTGCTCATCGTGCTGCCCGGTGTGGTCGGGCTGTTCAGCGAGTTCGACGCGGCGACCTCACGGGCGTTCATCGCCGCGTTCGGCACCCAGGACGCCGTCGACGCGCTGACCGCCAAGCAGCTACAACCGTGGCTGCGGCAGCGGTACTACCACGTCAAACCCGCGACCGTGCTGCTGCAACACCTGCGAGAGGCGCCCCCCGGGGTCACCGGAGCAGCCGGGCAGGCCATGGCAGGGATCACGCAGGCCTATCTGGGCGCGCTGAACACCGTCATGACCCACATCGAAGCACTCGAAACCCAGATCGCGGGTGCCCTGGCAGCACACCCGGACGCGGCGATCTTCACCAGCCTGCCCCGCGCCGGCACGACCCGCGCCGCCCGGCTCCTCGCCGAGATCGGCGACTGCCGCGGCCGGTTCCCGACCGCAGCCGCCCTGGCCGGGCTGGCCGGAGTCACCCCCTCCACCCGGCAATCCGGGCACACCCGCATCGTCGCGTTCCGATGGGCGGTCGACAAACAACTCCGCGACGCGGTCTGCGACTTCGCCGGTGACAGCCGCAAAGCCAACCCCTGGGCCGCCAACCTCTACCAACAAGCCCGCGCACGCGGCAAGAACCACAACCACGCCACCCGCATCCTGGCCCGCGCCTGGCTCTCCATCATTTTCAAGTGCTGGACCACCAACACCCCCTACCAACCCGACCAACACCGGGCCCTGCAAACCCTGCTACTCCAACAACACCCAAAACCCGACATGGGTTGACACAGGGCACTCCCGCCGAGGCCGGTCACCCGGCTCCAAGGCCGTGACCGGCCAGAACAGAGCCGCCCACCCCTTCATTCTGCGTAAACAACCCCCTGCGGCGCTCCGCGCCAACCCACACGGCCCCCCTTGCTCTGAGCGCGTATGGGCAACACCCGCCCCAACGCCCTACCGCTCCGCAACAAACGACTCGCCGGCCTGCTCTCGCTCTGAGCGCGCGGGACAGCCCGCCCATCCTCGACGCGCGACACACTTTTGCGTTCCGCATCAACAGAACTAGGCGCTGCTCTAAACGCGCATAGCCAACGCCTTGACGCCCCGCCGCGCATCAAAGCCGGCGACTTCATGTCCGAGTCCAGCCCTTGCTCTGAGCGCATATAGGCACCACCGCAATTGCCTTCCACCCGAACAACCTCGCTTGCTCTGAGCACATACGCGCATCACTTCGATGCAGCCTCGGGTTTCGTGCAGCTGCGAGTGGCGCATATATGCACTCAGAGCAAAGGGGACGTTGAACGAAATAGCTCGACCGGATCGGCGCGACTACAGGGCGGCACCGCTTCGCTAGGGCAGGCACGGCAGTTCTAACCGACACGATCGCGCAGCGACCCGGCAGGCAGCCAGCACGGCAGCGCGGTAGACGCCGGCACGACCACGCAGCGGCCCGGCCAACACGGCTGCGCGGCCGGCTCAACGGATACGACCGCGCAGCAGCTCGGCGGGGCGGCCTCACACAGCGACGCAGGCACAACGACACGGGCGGGCGCCAGCGACGCGACCGACACGGCACAGGGACCCGACCAACACGGCGGGCGCGACTGACACAGCGGCGCAGCGGGCCCAACGGGGACGGCAGGGCGCCGCGGCATAGGCGGCGGGGGGTCCGTAACGCGAACGGTGTTTCTGGCATTGGTCAGTAGTTCTCGGCGGCCGGCCAGCGGTCACCGAACGTGATGGCGAAGGCATTCAGCAC
>NZ_JBFBAA010000039.1:0-97278 GCF_040682035.1 Actinoplanes sp. NPDC051470
TCCTCGCCCGCCACCTGGTCGCTGAGCGGGGCGTAAAGCGTCTGCTGCTGTTGTCACGGCGTACCCCCGAAAAGGGTTTGATCAAAGACCTTGCCAAGCTCGGCGCCCAGGTCGACACCGCACGCTGCGACGTGTCCGACCGCGCGGGGCTGGAGCAGGCGCTGGCAGCGGTGTCGCCAAAGCATCCCCTGACCGCGGTCATCCACACCGCCGGAGCACTCGACGACGGCGTCATCGAAGCCCAAACACCCGAACGCCTCGACACCGTCCTCAAACCCAAAGCCGACGCCGCCTGGCACCTCCACGAACTCACCAAGAACAGTGACCTCGCCGCGTTCGTCCTCTACTCCTCCGCCGCCGGCGTCCTCGGCGCTGCCGGCCAAGGCAACTACGCCGCCGCCAACGCCTTCCTCGACGCCCTCGCCGAACAACGCCAAGCCGAAGGGCTGCCCGCCCTCTCCCTGGCCTGGGGTTTGTGGGAGCAGACCAGCGGCCTGACCGCCACACTCACCGACACGGACCACCACCGCATCCGCCGCAGCGGCCAGCGGATGATCACCGCCGAACACGGAATACGCCTCTACGACACCGCCACACACCACGGCCACCCACTCCTGATCGCCGCCCCGACCAGGCCCGGCCTCGGCACCGAAGTCCCCGCCCTGCTGCGCGGACTCGCCACGGCCCGACGCCCGCAGAACCCGGCCGGGGCGGCTGACCGGAGCGTCCACGCCCTCAAGTCGCGCCTCATCGGCCGGACGGCCGCCGAGCAGCACCGCCTCATGCTCGCCTTCGTGCTCGGGAACGTGGCCTCCGTGCTCGGTCATGGCTCGGCCGACGCCATCGCGGCCGACAAACCCTTCAAAGACCTCGGCATGGACTCGCTGACCTCGGTCGAACTGCGTAACAGCCTGGCCAAGGCGACCGAGCTGCGGCTGCCGGCGACGATCGTGTTCGACCACCCGACCGCGGATGCCCTGGCCGCGCATCTGCTGGTGAAGCTCGGTCTGCCGGCCGCGTCACAGCCCCCCGCCGAACCGGTGGCGGACCGGGCGCCGGTGAACGAGCCGATCGCCATCGTGTCGATGGCCTGCCGGGTGCCGGGTGGCGTCACGTCGCCCGAGGGCCTGTGGCGCCTGGTGGAGTCGGGATCCGATGCGATCTCCGCGTTCCCCGGCGACCGTGGCTGGGACGTCGCGAACCTGTACTCGCCGGACCCGGACGCGCCCGGCAAGTCGTACAGCGTGCAAGGTGGCTTTCTGGACGGAGCGGCCGCGTTCGACGCCTCCTTCTTCGGGATCAGCCCGCGGGAGGCGCTGGGCATGGATCCGCAGCAACGGCTGCTGCTGGAGACGGCGTGGGAGGCGGTCGAGCGAGCGCGTATCGACCCGAGATCGCTGCGCGGCCGCGATGTGGGCGTCTACGTGGGTGGGGCGGCGCAGGGCTACGGGCTGGGGGCCGCGGAGGCGCAGCGGGACAACCTGATCACCGGTGGCTCGATCAGCCTGCTGTCCGGGCGCCTGTCCTATGCGCTCGGGCTGGAAGGACCGGGACTGACCGTGGACACCGCGTGCTCGTCGTCCCTGGTCGCCCTGCACCTGGCGGCGCAGGCGCTGCGGCAGGGCGAGTGTTCGCTGGCGCTGGTGAGCGGGGTGTCGGTGATGCCCACCCCGGACGTGTTCGTGGAGTTCTCCCGGCAGCGCGGCCTGGCGTCCGACGGCCGGTGCAAGTCGTTCGCCGCCTCGGCGGACGGCACAAGCTGGTCCGAGGGGGTGGGTGTGCTGGTGCTGGAACGCCTCTCCGAGGCTCACCGGCTGGGGCACCAGGTCCTTGCGGTCGTACGCGGCACCGCGGTGAACTCCGACGGTGCGTCGAACGGGCTGACCGCCCCCAACGGCGCGGCGCAACAGAGGGTGATCCGCCAGGCGCTGGCCAACGCCGGACTCGGCACGGCGGACGTGGACGCGGTGGAGGCGCACGGGACGGGTACGACGCTCGGCGACCCGATCGAGGCCGAGGCGATCCTGGCCACGTACGGGAAGGACCGCTCCACACCGGTCTGGCTCGGCTCCCTGAAGTCGAACATCGGGCACACCATGGCGGCCTCGGGCGTCCTCGGCGTCATCAAGATGGTCGAGGCCATGCGGCACGGCGTACTCCCCCGGACGCTGCACGTGGACGAGCCGTCGCCGCACGTGGACTGGGCGGCCGGCGAGGTCGCGCTGCTGACCGAGAACCAGCCGTGGCCCGGCGACGTGCGGCCGCGCCGGGCCGGCGTGTCGTCGTTCGGCCTGAGCGGGACCAACGCGCATGTCGTGCTGGAGCAGTACGAGGCGCCGGCCGCACCGGTCACGGCGAAGGAGAGCGGGCCGCTGCCGTGGGTGCTGTCGGCGCAGAACCCGAAGGCATTGCGACAGCGGGCCGGGCAGTTGGCCGCGGCCCTCGCCGAGGACTCGACGTGGCATCCGCTCGACGTCGCCTACTCGCTGGCGACCACGCGCTCCGACTTCGCCCACCGCGCGGTCGTGGTAGGCGCCGACCGCGAGGATTTCCTTCGTACGCTGGGGAAGCTGGCCGACGGCGCCGGCTGGCCCGGCCTGATGACCGGGACCGCGAAAACCCGGCGCGTCGCCTTCCTGTTCGACGGGCAGGGCACGCAGCGGCTGACCATGGGTCAGGGGTTGTACGAGAGTTTCCCGGCCTTCACGCGGGCCTGGGACACGGTGAGCGCGGAGTTCGGCAAGCACCTGGACCATCCGCTGGCGGACGTCTACTTCGACGGAGTCGGAGGCGCCGCGGCGACCGCCAATCTCGTGGACGACCCGCTCTACGCCCAGGCGGGCATCTTCGCCGTCGAGGTCGCGCTGGTCGAGCTGCTTGCGGAATGGGGTGTACGCCCGGACGTCGTCACCGGCCACTCGATCGGTGAGGCCGCGGCCGCGTACACCGCCGGAATGCTCTCGCTGTCGGACGTCACCACCCTGATCGTGGCTCGCGGAGCGGCGCTACGGGCGGCGCCCCCCGGGGCCATGCTCGCCCTCCGGGCCGGTGAACAGGAAGTACGGGACTTCCTCGACGATACGGGCGCAGCGCTCGACCTGGCCGCGGTCAACGGTCCGGCGGCGGTCGTCGTGTCGGGTGCGCCGGACGCGGTGACGGACTTCGCCTCGGCGTGGACGGCGTCGGGGCGCGATGCCCGACGGCTGAAGGTCCGGCGTGCCTTCCACTCCCGCCACGTGGAGGGGGTGCTGGATGATTTCCGTACGGCGCTGGAATCCCTGTCCTTCCGTACCCCTCTCCTGCCGGTCGTGTCGACGGTGACCGGACGCCTGATCGATCCGGCCGAGATGGGCACGCCGGAGTACTGGCTGGACCAGGTCCGGCAACCCGTCCGCTTCCAGGACGCCGTCCAGGAACTGGCCGGACAGGGAGTGGGCACCTTCGTGGAGGTCGGCCCGTCCGGGACGCTGGCGTCGGCCGGGATGGAATGCCTGGACGGTGACGCCACGTTCCACGCCCTGCTGCGTCCCCGCTCGGCCGAGGACGTCGGTGTGCTGACCGCCCTCGCCGAGCTGCACGCGGGTGGGACGGCCGTCGACTGGGCGACGGTTCTGGCCGGCGGCCGGCCGATGGATCTGCCGGTCTACCCGTTTCAGCACCAGTCCTACTGGCTCGCCTCGGCGGCGCCGGAGCCCGCGACGGAAACGGTCGCCGACGACGAGCCTCCCCAGACGGACGAGCCGCGCACGATGCTGGAACTCGTCCACCTGGAGGTGGCCGGGGTCCTGGGCATCACCGACCCCGACACCATCCTGGACGACGCGTCCTTCCTCGAGCTGGGCTTCGACTCGCTCAGCGGCGTCCGCCTGCGCAACCGCCTCGCGCAAGCCACCGGGCTCACCCTGCCGCCCACTCTGCTGTTCGACCACGTCACGCCGGCCGCGCTGGCCACCGAGCTGGACGCGCTGCTCGACGTGGACGTGGACGCGGCCGGGGTCCTCGACCTCCTCGAGGAGGTGGACGAGCTGGACGAGGAGGCTATCGCCATGAGCGCGGCGGAACACCGGGCCATCTCCGACCTACTGGCCAAGCTGTCCGAGAAATGGAAGGTCAAGGGATGACCGCTCCCCCGCGTACGGCCGCTTTCGACAAGTGGGTGACCATTGCCACCCCGTCACCGCAGAGCGCGGTCCGGTTGGTGTGCCTGCCACACGCCGGTGGATCGGCGAGCTTCTTCTTCCCCGTGTCCCGGGCGCTCGCACCGCGGGTGGAAGTGCTGGCCGTGCAGTATCCGGCCCGGCAGCAACGGCTGCGCGAGCCGGGCATCGACAACATCCCGGAGTACGCCGACCAGATCTTCGCCGTGCTCGCGGAGCTCGACGACAAGCCGCTGGCCCTCTTCGGGCACAGCATGGGAGCGATCCTCGCGTACGAGATCGCCCTCCGCATGCAGCAGGCCGGCCGCCCGGCACCGGTGCGGTTGTTCGCCTCCGGCCGGCGCGCACCGTCCCGGTACCGGGCCGACCGAATTCACGAGGGTACGGACGCCCAGGTCGTCGCCGAGCTCAAGCGCCTCGGTGGCCCCAACCCGGCGCTGCTGGCCGACCCCGAAATGCTGGAGCTGATCCTGCCCGCGGTCCGCAGCGACTACACCGCCATCGAGCGGTACCGGCACGAGCCCGGCCGCAAGCTCGACTGCCCGATCACCGCCGTCATCGGCGACAGCGACCCCCGGGTGTCGGACGACGAGGCCCGGGCATGGGCGGACCACACCGCGGGCACGTTCGACCTGAAGACCTTTCCCGGCGACCACTTCTACCTGGTCGGCCAGGCCCAGAACGTCATCATTCTCATCGACCGGGCCTTGGCGACCCCCAACCGGTAGCAACCGTGCCCAGACCCGCCCGTGGGGTCGCCGCGGGCTCCGACTTGTGCGCGGTGACCGCAGGCGGCGCCCGGCCAACCAAAGGTCGTACTTGAAATCCCCCCGGGATCCAACTTCCCGCAGAGGCGGAAGGGGCCGTCGGATCGGAGAATCTACGGCGTCAACGCACCGACGTCGCTTGGAGTGATCATGTCTGTCGCAACGAACGACCGGGAAGCCATCGCGTGGGCCTGGCCCGCCGTGTTCCTCATGTTCATGCTCGGGGCGGTGGGCAGTGTCGCGTACGCCGCGGCGTGGTTGTGGGAAACGTTCGGCTAAGCAAAGCCGCCTGCGGGAACCCCTGACAACCAAGGGTTCCCGGAGGCGGCAGCGGGTGACTCAGGCCGCGATCCGCCGGCGGCGGGCGGCCACCGTCAGGGCGGCGCCGCCCAGCAGCAGCGCGACCGCCACGCCCACCAGCACGCCCGCGCCCGGCCCGGTGACCGGCAGACCGCCGCCACCCTCGCCCGGTGCGGTGATCGTGATGTCGGTGTCCTGGCTCAGCGGCAGGCCGTTCGCGCCGATGCCGAGCGCCCGGATCACGTGCTCACCGGTCACGCCGGGCGGCAGGTCGACGCGCAGGGTCGCCACGCCGTCGGCGCCGGCGATCGCCGTGCCCAGCACGGTCGGCGTGGAGTAGAGCGTGAACGTCACCCGCGCGCCGGGGTCGTAGACCTCCGCGTGCAACTGGACGCGGTCGCCGGGCACAGTGCGCGGCCGGTCGAGGTCGATGCCCTTGTTCGTAGTGGACGCGGGCGTCGCCGCGTCGCTGAGCGGGCTGACCGGCGAACGGCCCAGATCGGACAGGGCCACCACCGAGAAGCGATACGGCGTCCCGTTGTCCAGCCCGCCGATCAGGCACGACGTGGCGGTCGCGCCGCCGGAGCAGGTGGCGCCGCCAGGGGCCGCCGTCACCAGATACCCGGTGACGGTCGAACCGTTGGCCTCCGGCCGCACCCAGGTGATCTTGACGGCGCTGTCCCCCGCGGCCGCGGCCGGCTTGGCCGGTGACGACGGCGGGGCGGGCGGAGTGGGCGGAGTGGACGCGCTGACCGTGGCGGCGCCGGTGACGGTGGCGCTCGCGTCACCGTCGAAGCCGCTGTTGCTCTTCGCCGTCGCGGTGACTGTGACGGCGGACGACGCGCCTTCGGACAGTCCGGTCACGGTGATCAGGCCGTCGCCGTCGTCGGTGGCGGTGGCGTCGTTCGTCTCGGCGAACGTGTAGTCGTACACATCGCCGTCGTAGTTCGTGATGGTGAACGTGAACCCGGTGGCGGTGCGGGTGACCGCGGAGAACGCCGGCGTCTCCGCGGGGGCGTTCTGGGCGCTGTTCGTGTACGACGAGCACGCGGTGCCGCCGCCGGCCAGGGCGGCGTTGAACTGCACGGTGGCGCTCTGGCCGGGGTTCAGGCCGGTGACCGTGGCGGTCACCGGGGTGTCGCCGGTCGCCCAGCTGGTGCCGCTGAGCGAGGCGGTCCCGTTGTTGGCAAGCGCCGTGATGTTGCCGGCCGTGGCGAACGAGCTGGTCACCTCGAAGGTGAAACCGCTCGTGCTCCGCACCGGGTTGCCGTACACGAGGCCGTGGCAGGCCCACGCCGGGCCGGCGGTGCCGGTCACGACGGCCGCGGACCCGGCGACGGCGAGGAGGCCGGCCACGAGGAGGCGTGCCGGGGTACGACGGCGTGCGCGCCGCGGAGGTGGTTGCTGGACCATGGTGCTCCGTTTCTGATTGCCCGACCGGGCGTTCGGCCGGCCGACAGTCAGGACACCACAGAAGTATAGCTTTCCCGGCATAACGGACAGCGTGTCGAGAACGCCATCATGACAGAACCAAGGATCGGACGATGAGGCCGCCGCAAGGCCTTTCAGTCATGTGGTGCAGGGCTTGCAACACCGTGCAGCTCGCGCCAGAGGTACTCCAGTGTCAGTGCCGAGAGAATGGCGGCCTGCTCGTTGTCCGCAGCAGCGCTGTGCCCGCCCTCCACGTTCTCGTAGTAGAAGACGTCGTGGCCCTGTGCTCGGAGCAGAGCCGTCATCTTGCGTGCGTGTCCGGGATGGACGCGGTCGTCGCGGGTCGAGGTGACGAACAGGCCCGGAGGGTACGACCGGTCAGGCCGGACATTGTGGTACGGCGAGTACTTTCGCAGGTAGGCCCAGTCAGCCTCGTCGTCGGGATCACCGTATTCTGCGGTCCACGAGGCGCCGGCCAGCAGCTTGGTGTAGCGGCGCATGTCGAGAAGCGGCACGGTGGCAACGACCGCCCCGAACAGTGTGGGGTAGCGGGTCAGCATGACACCCATCAGCAGCCCGCCATTGCTGGCGCCCTCGATACCCAGCTGTGCCGGGGTGGTGATCCCGCGTGTCACCAGGTCGGCCGCGACCGCGGCGAAGTCCTCGAACGCCTTGATCCGCTTGTCCCGCAATGCCGCCTGATGCCACGCCGGGCCGAACTCGCCGCCGCCACGGATGTTCGCCACGGCATAGGTGCCGCCTCGCGCGAGCCAGCCGCGCCCCATGACGCCGTCGTAGTACGGCGTCTGCGAGATTTCGAAGCCGCCGTACCCGGTAAGCAGAGTCGGCGCGGTGGCAGACCCACCCACGACGAAGTACGGCACGCGGGTGCCGTCGGCCGAGGCGACGAAGTACTGGCGTACCTGCATGCCGTCCGGGTCGAAGAATGCCGGCGCCCGCTTCAGTACCTCGACGCGACCTCCGACGGTGCCCAAGCCAAGGGTTTCCGGCCGCAGGAATCCGGCCGAGGCGATCAGGTACGAGTCGTCGTTGTCGGGGTCGGTGTCGACGATCCACGCGTCGTCGAGTTCACCGGCCCCGGACAGTGGCTGCCGACGCCATCCCGAGGCGCTCGGGGTAAGCAGGTGCAGGTGGGTCCGGACGTCAGCCATTGTGGCGATGAGCAGGTGATTGCGCGTCCACATGTACGAGCCGAGCGACGTGCGGTCATCGGGCTGGAACAAGACACTCACGTCGCGCCGGCCGTCGAGGTACGCGCCGAACGGGGCGGCCAGCAGCACACCGGCCGGATGAGTGACGCCGCCGACCGTCCACGGCGACCTGAGCAAGATCAGCAGCCAGTCCCGGTGGATGTCGCAGCCGGCGTCGTCCGGCACGTCGATCTTGACAAGGTCACCGGTCGGCCGGCGCAGGTACAGCTCGCTGCGGTAGAAGTCCAGGGTCCGGCCGACGAAGTCGCGCTCGTGGCCGGGCGTCGGGTCGTGGCCCGCGCTGACCGCGATGTCGTCAACCTGCCCTTCATATACGAGCTCCGCCTCCGACAGCGGGGTGCCGCGCCGCCACCGCTTCACCACACGCGGGTAGCCGGAGGTCGTCAGGGTCCCCGACCCGAAGTCGGTCGCGACGTAGATGTGGTCGGCATCGATCCAGTCCACGTCGCTCTTCGCCTCGGGCAGTGTGAAGCCGCCCTCGACGAAGGCCCGGCCGCGCAGGTCGAACTCGCGGACCGCCATGGCGTCGGCGCCGCCCCGGGACAAATTGACCAGGCAGCGGTCGTAACCGGGTTCCAGCACTGTGGCGCCGCCCCACACCCAGTTCTCTTTCTCGGCCGCGCTCAGCGCGTCGACATCGAGCAGGACGTCCCACGCCGGCTCGTCGCGCCGGTACTGCTCCAAGGTGGTCCGCCGCCACAATCCTCTCGGATGGGCGGCGTCCTGCCAGAAGTTGTAGTAGAGGCCATCGCCGCGCCAGCCCGGGTAAGGGATCCGGTCCTTGCTGTCGAGCACCTCCCGGATCGCGTCCTTCGCCCGGACGAAGCCCTCACCGGCGAACGCGGCCAGCGTCTCGGCGTTGCGGCCCGTCACCCATCGCACAACAGCTGGCGAATCCGACTCTTCGAGCCACAGGTACGGATCGTCGGCATCCTCGTACAGTTCGGCCTCCCCGGCTCGATCACGTAAACGATGATCGCACGCTCAGAAACCGACCGGTCGGTTCACGGTCAGACTCAACAGCCGCAGTTACCAGGAAGTCGGCCCCTCCGATCCCCATCGCGGCCGATCGACATCGGGCTTTAGCGGACTGATCCACCCCTCCGTCGCCGGCGCGCGTCCATTTCGGTGAACTCATCTACCGCAGACGTACGCGTTTCATTCTCGTGCCTCTCGCCTGGCGTGATTGATGTACTGGCGTCGCGAGGTGGAGCCGGCCCGTGCCGGGCTCCGCCCGGGTGGGCGGAGCCCGGCACCGCTCAGCGGGATCCGTCAGTAACGACGCTGTGTCAGTAGAAGACGCAGTTCTGGGTGCCTGGGCACTGGAACCGCGTGGTCTCCAGCGGCGAGATGAACCGCGGCATCTCCGGCTCGTCGTCGGTGGTGAAGACACCGACCACCGAGCCGTAGTAGTCGGCTGCGTTGACGAGCCGGTTCCCGTAGAGCGTGCCGGTGTCCCATCGGGCCGCTACCCCGGATGCGATTCGCCGGCTGCCGCCGTAATGGTTGCCGCAGCTCAGATCCGGCCAGAAATCGATGGCCTCCCAGCAGTTCGCGGCGACCGCCTCGAAGCTGACGCCGGGCCCACTGTCCCAGATGAACGTCTCCCGCCACTGCGCCTGGCGACCGTTCAGGTTGGTGCGGATGACGATGTCGAAGCTGCCGATCAGTGTCGGCCCGCTGCCGTACGCGGCGTTGCCCTTTGTCTCCTCGAGGAACTTGTTGCCGAACGGATTGCGGTGGCAGACGGCCTCGTTCTCGCACCACGAGTCGTAGTCGTCCGCGAGGGCAGACGCCGAATCCGTACCGGAGGTCAGCGGCGCCACCGGCGTCAGCGACTGGGTAGCCTTGCCGTTGGCGTCGCGCCTCGTGACGGTCAACCCCGCCGCGGTGCACGTCCATGCCGGGGCCTTGCTCTCGGCGGCCAGTTTGATGCACGGCGCGAAGATCTCGGCAGCGCGGTCGAGCTTGGCCGGCTCCTGAGCCGCCGCGGGCCCGGCTCCGACCATTGACAACGCCAACGCTGCGACGACGGCGCCAAGCAGCACACGGAATCTGGACACGTTATCCCCGTTCCGGTGACGGTCCGCACCGATAGCGGACCTCGTGTCCGAAGAGCATCATTTCGGTGCTTCACATGGGCTTCATCCCGTGCTCGTTCTTCGGCTCAGTGGGCCCGGCTCGCGGCTGCTATTTCGGCGTCGGCGACGTGACGCACCATCGCTGGTGGCGTCAAACACTTCAGGGCCGTACCACAAACCAAGCTTTTCTGTCCGGTGGAGCCGAGATTCGACTCTGGCCGCGTGGGCCGACGTGAAGGGTGATGATTACGACGTTTGCTTGATCAGGGGCGGTCCGGGGATCTGATGTGATCGAGGTGTCGCGGTGAGAAATTGGAGTATCGGCCGGCGGATCGGTGCCGGTTTCGCCGTCGTGGTGATGACGATGGCCGCGCTGGTCACGGCGGGCGTCGTCCAGGTGCGCAGCATCGACTCGAAGCTGACGATCATCAATGACGAGAACGCGGTGAAGCAGCGCTATGCGATCAACTTCCGGGGCAGCGTGCATGACCGCGCCATCGCGATCCGCGATGTGGTGATGGCGGGCGGCGCTTCGGAGGTCGACGACGAGGAGACCCTGATCGGGAAGCTCGCGGACAAGTACAAGGACTCGGACGCGAAGATGCAGCAGATCTTCGCCGACCCGGCGGCCACCAGCGATGACGAGAAGAAGGCCTACGCGGCCATCAACCAGGTGCAGGCCAGCACTTTGCCCCTGCTGCCCGAGGTGATCGAGCTCAAGCGGGCCGGGAACCAGACGCAGGCGATGACGGTGCTGAAGGAGCAGGCCAAGCCCGCCTTCGTGGAATGGCTGCGCGTCATCAACGTGTTCATCGATCTAGAAGAGGCGATGAACAAGAAGGAGACGGCCGCGGCCCGGCAGACCGCGGGCAGCTTCAACGCTCTGATGGCCGCCCTCTTCCTGGCCGCCATCGTGATCGCCGTCCTGGTCGCCTGGCGCACCACCCGCACCATCACTCAACCGCTGGCCGAGGCGGGCGAAGTCCTCAGGGAGGTCGCGGGCGGCGACCTTACCCGCCGCCTGCACGTCCAGTCGGCCGACGAAGTCGGGCAGATGAGCGGCTCGGTGAACACCGCGCTCGACGCGGTCGGCTCGGTGCTGACCCGGCTGGCCGCGAGCTCCGCGACCCTCGGCACGGCCAGCGACCGCATCGGGGAGATCTCCGGCAAGCTGGCCGGTGGCGCCCAACGCTCCTCGGAACAGGCCGAGATGGTGGCCGCGGCGGCCGGCGAGGTGTCCCGCAGCGTTCAGACGGTCGCCACCGGCTCGGAGGAGATGGGCGTCTCGATCCGTCAGATCGCCCACAACGCCAGCGAGGCCGCCCAGGTCGCCGGGCAAGCCGTCACCGTCACCCGGACCACCACCGAGACCGTCTCCCGGCTGGGCACCTCCAGCCAGGAGATCGGCGACGTCATCAAGGTGATCACCAGCATCGCCGAACAGACCAACCTGCTCGCCCTCAACGCCACCATCGAGGCGGCCCGGGCCGGCGAGTCCGGCAAGGGCTTCGCGGTCGTCGCCGGGGAGGTCAAGGACCTGGCCCAGGAGACGGCCCGAGCCACCGAAGACATCTCCCGCCGGGTGCAGGCCATCCAGGCCGACACCAGTGGCGCGATCACCGCCATCCAGGAGATCTCCCGCATCATCGCCCAGATCAACGACTATCAGACCACCATCGCCTCGGCGGTCGAGGAGCAGACCGCGACCACCACCGAGATGAACCGCAGCGTCGCCGAGGCCGCAACCGGCTCGGGTCACATCGCCGCCAACATCGACGACGTGGCCACGGTCGCCCGAACCAGCAGCGAACTGGTCGGCCAGTCCGAGCATGCCGCCGGCGAGTTGTCCGCGGTAGCCCGCGAGCTGCGGGAACTGGTCGGCGCCTTCCGCCTGTGAGCGATGGGACGTGCCGTCGGCCGCAACGGGGCCGGCGGCGCGTCACCGGACTGTTCGCAGTGTTCACCACCTTCTTGTCATTGGCCGGCTTCGGGCGGCCGGGAGGTGGTGTGCGTGGCGGTTGCTGGTGGCTGCACGAAGGCGCGGACGCGGGTGAGCAGTTCCTGGCTGGTGAAGGGTTTCTCGACGTGGTGACGCCGTCGGGCAGGGTACGGCGGTCAGCGCGGCGCCGGCCCCCATGGCCCGCTTTCGCGGCTGGGCGAAGTAGGTGTCGCGCTGGTGCGGGTGCCCACCGCGCAGACGCTCGGGTACCAGGACGTCGACGCACCGGCCGAGCAGTTCCTCGCGTTGGTAGCCGAACATCCGTTCGGCCTGGGCGTTGATCAGGGCGATGATGCCGTCGCGGGTGACGCCGATGATCGCGTCCGGGGCGGCTTCGAGCAAGCCTTCGAACATCGCCTCGGCGCGCTCGCGTTCGCTGATGTCACGGGAGATCGACGCCACCCCGGTGGCCTGGCCGTTGGCGTCGGTGATCGGCGAGAGGGTCAGCGACACGGTGATCGTGGCGCCGTCCTTGCGGCGGCGCTTCACGCGGTACTGGTCGATCCGGTCTCCGGTGGCGATGCGGGCCATCAACTGGCCCTCGGCGTGTTCCTGTCCGGGCGGGAACAGCATGGACGCGTACCGGCCGAGCACCTCGTCGCGCCGGAAGCCGTAGAGTTGTTCGGCGCCGGTGTTCCAGCTGGTGATCACGCCGTCGAGGGTCTTGCCGATGATCGCGTCGTGCGACGACTCCACGATCAAGGCGAGGCTTTGCCGTTCGGCGAGGATGTCGGCCCGCCCGGCCAGCGCCGCGGCACGGTGAGCCAGCTCGGTGAAAGCCGCGATGTCGTCCTCGGCGAACAGGCTGCGGTAGCGGTTGAGCAGCAGCAGCGCACCCGGGCCGTTGCCGGTGGGCACCGGCGCCACGGTCACGAACCGGGTGCCGCTGGCCCGGGCGAACATCACCGCCGCCGGCGGTGGATGAGTCCACCCGGCCAGGGCGTCGATCGGGCTGTCAGCGCTCAGCAGCGCGTCGCAGTCCGAGCTGGTCTGCTCGTAGTCGCCGGCCGGCAGGCCGGCGTGTCCGGCGACTTGCACCGTGCCGGTGTGTGTCCGCATCAGGATCACCACGGCCTCGGCACCGAGCACCGTGGCGGCTTCGTCGCAGAAGTGCTGCCACGTGCGCGTCGCCGGCTCGTCCGCGGGCGCGTCGACCAGTCGGCACAGCACCGCGGAGGTCACCTTCTGCGACCAGCTGCGGCGCAACGCGCGCGGCGGCACGAACGCCACCAGATACAACACGCCTGAGATCACGGCGACGGCCCGTGCTTGCACCGCCTGGCCGGTGGCGGAGATCAGCAGGGCGGAACCGATCAGGCCGGTGCCGGCCGCGGCACACCACAACCGGGCCCGCGCCGCGCCGCCGCGCTTCCGCGCCTCGGCACCCAGCAGCCACGCCGCGAGACCCTCGCCGATGAAGAAGACGCCGACCGCGGACCAGACCAGCGGTCGCGGCACCGGCTGCTCCGCGGAGGTCAGCACCGGCACCACGGTCAGCCATGCCGTGAACGCCACGGGCCACCACCACGAGGGCACCGGACGCAACCGGCTCACCAAACGCAGGCTGAACAACGGCTTCGCCAGCAACAACGCGATGGCCAGAACCATCACCGCTCGCGGCGGGATGCCCATGAACAGACGTAGCAACCCGACGACGAACAACATCGCCACCGCCGCGAACATCCACATCACGTCACGCAGCAGCGGATCCCGGCGCCGCAGATACCACCAGCTCACCCAGGCCAGAACCACCACGAACAGCGACGTGACCAGAAGCAGCGCCATGGAACCTCGGTCCCGCCGGCCGCGAGCCCGGCAATAGGGGCAATTCGGTTCAGGATATTGCAGAAGCGCGAAGTCATGTTCAGAAACACGACGTATCTGGCCGGCTCACGTTCGAGCTGTTCGCCGCCCTGGCTGAGTTCGAGCGTGTCCTGCCGCGCGAACGCACCAACGCCGGGCCGGCCGCCATCGCCTCCACCCGGGCCGGCGGCCGACCTCGCAAGATGACCACATGACCGGTGGGGCGAGTGTGTCTAGAACAGGTCACGGCTGGGCCGGGTGCGGCAGCGTCGGCGGGTTCGGGATCGCCCGATCGGCAGCTCGCCGACACTTCTTAAGCCATCCGAATCCCCTTGTCCTCCACGAACCGCGTGTACTGCGCGAACGCCACATCAAGCTCTTCCTGGGTCACCCCGTAGTGATCGAGCGAGTAGCGATGCGTGGGCGCGCCGGTTCTCTGAGCCGACTGCCGGTCGTACCATTTCCGGGTTCTGGCACGGCTCTGATCGTCGAGTGTCCGGCCACAGTGTTCGTAGACTTTCTCCGCGACACCCTCCGGGTTCTCAACAAGGTCGCGATAGCTGACGTCGAGGAATCGGTCTTCGAGTTCCGGGTGGGCGGCTCGGAACCGGGTGGCGCCGAAGAGCATGCGGCTCATCTGGTCGAGCTGTTCGCGTCCGATCGCTACCGGGTCGGATGTGTGGGCGGAAGCGTTTCGCACCGATTCGGTGAGGCTGAACCAGGACGGCATGAATTCGTGCGGACTGCGATGGGTCTGAATGAAGATCGCGTCCGGATAGGTCGCCAGCAGCGTTTCCAGCTCAGCGAGGTGGAACGGCATCTTGAGCAGCCACTGGCGCCGGGGAGCGGCCAGCCGCACACCGCGTTGCCAGCCGAGATGTTGCAGCGTACGACGATGCAGATCGTAAGCCAGGCCGGAACGCCGGCCGGTCAGCCAGTGCGCGTACTCGGGGACATGGAATCGCACCGTGTACGACCACCCGGCGAAGGACTGGTCCAGGAGCGGGAAGTCCTCTTCCGGCGCGTCGATGTCCACCTCGTGGATGCCGTGCATCGTTTCGGTCAGCTCATCGGCCGTCAGCAAATCGTCGACGTACTCGTTCCGTGCCGCCTCGGGTTTACCCACGGGTAGCGCGGGGTGCGCCAGCTCGGCCGGACGTAGCGCCCAGAAGCGGTCGCCTTGCGCAAGGAGCCGGTGCAGCAGCGTCGTTCCGGTGCGGTTGATGCCGATGATGAAGACGGGGCGCTCGACGGGCTCGGTGGCGATGGCCGGTTCTTGCTGGTACTCGCTGGTGAGCGCCGCACGGTTGGTCAGTGTTCGGGAGAACAAGAAATTGACGCCGGCGAGTCGTTCCTCCCGCAGCCGCGCTGCCGGGTCCCGCATCGCATGAACCAGTTTGTCGAGTCCTTCGACGAGTTTGGCCGGGTAGGCGTCGTCGAACTTCACGGAGAAGCGTTCGGCCAGATGACCGGCGCGACGAAGCAGGGCGTCCACGTCGAGGGAGGTTCGTGGCCGGGGAAACGGCCAGGTCTGTTCGTGCCGCACCATCCAGGAGAGGCTACGGGCGGTAGTGGTGATCAGCCCGGGCCAGGCCGGCGGTACGAGCGCGTCGGCGGAGAGAGCGTCGGCGGTGACCGGAGGCGCCGATGGCGAAGCCGTCGGCGCGAACCAGTACCGGGCGAAGTGATCGACCAGGCCCCAGTGCTGGTGGAGGGGCGAGCGGCTCCCCCGGGCCAGGCACGCGTGCCGGAACTCCGCGTAGCTGCATTCTCTTGTCTCGACGCCGAAGTCGGCCAGGTCCAGGCCATGTTCCACCGGGCGCGGGTTGACCAGATGATAGGTCGTCCGCCGGCGGCCGGGGTTGCGGGAGATCGAGACGAGCAACTGGCTGACGGTGTCCACCGGCTCGGTCCATGCGTACCGGAAGCCGGTCGGCCTCAGGCCGACGTCGAGGACTGCCATCATGATCCGGGTCTTGATGTCGCTGCTCTGGAGGTAGCCGGTCTCCCCGGACAGCGTGGTCTGCGGCAGCCGCATGATGGCGACCGGGACACCTGCGCTCCCGGCGAATCGCATGCCGTGCTCCACGACCAGCTTGGACCACGGGTAGCCGAGCACATCGGGCGGAGCGATCGACTCCAGCGTGTCGAGGTCCGGGTCGTCGCCGTCATCGATGCGATGGCCGCTGAACTCCCCCGCGAAATTGCTGAAGTACTGCGGGAAGACACCCATCGTCGAGGCGTAGATGAGGTGTTTGGTACGCCGACGCAAGGTCAGCTCGATGATGCCGGCGAGGCTGGCGGTGTTGGCCACGCGCACGGTCGAGTAGGGAGACAGGAGGTTGACACTGGCCGCGAGGTGATAGACGGCGTCGAGCTCGCCGCTGAGCCGATCGAAGTCCGGTTCGGTAAGACCGAGATCGGCCTGTTGGATATCGCCCGGCCACACTGTCAGGCGCTCCGCGTAGCCTTCGTCCCAGATCTCGGCCTCTCGCATGGCCGCCCGGATGCGTTCCAGGCCACGCGCGGGATCGTCGGCGCGTACAAGGCAGTGCACGGTCAGCTCTGGGTTCTGTCGCAACAACTCATGCAGGACGAATCGTCCGACGAAGCCGGTCGCGCCGGTGAGCAGAACGGCCCGGAAACGGTCCGGGCTTACCGGGTCGGTGACACCGTGGGTGTGCACCGCGGCGCCGATGGTGTGTTGCAGCCGGTCGAGGTCGGCCTGGCACTGGGCCGGCAGCCGGCCGCCGCGTTTCCCGGTCGGCTGGGGCGCCCCGGGTTCGGTGTCGGGCCGCAATATTGCCTCGGCCACGGATTCCGGTGTCGCTGTGGTCATCAGCTCCAGCAGGCCGACCCGGCGCCGGAACCGGGTGGCGATGAAGCCGGCGAGTTCGGCGACCGAGATGGAGTTGAGTCCGAAGGACCTGATGGGCTCACGGGCACCGATCCCGTCGTGCCCGGAGAGGGCGGTGATCTTGTCAGCGATCTCCCGCACGATGTCTTCGACGGTATCGCCCGTGCCACCTGCCGCGACGAAGGCCGCGTCGTTGGCGAGCCAGTGACCGGTACGCATGTAGTCGGCTTGATCGACGCCGCCGGGCCGGCTCGCCAGGTCGGCAGAGACGAGGTGCCCTTCGGGCGTCCCGCGTCGCAGCGCGTAATCCAGGTTCGCGATGGCCAGGGCAACGCTGATCGGCGGTATCCCAGCCGC
Organism: Actinoplanes sp. NPDC051470; assembly: GCF_040682035.1. NCBI lineage: Bacteria > Bacillati > Actinomycetota > Actinomycetes > Micromonosporales > Micromonosporaceae > Actinoplanes > Actinoplanes sp. NPDC051470. The sequence goes on from NZ_JBFBAA010000039.1 coordinate 16,985, forward strand.
CTTGGCCAGGTGAAGCACCCGCGGATCCCGGATGGCCATCCCGACCTCGGCGACGGCCGCCATGTTGTAGGCGAGGGCGGGCAGGCCGAGTTCACGCCGGTGCGCCGCGAGTCCGTCGAGGAACGCGTTGGCGGCGGCGTAGACCGTCTGTCCCGCGTTGCCGAAGGTCGACGCGATCGAGGAGAGCAGGACGAAATGGTCCAGCGGGGAGCCGCTGGTCGCCTCGTGCAGGTGCCATGCACCATCCGCCTTCGGCGCGAACACCGTTGTCACCGAGTCGTGAGCCACGTTGACCAGCAGCTGGTCGTCCAGGACAGCAGCGAGATGGAAGACGCCCTTGAGCGGCCGGGTCAGGCCGGCGATACATCGGTCGACATCCTCCCGGCGGGACACGTCTCCGGGTACGACGTCGATCTGGACGTCCTCGCCGGGGAAGAACTGGGCAATGTCGCTGGCATCACGGACCCACTTGGCGGTGCGGCCGCTTCCCGGGTCCCGATCGAGCAGAGTCAGATGCCGGGCGCCGACCGAGACCAGGTAGGAGACGAGGCGCAGGCCGATGCCCCCCATGCCACCGGTGACAAGGTAGGTCGCCTCGGCGTCCAGGAACGGGCGCCGATCGACCACCTCGAGGCCGGCCGCCTCCTTCTCGGTGGGCGCGGTCAGGACCAGTTTTCCCTCGTGCTGCCCGTTGGCCATGAACCGTAGTGCGTTCTCGTAGTCGCCGTACGCGAAGGGCTTCACCGGCAGTGGCGGTACGGTGCCGTCCTCGATCAGCCGGAGGCATGCCTGGGCCAGGGCTCGGGCGTGAGCCGGGTCGTCATTCAGCAGACGGTCGACGTCGATCGCGGCGAAACGAAGGTTCTTCCGGAACACCGCGAGGCCAAGCGCGTTGTCGGCGTAGATGTCGACCTTGCCGATCTCGCAATGCCAGCCGCCGGGACGCAGCGCCCGCAGACACAGGGTGATGTGGTGCCCGGCCAGCGAGTTCAGCACCACATCGACGCCCTCGCCGTCGGTCGCCGCCATCAGCTCGTCGTACCAGGAGTAGCTGTGCGAGTCGAAGGCGGCCTCCACACCGAGATCGAGCAGGCGGGCACGCCGCTCCGGCGTGCCGGCCGTGGCGTACACCGTGGCTCCGGCGTGCCGGGCGAGCGCGATCGCGGCCTGGCCCACTCCACCCATCGCCGAATGGACGAGTACCCGTTGACCGGCGCGTAGCCGGGCCAGGTCGATCAGACCGTGGTACGCCGTCAGGTAGACCGACAGCACCCCGGCCGCCTGCTCCATCGTCAGCCCGGGCGGAGCGGGGAAGACGGCGTCGGCGTCGACGACGACGCGGTCACCGATGCAACCGCCCTTGAGGAACATCACCCGCTGGCCGGCGGTCAGGCCGCTCACCGCCCCGCCGGTGGCGACCACGGTGCCGCTGCCCTCCATGCCGACCTCCCGCCCGAGCGCAGAGTGCTCGTAGGAGGCAGGGGGCAACAGGTCCATGGTGACCATGACGTCCCGGAAGTTCAGCGCCGCCGCGGCGACATCGATGAGGACCTGGTGCGGCCCGGGTTCCCGCGGTGACTGCGTCCGCATCGACAGGCCGCCGAGCTGTCCGGGCGAATTCAGCATGAGACGGTACGGTCGGCCGATGTCGGCGGGGACGGTGGCGTGTCCACCGGGCTCGCGGGCGAGCCGCGGGGCGTAGAGCCGGCCCGATCGGATCGCCAGTTCCCGTTCGCGCACGTCGTGCCGGGCCAGCCAGTCCAGCACCGGCAGGTCTGCCGCGTCACCGACGTCGACCAGCCGTAGGTCCACCGAGATCCCTTGGTCGAACTCGTGACCGAGCGCCCGGACCGCCCCCCACAGGGCGGCACCCCGCGGCGAGTTGACGTCCAGAACGGACCGCCGGGTGACCACGGTCAGCCGGCACGGCACGGCCGGGAGTTGTGCCCGGGCGTTCGACAGCGCCTGCGCGAGCAGCAGAAACCGGGCCGTGAGTTCCGCGCCGGAGGGATCCGCGTCGTCCTCGCCGGTGCAGAAGACATCGATCGAGCACAGAGACCGCAGCCGCTCCTGGGTCGCATCGGAGTACAGCGACTGTGCGTCGAGCGAGTCGAGGGGCTCACCGCCGTCGCCGATGACCCAGCGCGGGCCGGCCTCATCGGTAGGCCCGTCGTCGAACGGCTCGCCCGGTGAGCTCCACGCGGCAACCCGCTCGTCTCGGCAGATCAGAGTCCAGCCCGGTCCCGGCGGATCGAGCTCGCGATCCGGGTTCCGGATCACAGCGACGCCGCCCGGCACCAACAACCGCCGCAGGAAGGCCCATCCCGCATCGGTGAGCCTTGTCGTTCGGGCGTCCGCGAACACCGACTCGCACGCCGCCGCGCGCAGGAGCCCGGTGTCGAGATCGATGGAGTCCGGGTCCTCGAGGTCCGCGGTCGCGACACGTACCGCTGGACCTTGTTTGAACGCGTCGAACAACAGTTTGGTGCGCTCCGCGGTCGATCCGAGCAGCCACAGCTCGATCTGTTCAGGGCCGGGTGCACGGCTCAGGTACTCCGCGGCAGCCGTCCGATCCGGTTCGAGGGTCTGGCTGAACTCCGCCACCCGCCAGGTGCGGGCCGTGTCCCCGCGTGTTCCGGACGCCAGCGCGGTGACCACGGCGGACAAGGTCAGATCCTCGGCGGCCAGCTGGCTGAGCAGGCCGCGCGTGTCGGTCACGAACTTCGGCTGCCAGTTGATCACGAACTTGCTGCGTTCGATCACGTCAGCCTTGGGGTTGGCCATGAAGCTCGTGTACTCGGCCAGACGGGCCACGCGTTCGCCGGTGCCGGCGTCGTAGACGACCAGACTTCCGGTCCCCTGCTCGCCCAGCGCCAGGCTCAACTGGCCGAGCTCGTGCGCTGCCATCTCGCTCGGCGGAATGAAATGGCACACCAGGTGGCCCGAGGTGGGTAACCGGTCGATGGTCAGCCCGCGCATTCGCCGCGGAAAGCCGGAGATGTCGGAGCACTTCATCACGAAGTACAGGAAGGCCTGGAGGGCGCCGTCGAGCAGCGGCACGGCGAAGTGGTACCCGGCGTGCCGGCCGTCGCGCCAGAGCGCGTCGTCCAGCCGCAGATCCAACAGCAGTTCCTGGGTCGCGACATCGCGCTGTACCCGGGTTACCGGCTGGAAGTGCGGACCGTACTGGAAATAGTCGCCCAGTACCGCGTTGAGTTGTCCGTAGAAGGCTTCGCGCGAACCCATTCCGCCGTCCTCGGTGAACCGGGACCGGTCCAGGGTGGCCAGAACGTTTGACGGGTCCTCCGTGGGCGGCGTGCGGCGGACCCGCCCGGTGCAGTGCAAGGTGCTCTCACCGGTCGCGCCGTAGCTCAGAGACAGGATGCGGAACGAGTACTGACCAGGCTCGCCCGCCTCCGGTGTCAGCTCGGTCCGCAGGCGGAGCGCGACGTTCGTGACCGGGCAGGGCTGGTGGAACTCGACGTGGTCGAAGGAGGCGGGTGCACCGCCGAGCGCCTCCAGCACCATCTCGACGTACCCGGCCGCAGGCATGATGGGAGCGTTCTGTACGCGACGGTCGGTGAGCCAGGAGAAGTCCGCCGCGCTCATCCGCACCTCGAAGCGCGGGTGCTCGTCGGGCATCGCGCGGCCGATCAGTGGGCCCGCCGAATACAAGCCACGCTTGACCAGATGCATGTCATCGTGTGCCGGATCGAACGTCACCACGTCGTTCCTGGGATGGAGCGGCAGCAGGTGGCTGATCGACCGCGGGTTCGGGTACTGCGCGGCGAAGTCGAGGGCCACGCCCTGGCGGAACAGCGCGCCGAGCGTCTCGTGGAACGCCGCGCGGGAATCGGTGTCCCGGCGAAGGGTCGTCACCCGGGCTACATCGGCGGATTCCTCCAGACACTGGTGGACGGCGCTCAGCAACACCGAATGAGGCGCCACCTCGATGACCACGTTCGGCTCCAGTTCCGCTGCGGCGGCTTGCACCGCGGCCCGGAACCGCACGCGCTCACGGACGTTCGACCACCAGTAGGCCGCGTCCAACCGCTCGGTCGGACAGCCGGTAACGCTGGAGACAAAAGGTACCGACGGCGAGCGCAGGCGGTCAGCCAGGAAGGCCAGGCCCTCGCGCAGCGGCTGCTCGATCGGATCCATCGCCCGGGAGTGGAAAGCCACGTTGCCCCGCAGCATCCGGTGCGTTATCGCGCGCTGCCGCAGAGCCTCCGTCAGCGGGATCAGCGACGCCTCGGCTCCGCAGACCACCGTACTCACGGGTGAGTTCTCACATGCGATCTCGAGGCCGGCGTCCGGCAACTCAGCCAGCAGCGCCTCGGTGCCGGCCAGATCGAGGTCCACGGCCAGCATCCGGCCCGACCCGGCGGTGCGCTGCTGCAAAGTAGACCGGTGGAACGCCAGCCGGGCGGCGTCGGTCAGGCTCAGAATCCCGGCCGCGTACGCCGCGGCGACCTCGCCCGCGCTGTGGCCCACGACCCCATCGGCACGAACTCCCCACGAAGCCAGCAGGTCGACCAGGGCAGCCTCGATCATGAAGATCGCCGGCTGGGCGAGCCGGGTCTCGTCCAGTTTCCCCTGCGGTTCGTTGAAACAAGCTTCACGCAACGAATACCCGGCTTCGTGCTGCCACACGGCGTCGATGGCGTCGACGGTCCGGGCGAAGATCGGGGCGGTGGCGTAAAGCTCACGACCGCAGCCCGCCCATTGGGTTCCCTGGCCGGCGAAGACCATCAGGATGCGCCGCTCCCGTTTCCGCTCCTCGACCTCGGAGACTTCCGGGCGGTCGCGGACGAACGCGTCCAGTTGTGCGACGAGATCCTCCGGCCCCGTGGCGGCGAACGCCGTCCGGACTGGGAAGTGGGTCCGGCGGCGGCTCATGTTCGCGGCGAGCGTGTACACGTCGAACGGTGGCGAGCCGGCGAGCAGATCACGGTAGGCCGCAACGCTCTCCCGCAGCGCCTCAGGGGTACGGGCCGACAGCGGGAACAAGTAGCCGGCGTCAGGCGCCACCGGCCGGGAGTACATCGCCTCACGATCGGGGCGGTACTCGGCCAGTACAGCGTGACCGTTGACACCACCGAAGCCGAACGAATTGATACCGACCAGGGCCGGCCGGTCACCGAAGGCCTCGCTCGTCGTCTGCACTCGCAGTCCGGTGAAGTCGATATCGGGATTGGGCACCGCGAAATGGCTGGAGATCGGGGCGTACGCCCGGTGTTCGAACATCAGCAGCGTCTTGAGGAGGGCACAGGCGAAAGCCGCGGCCTCCATGTGCCCGACATTGCTCTTGACGCTCGCCACCCGCAGCGGGACAGACCTCGGCGGTTCACCGAAGACCTCGCGGATCGCGTTGCCCTCGATCCGGTCGCCGACCCGTGTCCCGGTCGCATGCGCCTCGAGGTAGTCCACGTCGCCGGGCGAGATTCCGGCTCGGCCACACGCGCTCCGCATCAGATCCACCTGCGCATGCTGAGTCGGGGCGGTGATCATCCGCCCGGCTCCGAGACCCTCGGCGCCATCGGCCGCGCCGGCCGTGTTCACCGCCGTCCCGGCGACCACGGCCAGGATGCGATCTCCGTCGCGCTGCGCCGCGGCAAGCGGTTTGACCAGGTATACGAACGCGCCCTCCGAACGCATGTAACCGTTGGCCGCCGCGTCGAAGGAATGGCAGGCGCCGTCCGGGCTGATGACCCCGAGTTGCGCGAAGGCAGCACTGGTCAGGGCGCTGCCCAGATGGTTGGACGCACCGACCACGGCCTGGTCGCAGTCGCCGCCGGCAAGGGCGGTCACCGCCGCATGCAAGGCGGTCATCCCCGACGAGCACGCGGTCATGTAGGTGGCGGAGGGTCCCATCAAGTTGAAGGTGTACGAGATGCGACTGGCCAGCATGTCGGAGCTGGATCCGCTGACGCTGTATTCGTCCGGACCGAACAGCGGCCGCCAATTCGTGGACGAAGAATCCTGAGCTCCGATAAAGACACCGGTACGACTGTTGCGCAATCGCTCATGGCCCCAGCCGGCGTGCTCGAATGCCTCCCACGTGCAAGTCAGCAGCGTGCGGGACTGCGGGTCCATGGAATTGGCCTCAGGCACGGACACGCCGAACAAGCGGCTGTCGAACAGGTAGAAATCGTCTCCGGACAGCAGACCTTCATAGGAGGAGCCGAATCGATCGGGACCGGGCCGACCGGCGGATGGTTCGTATCCCGGGCCGTAGCGGCCGGCAATCGGCTCCCGGATGAACCCGCGCTGGCTCAGCAACTGCCAGAACTGGTCGGCGGTACGAATTCCCCCTGGCAGCCGAAACGCGTATCCGACGATGGCACATGCGGCGCTGTCTTCCACGATGACCTCGCTGAACGACGATGGGCCGGCGCCTCGAGCGTCCGCCGATGAGGAGAAGGGCGCTCGGGCCGGAGCCGGCGGACAAGTGGATTGCTGCGACTTCCCGTATCAAGCAATCGCTGATGAGGAATTCTTCAAGCGCATTCGGCCGAGGTCCCCGGCTGGGATGGAAATGCGAGCCTTCGAAGACGACTGTGACCACGCAGCCCGGCCCAGCGGCCTCGGCTGGTTGAGCCGGGCAAGTCCGCTCGTAGCGGCTACCGCGGTGAGCAGAGCGGCGCGTTTGAAACGTTCCAATCACGTTCCATTTTTCTCCTCCTTCAACCGGACGTCTGCTGCCCTCATCGCTATGGACGATCCGGTGAGGCCGGAGTTCAGTGCGTCGCCAGTGAAAGTGTTCACAGTGGAGGGGCCGGCGATCGCGCAAAGACTCTCAGGCCGCACGCCACAGGCTGCGTGTCGAGGAGCCGCTGTTACGGCGGCGACCAGGTCGTGCGAGCCCTCCGGAAGGCTCGGTGTCGTTCTTGATGAGGCCTAGGCTGAGTTGGTCAGCCGCCGGCTGTCACGGACGCGACCAGGGCGGGCCGGTAACGGCCCGCCCTGAGCACGCCTTGTCTCTCAGACAACGGTTTACGGTGCTGATCGATCTGGTCCTGGATCTGCTGAGCGACCTGTTCGGCCGCCGACGACGCCGGCAGGTTGGACACCGCGCCCGAAGGAAGATCACCAGCAGCGCGAAGTTGACCAGCACGAACGGGATGTCGGCACACCTGATGCCCTGGTTGCCCACGCCGGCCTGATGAGTGGGACGGCGTGGGCGGTCCAGGAGTATCGGACCTGCGGTGTTACCTCGAACTGGTGCCGAGGCAGGTGTAGCCCAGCGCGAGCGGCAGGACGGTGAACACACCACCCTGGTTGGTGCACACCTCGCGAGCCTCACTCAGCCGCTGCCTGCTGGAGGGAACGAGGAGGAACGCGCAGGCGTACCCCAGCGGGTTCACCCTGAGGGAAAGCGTCCCTCCGCTGGCCAGGCAGAGTGCCGACGCGTTGGCCATGTCCGAACCCGGGCCGGATCCCGGCGGGGTGCTCGTGTTCTCGCAGTTGGCATGGATGTCGGGGTCCGGCGCGGGTCCCTGGCAGGTATCGGTGCCGAGCCCGCCGTCGAGGCTGTCCTGGCTGCCGTCGTTGGAGGCGCCGGCCAGGGTGTCGTTGCCGGCACTGCCGGAGATGGTGTCGATGCCCAGGCCGCCGGTGAGCGTGTCGTCGCCCGTGCCGCCGGTGAGGGTGTCGTTGCCGTCGCCGCCGTTGATCGTGTCGTCGAAGTCCGTGCCGGTGATCGTGTCGTTGCCGCCGTTACCGTTGATCGTCTTGCCGGGGTCGGTTCCGCCGCAGTCGATCGTGTCGTTGCCGGGACTTCCGGTCACGGTCGTGTCGGTCTGTGTGACGCCGGGGCCGACGACGCAGGGGGTGGCGGCGTAGGCCGCCGTCGCACCGCTGAACAGAGCGATGGGGAGAACAATGGCCAGGGCTGCACCGCCGGCGAGCATGCCGCGGCGAAGCCGATGGATCCGAGGGTGGTTCATGGTGGCGCCTCCAGTGCTGATCAGGTGCATGGATGGCCGCCCGAACCGGTCGCGTGATGCTGTCGCCGCCAGGCCCGAAAGGTCTGCTGGCGGGCGCATCGCGCTGACAGGAGAGGCTCGTGCAGACAGGAGGCTGGTGTCACGCCGGGTATGCCTGCGTGGGATGCGTCCGCGAAACCCCGGCCTCGGGCAATCGTGGATTTGGCACACTGCCGTGGTCTGGGGTAGCAAGACGTAACGGTACGCCTACTGTGGAGCGACCGCATCCGGAGGGGCGGGACCTGGGCGCGTTCGCGGCGTTGCGCGCATCCAGGCGACCGCCACCGAACGGCGCCGCCAGGGACCGCGGCGCTGACCGCTACACCGTGCCGGCGAGCCAGGCGGTCTCGCCCTGGTGGAACGCGTCGAGCTCGGCCGGCCGGTCGTCGCCGAGCAGGTCCTGACTCACGGTCACACCGCGGGTCGACTGGATCCAGGTGAGGAACCGGTAGGACGGCCGGAGCCCAGCGAGCTGGGCCACGTCCACCGGGAGCACCTCACCCGCGTGGACGGGGCGCAGTTCGTCGCGCTCCAGCAGGACCTCGAAGCTCATCAGCCTCCACCGCCCGTCGTCCCGGACGGCTCGTGAGAAGAACCGGCAGTAGGCGTGGAAGTCGACCTCCACTCCGTCCACCGTGGTCCGGTTGAAGATCTTCGCCGGGCTCTCGACGGTCGCCCGGTCGCCCTCGACCCGCGCGTAGGCGGGGAAGACCCAGTGCTTGCTGTTCCCGGTCCGCGCCATCCACGCCTTCGTCGCCTCGACGTAGGCCTCGCCGCCACGTCCGTCGTACCACGTGGTCCGCACGTAGGCGTCGTCGTGGAAGCAGTCACGCATCACGTCGAAGAGTCGCTGGTCGCGGGCGAAGCGTTCCCGCCGCACCAGGTCGAAGAGCTCCTCGCGGTCCAGGAGGACGGCCAGCCGTTCGCTGTGGTCAGGGTTCACCATGTCGTCCTCTCGTTCACCGCGGATAGCCGAGCACGGCCTTCACCTCGAGGTACTCCTCGAAACCGAACCGCCCGAACTCTCGTCCGTTCCCGGACTGCTTGTAGCCGCCGAACGGCAGGCTGCGGTCGAACGGAGCGCCGTTGAGGTAGACGCGTCCCGCACGGATGCGGTTGGCGACCCTGCGGGCGCGGTCAGGGTCCTTCGACTGTACGAAGCCCGCCAGCCCGAACGGCGTGTCGTTCGCGATCTCGACGGCCTCGTCCTCGGTCTCGTAGAGCAGGATCGAGAGCACGGGGCCGAAGATCTCCTCGCGCGCGATCCGCATCTGCGGCGTGACGTCGCCGAACACGGTCGGGCGGACGTAGAACCCCTCGTCGAGTCCGTCGGGGCGCCCGGGGCCGCCGACCACGAGCGTCGCACCCTCGTCGATCCCCGACTGCATGAGCGCGGTGATCTTCTCCAGCTGCGTCCGGCTCACCACGGGCCCCATCGTGGTCGACGGATCGAGCGGATCCCCGAGACGGACCTCGGCGACCGCCCGTCGTGCGGCGGCGTACGCCTCGTCGCGCTGCGAGCGGTGCACGAGCATCCGCGTGGGCGACTGGCAGTTCTGGCCGCCGTTGGTGAAGCAGGAGTGCACCCCGGCGACGACCGCGGACTCCAGGTCCGCGTCGGGCAGGATGATGTTGGCCGACTTGCCACCGAGCTCGAGCGCGACGCGCTTCACCGTGTCGGCCGCGAGCTTGGCGACCCTGATGCCGGCGCCGGTCGAGCCGGTGAGCGAGACCATGTCGATGCCGGGGTGCGCCGCGATGGCCTCACCGACGGTGGGACCGTCGCCGTTGACGAGGTTGAACACGCCGGGCGGCAACCCGGCGTCGTGGATGACCTCGGCGAGCAGCATGGCGCTGAGCGGCGCTATCTCGCTCGGTTTGAGCACCACGGCGCATCCCGTGGCGAGGGCCGGGGCCACCTTCGACGCGACCTGGTTCAGCGGCCAGTTCCACGGCGTGATGAGACCGCAGACGCCGATCGGCTCCCGCCGTACGATTCCGGCTCCCATCTCCTCCTCGAAGCGGTAGTCCGCGAGCACGCGGGCCGCCTCCTCGAAGTGGAACAGCGCCACCGTGGCCTGGCGTTCCGTCGAGAACGTGATCGGCGACCCCATCTCGCGGGTCATCGTCCGGGCGATCTCGGGCAGCCGAGCCCGGAAACCGGAGATGATCCGCTCGAGGTGCTCCAGCCGTTGCTCCACGCTGACTTGCGAGTACGCGGTGAAGGCCTCGCGCGCCGCCACCACCGCGCGGTCGACGTCCTCGGCCGTCCCGAGGCTGATCGTCGCGAACGTCTCCTCGGTCGCGGGGTCGAGGACGCCCAAGGTCCGCGGCGCGGCCGGATCGACCCACGTACCCCCGATGTAGAACTGATTCCTAGTGAACATGTCGCTCCAAAGGGACATCGACGCGTGAGCGGAGCTCGGAGAACGAGATTCCCCACGTCTCCCGTACGAGGACCTGGTCCCCGCCGGTGATCTCGAACGTGGCGACGTCGGTATAGACCCGGTCCACGCACCGCAACGCGGTGAGCGGATACGTGCATCGACTGACGAGCTTCGGCTCGCCGGTCCTGGTGAACAGCGACATCATGACGAAGACCTGCTTGGCGCCCACGGCGAGGTCCATCGCCCCGCCGACCGCCGGGATCGCGTCGGGCTCGCCGGTGTGCCAGTTGGCGAGATCCCCCGATGCCGAGACCTGGTAGGCGCCGAGGACGCACAGGTCGAGGTGGCCGCCTCGCATCATGGCGAACGAGTCGGCGTGGTGGAAGTACGAGGCGCCGGGCAGCTCGGTCACCGGGAACTTGCCGGCATTGATCAGGTCGGGATCGATCGCGTCGCCCGTCGCCGCCGGCCCCATGCCGAGCATGCCGTTCTCGGTGTGGAGGACGACCCCCGACGCCGGGGAGAGGTGGTCGGCGACGGTTGTGGGCTGACCTATGCCCAGGTTGACGTACGCCCCGCGGGGAATGTCGCCCGCCAGCACCCGGGCCATCTCGTCCCGTCCCAGCGGGCCACGGCCGGTGTGCTCGACGATGCTCGGAGACACCACGCTCATGACGACACCCGCACGATCCGGTCGACGTAGATGCCGGGGGTGACCACGGCCTCGGGATCCAGCACTCCCGGCTCGACGACGTGCTGCACCTGCACGACCGTGGTCGTCGCGGCCGTAGCCATGACGGGAGCGAAGTTACGTGCCGTCTTGCGGTAGACGAGGTTTCCGAGGGTGTCCGCGGTGTGGGCGCTGATGAGCGCGACGTCGGCGGCGATGGGCAGCTCGAGGACGTACGTCCGGCCGTTGATCTCGCGGGTCTCCTTTCCCTCCGCGAGGAGGGTCCCGACTCCGGTGCGGGTGTAGAACCCGCCGATCCCGGCTCCGGCGGCGCGCATACGCTCGGCCAGGTTCCCCTGCGGCGCGACCTCGAGCTCGATCTTCCCGCCGCGGTACAGCTCGTCGAAGACCCAGGAGTCCGTCTGCCGGGGGAACGAGCACACGATCTTGCGCACCTGCCCGGCCGCGAGCAGCGCCGCGAGCCCGGTGTCCGCGTTGCCCGCGTTGTTCGACACGACGGTGAGGTCTCGTGCTCCCTGCCGGATCAACGCGTCGATCAGGTCGAACGGCATGCCGGCCGTGCCGAAGCCGCCGACCAGCACCGTCGACCCGTCGGCGATGCCGCTGACCGCCTCGTCGGCGGAGGCGCAGAGCAGCGTCATGCGACGTTCTCGAGCACGACCGCCAAGCCCTGACCCACACCGATGCAGATGGCGGCCACGCCCCATCGTTCACCGGACTCCACGAGCCGCGCCGCCAGGGTCCCGAGAACACGCCCGCCCGAGGCGCCCAGTGGGTGCCCGATGGCGATCGCCCCGCCCTTGGCGTTGACGACCCCGGCGTCCCGCAGCCCGAGCCCGAGCCAGGCGTCGATACAGGCGATCGACTGGACGGCGAACGCCTCGTTCAGCTCGACGGCGCCGACGTCGTCCCAGGTGATGCCGGCCCGCCCGAGCGCGTCGTTGGCCGCCTCGACCGGGGCGTAGCCGAACCGCTGCGGCTCCAGCGCCGCCCAGCCGCGACCGGCGATCCGCGCGACCGGGTCACGACCGATGGTCGCGGCCGCGCTCGCCGAGCCCAGCAGGATCGCGCTCGCGCCGTCGTTCAACGGTGAGCAGTTGCCGGCGGTGATCGTCCCGTCGGGCCGGAACGCCGGCTTCAGCCCGGCCAGCGCCTCGACCGAGGTGCCGGCCCGGATGCTCTCGTCCTGGACCAGGTCGGCGCCGGGGACGGGCACCACGAGGTCGTCGTAGAAGCCCTTCTCCCACGCCTCCGCCGCGAGGCGGTGCGAGCGAGCGCCGAACTCGTCCTGCCGCTCGCGCGAGATCGAGAACTTCTCCTGGAGCTGCTCGTTGCACTCGCCCAGCGAGGCGGTCCAGTCGGCCGGCATCCGCTCGTTCACCAGGCGCCAGCCCAGCGTCGTGGAGACCGCGGTGACGTCGCCGGCCGGGAACCGGCGCGACGGCTTCGGCAGGACCCACGGCGCCCGCGTCATCGACTCCACGCCTCCGGCGATCGCGATCTCCGCGTCGTCGACCTCGATCATGCGTGCGGCCATCATGGCGGCGTCCAGCGACGAGCCGCAGAGCCGGTTCACCGTGGTGGCGGTCACCGAGACGGGCATGCCCGCCAGTAACACGGCCATCCGGCCGACGTTGCGATTGTCCTCGCCGGCGCCGTTGGCGTTGCCCCAGAACACGTCGTCGACCCGGCCGGGGTCCAGGCCCGGCGAGCGGTCGAGCAGTCCCTTCAGCGCGGTCGCGGCCAGATCGTCGGTCCTCGTGTCGGCCAGGGCTCCGTTGAACCGGCCGAACGGGGTCCGGACCGCCGTGTACACGAATGAGCTGCTCATCGGGTCGTCTCCACTTCCTGCCCCACCTCAGGAGGCGTGCCGTGCCAGTTCGGGAGGACGTGCCGCCCGACGAGGTCGAGCGTGTGGCGGGCGACGTCCGGCGGCGTGCCGAACGGGGCGACCCGCAGCTGGACCGACGTGACCCCCGCCCGGACGTACCGGGCGATCGTGGCGTCGATCTCGTCGGGCGTACCCACCATGGGGAGTTCCAGCTCGGCCGGGCCGTCCGCACCCATCCATGAGCCCCGCTCGGTGTAGTAGTCGGTCGCGGCCTTCAGGTGGCGCGCGGCGAGCTCGCGGGCCGTGGCGGCATCCTCGTGGACGACGCAGAACCTGGTGGTGGCGACCGCTCCCCCGGTCTCGCCGCGACACGACCAGTAGGCCGCCGACTGCTTGATCAACAGGTCGTCGCAGTAATTCGTCGCGCCGTAGAATCCGTCGGCGAGCGTCGCGGCCCGACGGGCCGAGGCCGGCACCTTGCCACCCACCAAGATCTGCGGCCCGCCGCGCTGCACCGGTGGTGGGATCGCCACCTCGGCGGACCAGGCGTCGCGCAGCAGCTTCAGCGTGGCGTCGAAGGCCGCGCCGGCCGGACCCGACGCGGGCAGCCCGACCCGTTGGGCGACCTCCGGGCCGCCGAGCCCGAGGCCGAGGGTGAGCTTCCCGCCGCACAGCTGGTCGAGCAGCGCAGCCTCATAGGCCAGCTTCCGCGGACTGTACGCGCGCAGGAGCAGCACCGCTGATCCCAGCGCCAGGGACGTCCGTCCGGCCAGATGTCCCAGGACCACCAGGGCGGACGGGAGGTGGAACGGCTGAGAGGCCGCGTGATAGCTCTCCCCCACCCACGCGGAGTCGAAACCGTGCTGCTCCGCGCGGGCGAGCATCCTGACCGTGCGATCCATCTGTGGACGGACCGGCTCCTGGGAGCTCAGGTCGAGCGCGACCCCCAGCCGCATTCAGCGGGCGCTCTCTGCTCGCTTGGTGACGTCGTCGTAGGAGAACTCGTTGATCGCCTTGAACATCTCGTCGGTGTAGATCTCCTTCGCCGGGAACTTCTTGATCAGTCCGGCCGAGGCCATGAAGTCGAGCGAACGGGTGAACGCGGCCTCGTCGATCCGGCCCAGGGCCTTGTCGTCGAAGCCCTGTCCGTCCAGGCGTACCTGGAGGACCTTGATCCCGTCAGCCAGCGCCTTCTCCTCCGGGCCGGATCCGCGGGTCTCCGGGTGGAGCTTCCACAGGTCGCGGATGGCGGCCTCGGGGTTGGCCTTGGCGAAGACGAACGCCTTCGCCACCGCACGACCGAACCGTTGGAGGACGTCCTTCTTGGCCTCGAGGTTCTTCCGGGTCGTCGCGAAGCCGCCGCCCCACGCCTCCGCCGTCTCGTTGACCGGAAGCGGCGTCAGGGTGACGCCGGCGTTCTTGACGGCCTGGTACTGGATGTCCCAGAGCGCCAACGCATCGACCTGGCCGCTCTTGATGGCGTTGATCTGCTGGGCGCCGGCACCGATCGGCACCAGGCTGGCCGCGTTCTCGTTCAGCCCGTTGAGCTTCATCGCAGTCCGGGCGAACGTCGCGCCGGAGCTCGCGACCGCGGTGACGCCGATCTTCTTACCCTTCAGGTCGGCGATGCTCTTCACGTCCGAACCGTCCGGCACCTGCAGGCTGTAGATCCACTTCGGCCAGTAGGAGCTGAAGTAGGCCAGGTTCAGATCCTTGTCGTGCCCGATGGCCACGGGCTCGACCGTCATGAGGCCGAGGTCGGCCCCGCCGCCGGCGACCTGCTGCGCTGCCTGGGTGGCCGACGGGAACAGGTTGGTCGTGACCTTCAGGCCCTCCGCCTCGTAGAAGCCCTCGGCCTCCACGACGGCCATGACCGCGAAGCCGGCGTTCCAGCTGGGGGACGCCATCGCGAACTTCACCGACGTCAGCCCGCCTGACTCGGCCGAGTCGTCGGATCCGCTGCCGGAACCGCACGCGCTCAGCATTACGGCCGCACACAGGACGGCGGCTGCAACTCCTCGTATCTTCACAATGGAACCCTCCTATAACGGGAGCGGGTAGGTGTCTTCGTTGAGCACTCGGCCCGGCGTCCGGGAGAAGTCCAGACGCGGCGGACAGAAGATGTCGATCAGCTGGTTGGTCCCCGAGCCCACGGCCTCGCTGGTGTGGATCATGGGCGGAGGGATCACGGCCACCGAAGGGCTGCCGCAGCGCAGGTGCCGGTCCTCGCGCCACTCGCTGCGACGTTTCGACCACGGGGTACGCAGGTGGTGGACGTACTCCCCCTCCACGGCGAGCGAGCACTGCTCGAAGTCGTCGTGGTCGTGCGGCGAGAGGCTGTCAGGATCACGCGGACCGATCCTGGGCGCCAGGAAGTTGACCATGAAGGTGCTGCACCGCACGATCTGGCCCGGGCGGACGGCGTCCTGCGTCACCTTCAGGTCGGCCAGTCGGTAGGGCCGGATGCGATAGCCCTCCGGCGGGTCCGGCCACGGCTCGAACGGCCTGACGTTCGGGTGCGGCTCCGCGTACGAATCCCGGTTGCGCGCCTTGTCCAGCAGGTCGGTGGACCGGGAGCTGAACAGCCGCACGACGGTGCAGTCGTCGACGCCGACGATCGCACTGCGGCCCGGCGGGACCATCACCACCGCCTTGCCCGAGACCGACGTGACCTCCCGCGACGCACGGACCTCGACGCTGCATTCCTCGTAGGGGAGGATCACGACGTACTCATCCGGCTGATCATCCCGCTCCAGCACGTCGCCGGCGACCAGCGTCGTGTGGGCGAGCACGAAGTTGTGTCCGCGGAAGTACCACGTCGACGATCCGCCCGGGGTCGTCTCGTCGGGATCGCCCGTACCGAGGTCGGAGAACTCCACGTCGGGCGGGGTGGCCAGGGTGGTCATCGCCTGTCCTTTCGGGTCAGCGGCAAGATGCCGGTTCAGTCGTCCAGGCCGAGCAGGAAGGCCGGGTTGTCGCAGAAGATCTGCCGCAGCGACCCCTCGTCCAGGCCGAGGTCCAGCAGCGCGGTCGCGACGCGGATGTAGGAGTCCACCGGCAGCGGCCGACCCTTCTGACCGAGGTCGGAGGCGATCACGGTGTGCTCCGGGCCGATCTTCTCGATCCAGTCCAGGAGGATCTTCGGGTCCCACTTCTTGGTCCCCTCGGGGTCGTAGAAGCCGGTCTCGTGCTCGACGAACGCTCCGTAGCCGACAAGCTCACGGCACTTCGCCTCGTCCGCACCGATGACGTAGTCGGGATGGTTGAGCAGCATCCGGGTGACACCCTTGTCCTTGGCCGCGGCAAACAGCTGGGTGATCGACTCGGTCTCCATGTGACCGCCGGTCACCATCGCGCCGCTCTCCTTCACCAGGTCGAGCACCTCGTGGACCTGAGGGATGAGCTCACCGTCCTCCTGGTGGATGTCGACCCGGGACGACGGCACCTCGACGCTCGCCGTGGGGAAGCCGACGCCCTCCGGATGGCAGTCGATGTGCCGGCCGGCCGAGAACGTCGGAAACCACACGGCCCTGCCCCCCATGCGCAGTGACATGGCCACCGCTTGCGGGTTGATGCCGCCGACCATGCTGTTCAGGGTTATCCCGCCGAAGACCGGGGTGCTGATCTTCGCCAGCCGGTCGCTCATCGCGAGCAGGTCCATGACGGTGTTGTGGTGGTGGGACTTCACCAGCACACCCCGCATGCCGAGCCGCTCGCCGTCCTTGCCGGCCTCGGCATGGTCGATGCGTCGAGGGAACGGGTTCGGGCCGGAATGGCAGTGCAGGTCAACGCAGCCGTTCAGCAGCTTGACGATCGCGGACGTGTCAGTCATGAAGTCTCCAGGCGTCGGCGTTGTTCGCATCACAGACTGAGAGTTCGCTATCCGGTCTGTCAAGGAAGTGTTTCGGATGGTGCTTCCGCGAAACCCGCAGGAAAACCTTGCAGGGAGATGTGCGTGGTGCTTACCCTCCGTCCGTACTGCGAACAACAGGCACGCTTCGTGGACACTCAACGGGACGGGGTGAGAGCCAATGGCGGCGGACCAGGTCGACGAGCCGGTGACTGCTCGCGAGCAGGACATCCAGGCGGTGAGCCGGACCGCGCAGATACTCGGCCTGTTCTCTCCGGAGACTCCGGAGCTCTCCGTCGCGGAGGCCACTCGCCGGCTCGGTCTGAAGCGGACCACGGTGCACCGCTACTTCAGCTCGATGATCAGCTCCGGCCTGCTCGAGCGCGTGGAGGACTCCGCACTCGTCCGTCCCGGACGGTCGATCCTTCAGCTCGGCAGCTTCACGCTGGGACAGCAGCGCATCATGCAGATGGCGCCGGCCTACCTGCGCGAGCTCGCGCTCGAGATCAAGATCAGCATCGTGCTGTCGCTGTGGGGCACCTCCGGACCGGTGGTCTCGCTGGTGGAGGAGGCCGACCATCCCACCCTGGTGACGGTGCGCGTGGGCTCGCAGCTCGCCCTGAACTCCTCGCAGGCCAAGGTGTTCCTGGCCTTCCTACCCGACCAGTTCCACGCCGACCGGCTCACCGGCAGCCTCCCCGAGCCCCAGCGCACCGAGACTCGCGGTCGTATCGAGACGATCCGGCAGGCCGGCATGAGCAGCGCCGTCAACCACCGCGGCATCTGCGTCCTCGCGGCGCCGGTGTTCGCGGCGACCGGGATCTGCGCCACGATCGCGGCCGTCGGCACCGAGCGGATGCTGCCGGAGGCGCTGGACTCCCGAGAGGCCACGGCGTTGAAGGCCGCCTGCAAGCGACTGACCAAGGAGATGGGCGGCACGTGGCCCGAGGCGACCGACTAATCACAGGTGAGGAATGACGGACATGCCGACCAGCACCGACACCGACTGCGTGATCCGCTTGGACTCGCTGTCCATGCTCTACCCGACGAAGTCCGGCGGGACCGTCCAGGCCCTCGACGACGTATCCCTCAGCGTCCGAGCCGGTGAGTTCATCTCCATCGTCGGCCCCAGCGGCTGCGGCAAGAGCACGCTGTTGCGGATCATCATGGGCCTGTCCCGTCAGACCTCCGGACAGGTCACCTTCGGGCCGTCGGAGGACACCCACCGCAACCAGCTCGGGATGGTGTTCCAGCAGCCGCTGCTGCTGCCGTGGCGCACCGTACGGAAGAACCTGCTGACGTCGCCGGACCTTCACCGGCTCCGGGACGCCGGGACCCACGCGAAGGCCGACGAGCTGCTGGTGATGCTCGGCCTGGAGGAGTTCGGCGACCGGTACCCCAACGAGCTGTCCGGCGGGATGCAGCAGCGGGTCGGGATCGGCCGCGCCCTGATGCACGACCCGCGCATCCTGCTCATGGACGAGCCGTTCGGCGCCCTCGACGCGATGACCCGCGACCAGATGGGACTGGACCTGCTGAAGATCTGGGACCAGGACCGCAAGACCGTGCTGTTCGTGACGCACAGCATCCCCGAGGCGGTGCTCCTCGCCGACCGCGTCGTGGTCATGACACCGCGACCCGGCCGGTTGGCCGACGTCGTCGAGGTCGCGCTCCCTCGACCCCGGCGGATCGAGAACGTCAACACACCCGAGTTCGGCGAGATCGTCCTGAAGATCCGCAAGCTGCTCGACTCCGAGCACAGCGCCCACTAGGAGGTCTGATGTCCACCCAGACGTTGGAAGCGCCTGCGAACTCGGACACCTTGGCCCGAGGCCGGCGCCGCCGAGTACCGGAGATCACCTACAGCGTGCTGGTGTTCATCGGGCTGTTGGTGGTGTGGCAGGTCGTGGTGAAGATGTTCGACGTCTCCAACATCCTCGTCCCCGCGCCCACGGCCGTCGCCGGCTCCCTGGTCGACGGCTTCCAGGACGGCAGCCTGATCACCCACTCGATAGTCACCCTGAAGGAGATCCTGATCGGGTTCGGCATCGCGGTCGGCTCGGCACTGGTCTCCGCGGTGCTCATCACCCAGTTCCGGCCGGTGGAGCGCGTGCTCTTCCCGCTGCTCATCCTGACCCAGACCATCCCGAAGGTCGCCATGGCGCCCCTGCTGATCGTCTGGTTCGGCATCGGGATCAGCTCGAAGGTGCTGACCGTGGCCCTGATCGCGTTCTTCCCCCTCCTCATCAACGCCGTCCTGGGATTCCGGTCCGCCGCCTACGAGCAGGTCGAGATGCTCCGGTCCTTCGGCGCGTCCCGCACGCAGGTCATGCGGCACCTGCAGATCCCGTCCGCGCTCCCGCACATCTTCGCGGGACTGGAGGTCGCCGTCATCCTGTCCGTGACCGGCGCCGTGGTCGCGGAGTTCGTGGGCAGCTCCGAAGGTCTGGGCTACCTGATCCAGGCGAGCAACTTCACCCTGGACGTGGCCAGGACCTTCGCGGTGATCGTCGTGCTGTCGGCCGTCGGCATCGCACTGCACGCGGTCGTCGTACAGCTCGGCAAGTGGCTGGTCTTCTGGACCGCCACCCCCACCGACACCGCCAGCGAGATCTGAGCCATGGCACGGGTACGCGACGGGATCAACGGCGGCACGCTCGGGACCTGGATCAAGCTCTCCAGCCCCGAGAGTGTCGAGATCATGGCCTACGCGGGCTTCGACTTCGTGGTCATCGACCTCGAGCACACGACACTGGACCTGGGCGCCGCCTCGGCCCACATCGCGATGGCCCACGCCCTCGGGGTGCATCCGCTCGTCAGAGTGCCTGACCACGGCCTCAGCGTGATCCAGCGGGTCCTGGACGCCGGCGCGGCCGGCGTCGTCGTGCCGCACGTCGACACGGTCGAGCAGGCCCGGGCGGTCGTGCGGGCCACCTGCTTCCCACCGCGCGGCGACCGCGGGTCCGGCGGCACCAGCCGAGCGGGTCGCTGGGGGCTGCTGCCACGGGCGGAATACCTCGAGTACGGCAACGAGCAGGCCCTGTGCGTCGTCCAGCTCGAGAGCGAGGTGGCGATCAGGAACACGAGGGAGATCCTGGCCCTCGACGGCATCGGTGCCGCGTTCGTCGGGACGGCCGACCTCTCGATGTCGATGGGCGTCGCGGCGGGAAGCGACGAGGTGGACCGGCTCGCCACGTCCGCGCTGGCGGCCGCCGCCGCGGCCGGTGTTCCCATCGGCACCGCGTCCGCCACGAGTGACCAGGCCCGGGCCGCGCTGGCCTCGGGCTACGACTACGTGGTGGTCAGCAACGACACCTCGATCCTCGCCAGCGGAGGCCGGGCGATCGTGAACGCGCTGAAAGCGCCCGTCGCCGGGCGATTCGCCCGGTGAGCGCGCCACGTGTCGCCATCGTGACGGGCTCGAGCTCCGGGATCGGAGAAGGGATCGCCCGCGCGCTCGCGGCCGACGGCTTCACCGTCGTGGTGAACTCGGCCACCTCGGTCGACGCCGGTGAGCGGCTCGCGGCCGAGCTCCCGGGGGCGAGCTACGTCCAGGCCGACATCGCCGATCCCTCCGACGCCGTGCGCCTGGTGTCGACGACCATCGAGCGGCACGGCCGGCTCGACCTGCTGGTGAACAACGCCGGGGTGTCGCGACCCGTCCCCCACGCCGACCTGGATGCGGTCACCGCTGACGACTGGCACCGGATCCTCGGCGTCAACGTCGTCGGGACGTGGCAGGTCTCCGTTGCCGCCGTGAAGGTCATGGAGCCCGGCGGCCAGATCATCAACATCACCTCGGTGGGCGGCTCGCGCCCCCTCGGCAGCTCGATCCCCTACTCGGTCAGCAAGGCCGCGCTCGACCACCTGACGAGGCTGCTGGCCAAGGCCGTGGGTCCAGACATCCGGGTGAACGCGATCGCGCCCGGGCCGCTCAAGACCCGACTGACCTCGGACAGCCTCGCCACGCGGGCGGCGCGCACCGTGGCAATGACACCGCTGGGCCGGCTCGGGCAACCATCCGATGTCGCGGCAATGGTTCTGGCGCTCATCAAGGTCCCCTTCGTCACCGGCGAGGTGATCCACGTCGACGGCGGCATCAACCTCGTCACCCACGTCGACGCGCCTCGCAACGACGACGCGTGATCCCGAGGACTGTGCCGACGAGAGCGCCAACACGAGCGTCGTGGAACAACGGCCAATCCTGACCGTGAAAGGCTGACCGCCGTCGTCTCCGGGGCCGTCCGGCTGTCAACCAGCCGACTTGCGGCTCGCTGAGCGGGCTGATCCGGCCGGTTGCCCACCGGTTGCCCATCGAATGCCCATTGTGGTGCGCCACGGTTCCGGCGCAGACATCACCGGGATTCGAGGAGGAACCACATGCACGTGCGAACCAAAATGTTGTGGGCGGTGGGTGCGGTTGTGGCCGTACTCGCCGCACAGACCGTGAACAGCGCACCAGCGGCGGCCGCGACCCTGCCGTTCGGCACGGTCAGGGCCTTCGTGACGCAGTCCGTGCCCGATCTGCGGCCGGAAAAGCCTCACAGCACGCCGTGTCCGGCGGGTGAGCGGGTGCTCGGCGGCGGTGCCTTCACCGTCGGCGGCATCCATGCTGTGATCACGGAGATGCAGCCGATCCACCCGGCCACCGGCCCGGACAGGTTCCAGGTCACCGCGGCGGCCGACCAGTTCGGCATCGCCGGCGTGTGGAGCATTCAGGTGTTCGCGTTCTGCGGTGTTGTGCCGGCCAGCACTGAACTGGAGATCCAGCCCCTCACCATCCCGCCGACCTCGGCCCCCGTTTCCCAGGCGTTCACGCGATGCTCGCCGGGCAAGCTGGTGGTCGGCACCGGCGGAAAGATCGAGAACGGCGCCGGGCAGGTCGACCTCGGCACGGTGCCGGGCAGCAGCGGGGGCGCCGCCGCCTCGAGCGCGGCGCTGGCGAAGGAGGACGCCGACGGTTTCGCCGGCCAGTACACGCTCACCGGATACTCGGTGTGTGCGCGGCCCAACCACCCACTCGATTTCGAGATGGTCCGGCAGACCTTCCGGGCCGCCGGTGGCGTGCCGAGCCAGACGGCCGTGATCGCCTGCCCGTCCGGGATGGCGCTGACCGGTCTCGCCGGCACGACCGTCCGGGCCGGTACGCATCTCCAGCAGATCCGGCCGACTGTGGCCGGCGGCCGACCGGCGAACCTCGCCTCCTTCGGCGCCCAGTCGGCGCCGACGCCGGACACGGCGTGGGACATGGACGCCACCGTGTTCTGCGCTCGATGAACGGCGGGTAGGCCACTCGGGTCACCGTCTCGCCTCACGCGGCGGGATGGTGGCCCGTCCGGCGCCGGCTCTCCTCGGCCTGGTCGGTACGCCGTGCCGAGGCTGTGCCGGGCCGCCGCCTCCGCGGCCGCGTCGTTCTCGTGCCGGGCGGCGAGCAGCGCCGCGTCCGCCGCGGTGAACCAGTCGGAGGCGTACCGGCGCAGGTGGAAGTATCCGCGCAGGGTGTCGGCGAGCTGCCATCCGGCGCGCCGCGGACCATGCGCCGCGGCGTACCTGATCGCGATCGCCAGGTTGTGCCGCTCAGCCTCCAGCCAGGCAAGCGCGGCCGTCTCGTCGGGGTACGTGTGGCGGCCGGTGGCCGGGACCGTTGTGGCGTTGGGGAGGCGGAGCATGTGTGGGTAGAGCATGTCGGCGGCGGCCCGTGCGCGGCGCAGGTAACCGTCGTAGAGCCGCCCGATCGCCGCACGCCGCCGATCGGGCGGGTCCTCGTCGTCCGCCCGCTCCATCGCGTAGAGCCGGAGCAGGTCGTGTGAGACGTACCGGCCGCGGGCGTGCTCGTCGAGCAGGTGCGCGTCGGTGAGGTGGCGCAGCAGACCAGCGGCCTCCCGCGGGCTGGTGTCACCGAGCACGGCCGTCGCGTCGTCCGCGGTGTGATCGGCGCTGGGCGCGATGCCGAGCAGGCGGAACAGGCGCCGGGCCGGGGTCGCCAGGCCGGAGTAGGACAGGTTGTAGGAGGCGCGGACGGCGTGCTGCTCGTCGCTTTCCACGGCGAGCGCCCCGAGCGGACTGAGCGCGTCCATCTCGGCAACCTGGTCGGCGACGGTCCGCCGCGGATAGAGCGTCAGGTTGGCCGCGGCGATGCGAAGGGCCAATGGCAGGTACGCGCACCGCGCGGCCAGCTCGGCCACGGCGGCCGGTTCCCCGGCGACCCGGTCCGCGCCGAGCACGGTTTCGAGCAGGGCCCTCGCCTCGGCCGGCGACAGAACGTCGAGGGTGAGGTGCGCGGCGCCCTCACGGGCCACCAGCCCGCCGAGCTTGTCGCGGCTGGTGACCAGCACCAGGCCGGGCCGCCCGCCGGGCAGCAGCGGGCGGACCTGGTCGGCGCTGCTCGCGTTGTCCAGCACGACCAGGATCCGTCGGTCGGCCAGGATCGTGCGGTAGAGAGCGGATGCCTGCTCCTGATCGGCCGGAATACGCTCGACCGGCACGTCGAGCGCCCGGAGGAAGCCGGTCAGCACCTCGATCGGGCGTAACCGCGGCGCCGCGGCGTACCCGCGCAGGTCGGCGTAGAGCTGGCCGCCGTCGAAGTGGTCGCGCACGCGGTGGGACCAGCGCACCGCGAGGGCGGTCTTGCCGACACCGGCTGTCCCGCAGATCACGGCGATCGACGGCGCGCCCCCGCTGTCGCCCAGCACCTCGTCGAGCCGGAGCAGGTCGTGCTCGCGGCCGGTGAAGGCGGACGCCGAGGTCGGTAACTGGGCCGGGACGGCGGCTGGCGCGCCGGACAGGACGTCCTGATGCGCCTGCCGCAGCGCCGGCCCCGGCTCGACGCCCAGCTCGCCGACCAGCGTCGCCCGGACCGTCCGGTATGCCTCCAGTGCGTCGGCCTGCCGGTCCGAGCGGTGCAGCGCGGTGATGAGCTGGGCCCAGAACCGCTCGCGCAGCGGGTGGTCCGCGGTCAGCGCCTGTAACTCGGCGATGAGCTCGGCGTGCCGGCCCAGCCGCAGCTCGTTGGCGACGCGCTGCTCGACGACGGCGAGCCGATGCTCCTCCAGTCGGGCGGCCTCGCTCCGGCAAGGGTCCAGGTCGATGCCGTCGAACGCGGGTCCGCGCCACAACGCCAGTGCTTCCCGCAGCATGGCGGCGGCACGCTCCCGGGCCCCCGTCTCCGCGAGCTGCGTCGCGTCCTTGACCAGCTCGTCGAAGCGGTCCAGATCCAACGCGCCCGGAGCGAGGCTCAGCACATATCCGGGCGCCCGGGTCAGCAGGACTCCGTCTCGTCCGGTGGTCAGCGCCCGGCGCAAGCCGGCGACGCACTCCTGCGCCAGGCTGCGGGCGGCGGACGGGGCGGACGCACCCCAGAGCTGCTCGGTGATCTGATCGATCGACACCACCCGGCCCGGTCTGGCCAGCAGCAACGCGAGCAGGGCGCGTTGCTGCGGCCCGCCCAGCGCGACGAGCCGCTCGCCGTCGCGGACCTCGAGCGGGCCCAGGATGAGAAACCGCACGCGGCGACCCTAAACCGGATGGTTGCCCGGCATTGTCGGCAATTCGATGATGTGGGACTCCCAACTGCCGACGCCCTCGCGATCAACTTCGCCCGCAACGTACGCGGTGCCGACGTCAGTCCTTGACCTTGGGCCGGCTACTTGCGGCGGGCGACGTAGACGACGTTGACCGCGTAGCGATCCGCCCCGGGCGAGCGGGTCGCCACCGCGTCGGCCGCGCGAGCCGCGACGCCTACCACCGGGCGCTCGTACCAGCCCGGGGTCAGCATCGAGAACCCACGACGCTCGACCAGCCGGAAGCCGTGCCGGTCGAACAGCGCGGTCACCTCTTGGTGCGACAACTCGGCGAACCATCGCCGCCCGGCGTGCCGGCCGGCGCGCAGGTGCCTCAACGAGCTGGCGTTGCCGTGATTCTCGACGACCAGCAGTCCCGCGGCGGGATCGGGCAGGGCCTGCGCCGCGAAGGCTAGGGCGCGATCGCGCACCACCGGATCCACGTTGAGCAACAGCCGGAACATCGTCACGATCGCGGGACGTCCCGCGTCGATCGGCGCCGGCACCGGGCCGTCGGGCGCCACCGCGTGCCAGTGGGCCCGCGCCCCGACCTCGGCCGCCTTGGCCATCATCTCGGTCGACGTGTCGTAGCCGTGCGCCTCACGCACGAGACCGTGCAGAGCCCGGATGGCCCGCCCGGTGCCGCAACCGAAGTCGTGCTGCACCGGCTTGCCGGCACGAAACGTGGTCCGCACCAGGCTGCGCAGGTAGCGCCGCTGGCGGTCGTTGATCCGTGACGCGTAACTGTCCGGCGCATAGGTGCGATGTTCGTACTTCTCGACCGCCGCGCTGTCGCGGAATACCTTCGTGTAGTCGGTGACCATGGGCCGCCCCTCCGAACGCGAGTTCCAACAAATTCCTACAACGAGTAGGTTTGAGGGAGGACGCGGCAGAGCGCGCGGTATGTCGCAGTCGGCGAGCCCGCCGCCGACCTCACGTCCCGGCCGGGGTGAACTGCCATTCGGGAATCGCGTCGAACGCTCCGACATCATGGGCGGGAACCACATGCACCCGATCGGCCAGGGCGATGATCCGCAGGAGGCTGGTACGCACGTCCGCCGGCCGGACGTCCGCGAGCATCCGCAGCAGCCCCGGCCGCTCCGCCCGCAGCGTGACCCCTTCCCTCTGCCAGGTCAGGTCACCGATGAAGGCGAACCGGCGGTCGTCAGGCAGGGTCACGAAGACAACGACCGAACCATCGGTATGACCCCCGGCCTCCACGATGACCACCGAGCCGTCGCCGTGCACATCATGGCTCCTCGGGAAGCCGAGGTAGGCCGGCCCGTCGAACGAGTAGCGGTGGATCTCGTGGTCGCGCGAGACGTCGCGGAACACGACCGCGTCCTTGGCCCGGTCGACGTACCGGCTCTCCCCGGCATTCATCCAGATGGGTACGGGGAGCCGGTCCAGGCCGCTCACATGGTCCCAGTGGGCGTGCGTGATGATGACGCCGCGCAGCCGGGCCAGGTCGTAGCTCGTCGCCGACAGCTGCTGATACACGGTGGCGCCGACCTGGTGCGGGCTGCGCCGGTAGGACGGCATCGTGGCGATGTGCGCGGCCACGTTCTCGCCGAACCCGGCGTCGATCAGCAGGTCACCCGCCGGATGCCGGACGAGGACGGCGGTCGCGGCGAAGCGCCGGGTCTCCGAGAACGCCCCGCCGCGGTAGGCGAGAAAGGCCTTGTTCTGGTACGTGCCGGTGGGAAGCCGGTAGATCGCCATGTCCGGCGGCGGTGCGGCCGGTGGCAGCGGATCCGTCCACGGCGCCGGGGCCGGCAGCGGCGAGGGCCGGAACGATCGGATCGCGAGGAGTACGGCCGCGACACCGGCGACGGCTACGCCCGTCCAGAGGATGGCCATGGTGTTGCCGTACCTTCCTGATCGCCCGACGCGTGCGGGGTTGTCCGTCACCGGTTCATTGGATCTCGGTCGGCGGCCCGGGTCCAAGACCCGTTCCGCCGGTGCCATACCGTGTGGGTATCGTCGGAGGGGTGGATCTCCGTTCGCTCGCCTACTTCGTCGCGGTGGCCGAGGATCTCAACGTGGGCCGGGCGGCGGCGCGGCTGCGCATGTCACAACCGCCGCTGAGCAGGGCGATCAAGGCTTTGGAGGGCGACTTCGGCGTCGAGTTGTTCACGCGTACCGCTCGCGGGATGACCTTGACCCAGGCCGGCCACGCGCTGCTTCCCGAGGCACGCGAGATACTCGCCCGGGTGGAGTCCTTGCCGTCGCTGGTGACCCAGGCGTCCGGCACGCGCGTCATCACGATCGGGACGCTGGCCGACAGCCTGGATCACGCGGGCCGGGCGATGATCGACACCTTCCGTGAGCGTTACCCCGGCGTGGAGATCCGCATCGTGGAGGGCGACCTCACCGATCCCACCGTGGGTGTCGGCCGCGGGCTGGCCGACGTCGCCGTCACCCGCGGCCCCTTCAACGCGGCCGGGATCGCCGTCGCTGAGATCCGCCGGGACGCCGTCGGGGTCGTCCTGCGGGAGTCCGATCCGCTCGCCGGCCGGGATCGGGTCCGGCTGAGCGATCTGCGGGACCGGCGCTGGTTCCGCCTCGCGGGCTCCACCGACCCGCTCTGGCGGGACTTCTGGGCCGGCGGCCGCGAGGCGGTGCCCGGCGTCGACACCATCGTCCGGACCGTACGGGAATGCATCCAGGCCGTCCTGTGGTCGGACGCGGTCGGTCTCGCCCCGCTCACGATCAATCGCGCGAACGGCATCGTCGTCGTTCCGGTGGAGGGTGTCGCGCCGAGTCCGCTGCTTGTCGCGTGGCGGCGCCGCGAGCGACGGTCCCTCGTTCACGGGTTCGTCGACATCGCGGCGGCAGTGCCCGCGGCCTGACCCACCGGACCTCAGACGAGCTTCAGCATTACCTCGGCGCGGCCTCAGCGGGCGGCCATACGTTGCGACCTCCGGTGCCTCAGGTATCGGGTTCGTCCCTTCCGCCCCGCAACGGAGCCGCCCGATGTCCTCCTCCGCACAGCCCTCCCCCGGCCGCCGGCTCCTCCGGCTCGGCCTGACCGTCGTGCTTTCGGCCGCCGTGGGCGCTATCGCCACCACCGGCGGCGCCTCCGCGCTGGCCGCCGGTGTCCCGGCTGCGCCGGACAACCTGCTGGTCTTCCCCGACCGCGATTTCATCACGGTCGAGGGCTACCAGGACCACATCGGCGAGGCCGCGACCATCGAGGTGACCCGCCCCGGCGTCGGCATCGTCGGGTCCGCGCAGGGCGTCGTCGCCGAGGGCGACGTCGCCTTCGAGGTCAACCATCCGGGCGGCTACTGCTGGGGCGCCGGGACCGGCCTGAAGGTGACGCCGGACATCCGGCCCGGCGACGTCGCCTCGATCCGGTTCGGCGACACCGCCGGCGGCGACACCCGGGTCCAGGACGGCTTCGTCACCGAGGACGCGGTGCAGAACGGCACCACCGTGACCGTGACCGGCCACCTCGGGGCGGGCGTCAACCCGGCCAACATCGAGCAGCGGATCATCGAGCCGGAACTGACCGCGACCGCCGTCGGGCGGCGGGACGTCCGCGCGCTGCCCGGCCCGCTCACCCCGGCGCCGAAGGGCGGATACCAGTCCGGGCTTTCGGTGAACGGGGACGTCTTCACCGCCACCTACGTCTTCGACGACGCGGCCGTCGCCCACATCGCCGCCAACGCCTCGCTCGGCGAGCGGCTGCTGTCCTGGGAGGTCACCGACCTGATCGGCAACCGGCAGGGCGTCACGATCGCCGAGTTCGGCGAGCCCGGCGGCCCCGGCATGGGCGGCTGCCCGAACGGCCCGCTGGCCTCCGGCCCGGTCGGGCCGACCGACGTCGTCGCGGCCAAGGTGCCGGGCGGCGTCAAGCTCACCTGGACGCCGGCGCTGGCCATCCCCGGCACCCCGGCGATCACCGGCTACCGGGCCACCGCGGTCGGCCAGACGATGACCGGCAACGAGCAGGTCGAGGTCGGCCGGCGGATCACCGGCCAGTCGGCCCGGGGCACGACCATCACCGGCCTCTCCGACGCCGAGACGTACGACGTGGAGATCGCGTCGGTCAGCTCGGTCGGCGAGACGTTCCCGCGGGTCTCGGTCCGCGCGGTCACCGACACCACCCCGCCGACCGTGGCGGCGTCCCGGTCGTCCGGCTCGTACGCGGTCCCGCAGACCGTGACGCTGACCGCGAACGAGGCCGGCTCGGAGATCTACTACACCGCCGACGGCACCGACCCGCTGATCGCCGACATGCTCTCCCCCACCGCGATCCACTACACCGCGCCGATCCTCGTCGCCGCGGACACGACCTTGCGGTTCGTCGCGTTCGACCCGTCGAACAACGTGTCGGTGGTGGGCTCCCGGACGTACACGATCACCAACACGCCGACGCCGGACGCGCCGGCCTTCGGTTCGCCGACGATCGGGACGGGTCAGGTCACCCTCCGATGGACCTCGGCCGATCCGAGCATCACCGGGTACGGGGTGCAGGCCTACGACGCGGCCGGTGCGACCGTCGGCGCGCTGGCCGAGACCACCGCCACCAGCCTCGTCGTGACCGGGCTGACCGCCGACACCCCGTACTTCTTCACCGTTCAGGCGAAGAACGTCAACGGATGGGGTACGCCGTCGGCCAAGCTCGGCCCGCTGACGCCGCAGGGCGCCGTGGTCGCGAACGCCGGCCCGGACCGCACCGGGGTCGTCCGCAACACCCGGGTCGCCCTGGACGGCGCCGGGTCGACGCCGGGCGCCACCTACGCGTGGACCCAGCTCGCCACCGGCACCACCAATCCGATCGGCGCCACCGACCCGGACCGGGTGGCGCTCACCGGGGCGAACACCCTGAGCCCGAGCTTCACCCTGCCGTTCTACCGCTACCCGATGACCAACCGGCCGCTGACCTTCCAGCTGACTGTGACCACCGCGGCCGGTTCCAGGTCGGACACCGCGCTGGTGGTGCCGGCCGTCGACCAGGTGGCGATCGGCACGGCGTCGTGGAAGGCCGGCGACTTCCGGGTCACCGGGGCCGGCTCGGTCGTCGGGGCGACCATCCTGATCCACTCCGGATCGCTGGCCGGCCCGGTGCTGACCTCGACCGGGGTGGTGGCGGCGCCACCGCTGGCCGGCGGCACGTTCGACGTACGCCTGCGGAACGGTGCCGCACCCGCGGCCCGGCCCGCGACCATCTGGATCGAGTCCAACCGGGGAGGCATCGCCGGGCCGTTCACCGTCAACTGATCACGCTGAGCCGCCCGGCCCCGGCCGGGCGGCTCAGCCGGTCACCTCGACGACGCCCATCATCCCCATGTCCTCGTGTTCCAGGTTGTGACAGTGGAAGACGTACCGGCCAGGGTGGTCGGTGAAGGTGACCCGGATGCTGGCCTGCTCGGCCGGCCGCAGGTCGATGGTGTCCTTGGGACCGTGGTCGTACGGCCCGGGCCCGCCGAGGCCGCGGGACACCACCCGGAAGGCCGCCAGGTGCAGGTGGATCGGATGATGAAAGTCCGAGCCGAGCCGCCAGATCTCGGTCACGCCCAGCCGGGCCGTCACCGCCGGCCGGCCGGGGCCGAACGGAATGCCGTTGATGGTCCAGCCGGGCATCCCGTTGACAGTGTCGTGACGGAAGCGCAGGTCCCGAGTCACCACCGGGTTGCCGGCCGGTTCGGCCTCGGGCGCCAGCACGTCGGGAATCCGGCTGTCGTCGGGCGCGGTGTGGGTGATGTCGAAGCGCATCACCGGCATGGTGGTCCGATCCCCGAACTCGTTGATCAGCCGAACCTGGCTGCCGGGCCGGTGGCGGCCGGCTGGCGGAGCGGATAGGCGTAGTCCCGGCTGTCGCCCGGCGCGACCAGGTCGGTCGGGAAGCCGTCGTCGCCGGCCGGTGTGTGCCCGCCGTGCAGGTGCACCACCGTCGGCACGGGCAGGTCGTTGCGGTGGCTGACGACGGTGCGGCGGCCTCGGACCGAGTGGATCGGCGGGCCGGGGAACCGTCCCTCGTACCCCCAGATCTCGGTCTTGACCCGGGGAAGATCTCGGCCGCCGCCGCTCGCTGGACGATCCGGTAGTGGTCGCCGGTGGCGTCGCGGCGGACCGGTCGGAGCGGAGGCGGGACGCGGAACGACAGGTTGAAGGGGCTCGGCAACCGCAGCCGGCTCGGCAGGAGCGATCCGGTGGAGGTCGATCCGCGTACGCCCGACAGCAAGGGCACGCCGACCACGGCCGCGACGCCGAGCCCACCCAGCACCTGCCGCCTGGTCACCCTCATGACCGCACCTGCCGGTAACGCCACGACCAGCCCGCAAGCAGCAGCGACCCCAGGATGATCACGATGCCGAGCGGAACGTGCAGGGTGAGCACCCGGGCGAAGCCGAGGGCGATCTGCAGTGCGACCAGGCCGAAGATGCCCAGCCCGGCGAGGAACGGCCAGATCGGGCCGCGGCCGGGCCAGCGCAGAAGCGCCGCGGCGGCCGCCGCCACCACCACCAGAACGGCGATGCCGGCGTAGGTGGCGTTGACCCGGTGGGTGTGCAGCGCCGGGAACGTGCCGGCGAGGAACTGCCCGGCGTACACGGCCTGATCGAACAGCAGGAGGGCGGCAAGCGACGAGGTGAGCCGCAGCGGCCAGGGGATGACGCTGCTCGGCCTCGACGGACGGCGGTTCGGCGTGCTGATGGCCCTCGCCCGGGTCGGTCCGGCCACCCAGAGCCGGCTCGTCACCGAGCTCGACGGTGACAAGTCGACGATGATGCGTACCGTCGACGAGCTGGAGGAAGCCGGGTTGGCCGAACGGCAGGCAGTGCCCGGCGACCGGCGGGCGCGCGCGGTGGCCCTGACCGCGCTCGGGCGCAAGCGGCTCGCTGAGGCCCGCACGATCGCCGACGACGTCGCCGGTCGGTTGTTCGGTGACATGGCAGCGGGCGAGCAGCTCGCGCTGCGCGACCTGCTCGCCTCCGTCGTAGGCCACCAGAAGGACGCCGGCTAGCGATCTCGCGATCGCGACGCGACCACTCGGGCCGCCCACCGGGCCGGGCCCGGCCCGGCTCATAGGAAATGCTTAGGGATGGCGCCACGATTTCTCACGATTGCCGGTCCACCATGAGACGAGGCGGGCCGAGAAACGGGGAGACACATGCGGGTCCTGGTCGTGGACGACGATGCTGCGGTGCGTGACTCGCTCGCCCGTACGCTGCGCTTCGAAGGCCACGACGTGGACACGGCCGGGGACGGGCAGGAGGCGCTCGACACCGTCCGGGCCGGCGAGCCGGACGTGATGATCCTGGACGTCAGCATGCCCCGGATGGACGGGCTGGAGACCTGCCGGCGGCTCCGGGAGGACGGCATCCTGCTGCCTGTCCTGATGGTCACGGCCCGCGACGGCGTCGGCGACCGGGTGGCCGGGCTGGACGCCGGCGCCGACGACTACCTGGTCAAACCGTTCGCCGTGCAGGAGCTCAAGGCCCGGCTGCGGGCCCTGCTGCGCCGCTCGATGCTGGCCACGCCGGCCGCCCCCGCGCCGCCGGACACCCTTCTCTCCTTCGCCGACCTACGCCTCGACCCACAAACCCGCGAGGTCTGGCGCGGTGACCGGGCGATCCGGCTGACCCGCACCGAGTTCTCCATCCTCGAGGTCTTCCTGCGGCACCCGCGGCAGGTGCTCACCCGGGCGGTTCTGTTCGAGCAGGTCTGGGGGTACGACTTCGGCGAGAGTTCCAACAGCATCCACGTCTACCTCGGCTACCTGCGCCGCAAGCTGGAGACCGGCGACGAGCAGCGGCTGCTGCACACCGTCCGCGGGGTCGGCTTCGTGCTGCGGGAGGAGCCGCTGTGAGGGTGTGGTGGGGCCGACGCACCCTGCATGCTCGCCTGTCCCTGCTGGTCACCGGGGCCGTGGCGGCTGCCGTGGTGCTCATGGCGGTGGCGTCCTGGCTGGTCGTGGAGGAGATCCAGCAACACCGGATGCAGTCCGAGCTGAGCGCGGACGCCAACGCCATCGCCGCGCAACCCGACCAGTGGATCACCACCGGCGGCGGCCGGCCCGGCCCGGAGGATCAGCGCGGCGGCGGGCGGCACGGCCCACGGCAGCTCGGGCCGCGCTGGCAGATTCTCGACGCCCGGGCCGCGGTGCTCAGCTCGGCCGCCAGCCCGCTGCCGGTCACAGCGCAGGCGCAGCAGGTCGCGGCCGGCGGGCGCCGGATGGCGCAGGAGGAGGTCGACGTCGGCCGCGAGACGTACCGGATGCTGACCGTTCCGGTCAGCGGTGGTGGCGGCGGCGCGGTGCAGGTTGCCCTCGACCAGGGACCGGACGACCGTACCCTGCGATTGTTCGCGATTCTCCTCACCGTCGGCTGCGCGCTCGGCATCGCCGGAGCGGCCCTGCTCGGACGCGCCGTGGCCCGCGCCGGGCTGGCGCCGGTGCAACGACTCACCGACGCGGTCGAGGACGTCGCCGTCACCATGGACCTCAGCCGCCCCATCGCCACCGACGGCGCCGACGAGATCGCCCGCCTCGGCACGTCGGTGAACACCATGCTGGCCGCGATCGACACCGCCCGGCACGCGCAACGCACGTTGGTCGAGGACGCCGGCCATGAGCTGCGTACGCCGCTGACCAGCATCCGTACCAACATCGAACTGCTGCTCGAGGTGGAACGTCACCCCGAACTGGCCCACCGCCTCCCGCCCGAGGAACGCGCCAAGCTGCTGCACGACCTCGACGCACAGGTCGGCGAGCTGGCGACGCTGACCACAGAACTGGTCGAGCTGTCCCGCGAGGAGACCACCCGCGGTGACGCCGAGCCGGTCGAGCTGCCCGAGGTGGTCGACGCCGCGCTCGGCCGGGTCCGGATCCGCGCCTCCGGCCTCACGTTCACCGCCGACCTCGGGCCGGCCACCGTGCTGGGCCGGCCGAACGAGCTGGAACGCATGATCGTCAACGTGCTCGACAACGCCGCCAAGTTCAGCCCGCCCGGAACCACCGTGCACACGTCGCTTCTCGCCGACGGCCCGGACGGCTACCGGCTCACCGTCACCGACCAGGGTCCCGGGATCGACGAGGCCGACCGGCCGCACGTCTTCGACCGCTTCTACCGCGCGGTCGCCGCCCGGTCGACACCCGGCTCTGGCCTCGGCCTGGCGATCGTCGCCCAGACCGCCGCGCACCACGGCGGCACCGTTACCGCCGAGGCGGGTGAGCCGCACGGGACCGTGATCACCATCCGGCTCCCGGCCGCGCCGGTTCTCTCATCGGCTTCTTAGGAACACCACAGGCCTGCTCTTAGCAGCGGAGCCGATGGTTATGGGTGACGGACGGGACAGGCCCGGACCGCCATCCACCAGAACGGGGTTGCCATCATGACCGACCAGACACCGCGTCCGAACGCCGACGACGAGCCCACCGCTGCTCAGCCCCCGGCCGGGGGCCATCCTGCCGCCGAGGACACCACCGCGGCCGGACGCTCGCCCGACCAGTCCCCCGCCGCCGGACCCGTCGACGCCGCGGCGGCGGCCGGCCCGTTCGGGAACGCGGCCGGCGACGGTCCGCGGCCGACGCGCCGACGCTGGTGGGGTCGGCCCGCCGAGGGCCGCCGCCGGGTGCCGCTGGCGGTGGCTGTCGCGGCGCTGCTGCTCGGTGGGGTGCTGGGCGGTGGCTTGGTCGCGATCGGCGCTCTCGTCGACGGCGGCCACCACGGCGACGACCGCGGCCACAGCCGTGGCGGCAACCAGGCCGAGGGCCGTGACGGCGACCGGGGCGGTGACCGGGGCGGCCGCAACGGGCGGGGCGACGACGGCCGGAGGGACCGCAACGGCTCGGGCGACGGCAACCGGCGGGGTGACAACGGCCGCGGGAACAGCGGTGATGACGCCACTCCAGCACCGTCGGCGACCTCCGCGCCCGCTCCGGCGGCGTCCTGACCGTCCGAAGGTCGCGGGTGGAAGCTGATCTCGGGCCGGCCGGCAGTCGGCCGTTCCAGGTTGTTGATCCTACAATGCGTAGGTTTTTACCGTGTCGGCGCGGTTCTCGCGCATGTCAGCGGCGGTATCCTGACGCCGGAGGTCAGCAACTGTGACGACGAAGGACGGGCGGCGGGCGCCAGGGGCGCTCGAGGCGAACGTGATGGCCGCTCTCTGGGCGGCGGAGGGACCCCTGACCGCGGCCGACGTGCAGCGCGAGATCGGCGGCGAACTGGCGTACAACACCGTGCAGACGATCCTCATCCGGCTGCACGAGAAGGCCGTGGTCGAGCGGCGCAGGGAAGGCCGGGGACACGTCTACTGGCCGGTCCAGGATGCTGCCACGGCCGCGGCGCACCAGATGCGGTCCGCCCTGACCGACCGCACCGACCGGCAGGCCGTGCTGCAACAGTTCGCGGCGTCGCTCGACGAATCGGACGCGGCGGTGCTGCGGGCCCTGCTGGCCGGCACCGAGCGCAAACGCCGCTCGTGACCGTCGCCGTCTACCTCCCGCTGTTGATGGCGCTGCCGCTCGTCCTGGCGGCCCGGCGCATCGCCGCGCGGGGCACGCCCGGCCCGGCGGCCTGGACGCTCACGCTGACGGCGGTCGTCGCGGCGGTGTCGTCCACCTGGTCGCTGACCATGCTGGCGCTCACCATGCTCGACGACGTGCCACCGCTGTCCGCCCTGGACAACCAACCCACGCTGGAGTTGCCCGAGCCCGTGCCGGGACCGGTGGCCCTGGTCGCCGGACTGCTGCTGCTGGGCGGTGGGCTCCGGTTGCTGGCCGAGGTGCGCCTGCGCGTCACCACGAATCGGCGCCTGCGGTCCATCGGCACCCCGCAGGACGGCCTGGTGGTGGCCGATTGGTCGGAGCCGCTGGCCCTGGCCGTGCCCGGATCATTCCGCCGGCCGGGCCACCTGCTGGTCACCACCGGCATCCTGCGGCTGCTGGACGCCGACGAGCGCCGGGTCGTCCTCGCCCACGAGCATGCTCACCTCGCCCGGCGCCATCACCACCTCACCACGGCGGCGGCCGCCGCCGCCGCGCTCAACCCGCTGCTGATCCCGGTCCGCGAGGCCGTCGCCTACCTCGTCGAGCGGTGGGCCGACGAGGACGCGGCGGCCGACGTCGGCGACCGCGAGCTGGCCGCCCAGGCGGTCGCACGGGCCGCGCTCGCCGGAGCAGGCGCCGGACCGCCCGCCACACTGGGCATCGACGGCGGCGTCGCGGTGCGCCGGGTGCAGGCCCTGATCGGACCCGCACCCGCGCCACGGCTGCGCCGGCTGCTTGCCCCGGCCCTGCTCGCCGCCGCGTTCCTGGCCGTGGCCGGGCTGGCGACGGTCAAGTTCGTCGAGCTCGCGCGGGCCTGGCTCTAGCGCGCGGCCTCGTCGAGCAGCGGCAGGCCGTAGATCTTCGGCAGGGTGTGCAGCAGGTCGTAGTGGTCCAGCCGGCCCCGTACTGGTGGGCTGACTGGGATGTTTCTCGCCGTAGAGGGTCAGCATGATCGCCGAGCTTCGAGCGAGGCTGGACAGCCACGGCCCGGCGCGGGACACGCCCGGATCAGTCGGCCTGACGACCCGCCCGACGCCGGCTTCGCAGCAGCTCGACGGCGATCGGGACCACCGAGACGACGACGACGCCGATCAGGATGAACTCGATGTTCGACCTCACGAAGGCGATCTGCCCGAGGAAGTAGCCGAGGGTCGTCACGGTGCAGCCCCACAACGTTCCGCCGATCATGTTGTAGGTCAGGAACGTGCGGTAGCGCATTCGACTCGCGCCGGCGACGATCGGGGTGAAGGTCCTGACGATCGGCACGAACCGGGCCAGGACGATCGAGCGGGCGCCGTACTTGGCGAAGAACTCCCGGGCCTTGGTCAGGTTCTCCTGCTTGAAGAACCGCGAATCGGGCCGGCGGAACAGGGCGGGCCCGAAGCGCCGCCCGAAGACGTAGCCGCACTGGTCACCGGCGACCGCGGCGATCGAGACCAGCAGGCACATCAGCCACAGCGGCTGGTGCAGATAGGTGCCGTCGGCGACCAGCAGGCCGGCGGTGAACAACAGCGAGTCGCCGGGCAGGAAGAAGCCGATCAGCAGACCGGACTCGGCGAAGACGACGGCCAGGATGCCGATCAGCCCGAAGGTCGAGATGAGCCACTCCGGGTCGAGGAACGACGGCATCAGATGGACCTCTCTCGGACAGCCGCCCGGACGGCGACTCCCCTGAAACCTACATGCTGTAGGTTCGGACCGCCGCCAACGGCAGGGTGATCCGGAACGCCCCGCCGCCGGTCAGTCGTCCGGCGTGCCACGTTCTCGATGCCGGACGCCGGCGAGAAAAATGTCCACTCCAGCGAGGAACTGCGCACGGTCGTCGTGGTCACGAAGCAGCGATGCCGACTCCTGCACCAAGGCGCCACCGTCGTGCTGCGCCCATCGCGCGGCCAGGGCCTCCAGGAAGTCTCGACGGGCCGCGTCGTCCGAAACGCGCCGAGCACCGGCGGCGTACTGGGCAGCCGCGCCGAGCACGTAGTTGACCAGTGCCGACCCGGCGTCGGCCAGGGCCGTTCCGCGGGCGCCGAGCCGGTGCAGAAGCATGCCGACACCCGTCCAGATGTGCAGGACCGCGGGCTGGAACGGGTCGCGGGAGAGCTGCGTACCCACCCATGGGTGCGCGTCGATCGCGTCGAAGATCCCTGACGCCAGAGCACGGATCGCCCGAGCCGCGTCGTCGACGCCGGCCGCTGCCGCCGTCAGCGGGCTGATCACACCGTCCGCCGCAGCGGTCAGAAGTTCGTCCTTGTTCGTGACGTGGTGATAGATCGCGCCCCGGCCGGTGGAGAGATGAGCCGTGACGGCCCGGACCGTCAGGCCGCCCTCGCCCTCGGCGTCGAGGATCTGGATCGCCGCCTCGACGATGCGCTGCCGGGAGAGGGCATCCCGGCGCCGGGGGCTCGACTGTGCCGAAGAAGTCATGGATGCATCTTGACAGCGTTGGACCGGCGGTCCAATAGTGGAGGGAGTGGACCAACGGTCCAACCATCCACGGGAGGAAGCGCATGACCACTCCGGTCACCGTCATCGGCGCGGGTCTCGGCGGACTCACTCTGGCGCGGGTCCTGCACCTCAACGGCGTACCCGTCACCGTCTACGACGCCGACGCGTCCGCTGATGCCCGCACCCAGGGCGGACAGCTCGACCTGCACGAGCAGAACGGCCAACTCGCCCTCGCCGTCGCCGGGCTCACCGAGGAGTACCGCTCGATCATTCATCGCGGCGGCGGCGCGCAGCGGGTCCTGGACCAGCACGGCGCGGTGCTCGCCGAACTGCCCGACGACGGCTCCATGGCACGCCCGGAGGCGCTTCGCGGCGACATCCGGCGCATCCTCCTGGAGTCGCTGCCGGCCGGGGCCGTGCAGTGGGGCAAGAAGTATTTGTCAGCGACGCCGCTCGGGGCGGGACGTCATGAACTCACATTCGCCGACGGCTCCACGGCCGTCTCAGGTCTGCTCGTGGGCGCCGACGGGACCTGGTCGAAGGTCCGGACGCTGCTGTCCGACGAGCAGCCGGTGTACGCGGGCATGAGCTACGTGGACACGTACCTGCACGACGTTGACGCCCGCCATCCCGGGGCGGCCAAGGCGGTCGGCAACGGGGCGATGTACGCCCTCAAACCCGGCCGTGGATTCCTCGCGCATCGTGAAGCCGGCGACGTCATCCACACCTACATCGTCTTGAACCGCCCGGTCGAATGGTTCGCCGGGATCGACTTCGCCGACGCCGACGCCGCGAGGAAGCGCATCGCCGCTGAGTTCAAGAGCTGGGCGCCGGAACTCGTCTCCTTGATCACCGACGGCGAGACCGGGCCGGTCCTGCGCAGCATCCACCGGCTCCCCGACCGGCACCGGTGGGACCGCATTCCCGGCGTCACGCTCCTCGGCGACGCCGCGCACGTGACCCTGCCCGGCGGGGAAGGCGCCAACCTCGCGATGCTTGACGGGGCCGAGCTCGGACAGGCGATTGCCGCGCACCCCAGCGATCCCGAGACCGCCCTCGCCGCATACGAGGAAATCATGTTCCGGCGCAGCGAGTCCGAAGCCATCGCGGCACGCGAGACCATCGAGCTGATCTTCGGCGCCGGCGCACCCCAGGGGCTCGTCGACCTCTTCAACGGCGGCGACGGTGATCGCGACTGAGATCGGCATCGCGTCGACCCCGGGCCGGTGATCCACGATCAGCACGGCGGCTGCGGCTACGGAAGCTCCTACGGCCCGTCTCGTGCGGATGTGTCCGCGCGCCGTCCCGACTAGAACGAGCTGAAGCTGTCCACTTCGATCAATGTCAGCACCTCGGTACGCACCGCCGGGCATTCCGTCTTGGTCGCCGCGTCCAGTACGGCGCTGTTCTCCGGCTTGCCGTGGGATTCGAAGAAGGTGGCCAGTTTACCGGCCAGGTTAGCGTGCCGCCCGACCGGGCTGCCGACCTCCTTCAGCGCCGGGATCTCGCCCTTCAGGTAGGCGCAGACCTCCGTCGCTGAGTAGGAGCCGCCCGTCGCCGCGAGAGGCTCGCGGTTCGCCCTGGTTGCTCGGTCGCCGCCCGAGGTGGGCGCATCGGTGGACGGCGGGTCGGTGTCGGCTGACGTGCAGCCGGACAGCGCGGCGGTACTGATGATCATGGTGACGAACGCTGCGAGGCGCCGGTGAGAGGTCATCGCGTGCTGGTCCTGTCCGAGTGAGCGGTGATCAACCAAAGTCCGGTCGGCAGCCGGTAGCCGGCGCCGGCGGTACGGAACCGTTCGAGCAGGCGGGCCACGCCGGCGCGGGCACGCGCCTGGGTGGTGGGTTCGGCGTCCCGATAGGCGTTGCTGGCGGGGCTGATCTCGATGAGCCATTCGGCGACCGCTTCCGGGTCGTCCGGGGCGTCGAGCGTGACGTCGTGCGGGTGGATGTCGATGTCGGTGAAGCCGGCGGCGGTGAGAAGCCCAGTCATGCGGGCCGCGTCGGCGAATGCGAAGGGGCCGGGGTCGTCGCCGATCGGCAACGGCGGCAACGGTCCCAGATGTGCCGCCGCACCGAGCAGCGCGCTCGGCAGCCAGGGGTTCGCCCGGCCGTCGCGGAACACTGTCGCGGCCATCCGGCCGCCGGCACGCATGGACCGCCGGATTGTGGTCAGGCCGGCGACGGGGTCGGCGAGCAGCATCAACGTCATGCGGGAGTAGACGGCGTCGAACGGCGCCCCAGGCACGGCATCAATCGTCTCGATGTCGCCGGTGACGAATTGCGGTCCTGCGCCGCCTGGCACAGCGAACCGGCTCCGCGCCGTCGCCACCATGGCCTCGGCGAGATCGAGGCCGACCGCGCTGCCCGAAGGGCCGACGGCCCGCGCGATCTGGGCGGTGGTGCCGCCACAACCGCAGCCGACATCCAGCACCCGTTCACCGGGCTGGGGTCGCAGCTGCTCGAGTGCCACGGCGCCCAGCGGTCGGCCGATCTCGTCGTGCCGGTCGGCTTGACGGGCCCACCCCGGCGCCGTCTGGGCCCAGAAGTCGGCGTTGCGGACGCGCAGCGTGGTGGTGTCGATCATCAGAACGGCATCTCGGTGCCGTCGACGCTCGCCGACCGGAAGGCGGCGGCCTTTGCCGGGTCGAAGCCGTCCTCCTGGGCGGCCAGGCCGGCGGCCCGGACCAGGCGTTCGGATTGGAAGCTGCGAAACGCGGCCTCGTCGACCCAGATGTTGATGATCCGCCAGCCCTCGTCGGACGGGCCGGCCACGTGGGCCAGCAGGCCCGGCGGCCGGTCCGGGCCGAGGTGTTTCTCGACCTGCCGGTATTCCCGCTCGCTGACTGCGGGCATGTCTTGCACGACGCCGTACGGCATGGCTGTCCCCTGATGTCGAGTCGATAGAGTTAGGCTCTATCGAATAGTGCACTACACTATCCGGGTGACTGTCAACCGGCGCTACGTCTCGCCCCGCCGCGAGGAGCAGGCCCGGCAGACCCGGAGGGCGATCCTCGACGCGGCAGCCAAACTGTTCGTGGACCCGGGTTACGCGGCGACACCGCTGACCGCCGTCGCCGCTGAGGCCGGCGTTGCCGTGCAGACCGTGTACGCGGTGTTCGGCAGCAAGCGCCAGCTGCTCTCGGATCTCGTCGATGTCACTCTGGTCGGCGACGACGAGAGGATGGCGATGGCGGAACGGTCGTTCGTCACCGACATCCGGGGCCTGGTCGGCCTGCGGACGAAGCTCACCCGGTACGCCCGGCATCTCGCCGAGACCCACGCGCGACAGGTGCACGTGATACTCGCGCTGGCCAGTGCGGCGACCGCCGATGCCGACGCTGCGGCGATCTGGCGCAAGAACATCGAGGACAGGCGCCGCGGCATGGCGATGTTCGCCGCCGATCTGGCGGCCACCGGCGAGGTCCAGGTGAGTCAGGAACGGGCCGCCGACGTGCTGTGGCTCGCGCAGGATGTCCGCAACTACGACTGGCTGGTACGCGAGCGTGGGTGGCCGGTCGAGCGGTTCGAGCGGTGGTTCGTGGACGGCGTCGCCGCCGTCCTCGGCGCGCCGGACTGACCGCGCTTCCGCGCCGCGTCCCGGCATCGTCTACCTGAGGCAGCCCTGATGTCGGGGGCGGCCCTCAAGACCGGATGACGCCGGAAGTCGCGCCGTGCGGACCATCACCCTCTCGACCCGGCGCCCGAATTTGTGGTGTGAAGAATCGACGGGCGTGTACATGATCTGCCGGTGACGCATCTTGACGATGAACTGATCGAGCTTCGCCGGGAGATCCACCGTCACCCCGAACTGGCCGGTGAGGAGCGCAAGACGGCCGGGCTGGTCGCGGACCAGCTGCGCGCAGCAGGACTCGAGGTGACGACCGGCGTCGGCGGACACGGCGTCGTCGCGGTGCTCGACGGTTCCGCGGACGGGCCGACGCTGGCGTACCGGGCCGACATGGACGCCGTCGACGCGCGAACGAACGTGCTGCCTATCCAGCGATCGGGCCGGGTCTTCGACGAAGGCTTCGCCTCTCGCGTCCCCGGCGTCGAGCACCTGTGCGGGCACGACCTGCACACCGCGATCGGGGTCGGCGTCGCCCGGGCGCTGGCTCAGGGTTCCGAGCCGGTGAGGGGCCGGTTGGTGTTCGTCTTCCAGCCGGCCGAGGAGCCGCTGCAGGGCGCACGCGCGATGCTCGAGACCGGCGTGGTGCAACGCCTCGCGCCGCGCGAGATCTATGCGGTTCACTGCAGCCCGTTCCCCGCCGGCACCATCGCGGTCTCTCCGGGGTACGGCCTGCCCGGGCTCGACCACGTCCGGATCGTGCTGCCGGGCGGTGACGACTCGGTCGCCGCCGCCGTCACGGCCGAGGTGGCGGGGCTCAGCACCGTCGAGTTCCCCCGGAGCATCGAGGACTACCACGCGCGCTTCCACGCGTTGGTGGCGCCGGAGATCGCCGCGACGATCCAGGAATCCGTGTCCGTCGCCCACTGGTCCGAGCACACGTCCGATGGGCATCCGGCCGTCAACGTTCTGCTGCGGGTCTGGCCGCAGGAGCGGCTCCCGGAGCTACGCGCGCGGATCAAGCAGCTCGCGGCGGCCGCCGGGGGGCGCGTGGAGTTCCCCGTCGATCCCTTTCCCGCCATGGTGAACCCGGCGGAGCCCAGCACGGCGGCTGGCCAATACTTGAGCACGTTGCTGGGGCCGGATTCGGTCTTGTGGGCGCGGGCGTCCTGGCCGTTCAACTGTGAGGATTTCGCACTGTTCCTCAACGAGGCGCCGGGCGCGATGTTCTACCTCGGCGTCGCGGACGCCGAGAGCGGGATGAACGGCGCGCCGCACGCCCCCGACTTCGCCGCCGACGAGCGGGCGATCGGCCACGGCGTGCGCGCCATGGCCGGCCTGCTGACCGATCGGCTGGCAGCCCGGTCGACCCTGGGCGACGGCCTCGGGTCCCGGACCGCATAAGCAGCGCGGTGATTGCCCCTTGCCATCCCTCGGCAGAGCTACCGCGATTGTCCCCTGAGGAGGGATGGATCGCCGGACGACCGGCCCTAGAGTCAGGCCCGTCGATGCTCGCGAACCACGACATTTCGACATCCACCAAGCACCGGCCGTAGCAGACCGCACTGACGTCTGGCCGGTCTTTTCCGATGACAATGTGGGGAGTACGGCATGACAGACCGGACCCGAACGCACGCATCGACCGACCACCCACTGACAGTCACCGCTGACGATGGCGTGGGGCTGGCCGGCACGCTGACGTTGCCGGGTACGCCCGGACCGCATCCGGCGGTGCTCTTCCTACCCGGCTCCGGGCGCGTCGACCGTGACTCCAATGCCGGCCGCCTCCGCCCTGGTCTCGGCCCCGCGCTCGCCGCCGCACTCGCTGAGCACAACATCGCCTCCTACCGCTATGACCGTCGCGGCGCCGCGAACACCCCTGGTGACTGGTATCAAGTCGGTTTCCACCAGAATCGCCTCGATGCCGCCGCTGCCCTGCACGCTCTTCACGCCCACCCGGGTATCGATGCGGTCGCCGTGGTCGGCCACAGCGAAGGCGCCATCCACGCCGCTACCCTGGCCGCCCACCACAACCCCGCCGCTGCTGTCCTGCTGGCCGGTTACGCCCGGCCCGGCCGTGACATCCTGCGCTGGCAGGCAGCCAGCATGGTCGGCCACCTCCCAGCACCGCTACGCGCCATAGCCTCCGCGCTGGGCCCGTTCGCCCACCGCCAGATCGAACGCATCTCCGAATCCACGACAGACGCCCTTCGCGTCGGCCCAACGCGGCTCAATGCCCGCTGGTTCCGCGAACAGCTCGCCCACGACCCCCGCCCCGATCTCGGTGCCATCCGGGTGCCGCTGCTCGCCATCACCGGCGACAGCGACCTGCAAGTCGACCCCGGCGACCTCGAGGTGATAGCCCGCCTGGTGCCACACGCCGATACCCGCCGGATCCCCGGGCTGACCCACCTGTTGCGCAAAGACACCCGCCGCCCGTCCCCGCTCGCCTACCCGCGGCTGCTGCGCATGCCCACCGACCCGGCTCTGCTCACCGCCGTCGCAACGTGGCTCGCTGCCCACCTGCACTCATGAGCGGTCAACACATCTGTCCGTCGCGGACGGCAAGGTTCGGCACAGCATCGTCGACCGGCTGCGTCTGAGACTCTGCTGAGATCTGTCGCCCATGATGTGGACTCCACAGGCTCCACACCGACTTCGGGAGAAAGACAACAAATGCCATCACGAGGAAAGATCGCCTCGCTGGTCGCGGCCGGCGCGATGACCGTCGTCGCGGGACTCACCGCGGCGGCGCCGGCTCAGGCCAGCGCGGCGGCCGACCTGCGAGGGACACTGCGCAACGCGGGAACCGGGCTGTGTCTCGACTGGCCGGGCTCGCTCAATCCAGGCAACGCCACGCTCGCCGTGACGGCGACATGCACCGGCTCGAAAACCCAGCAGTGGACGTACTCGGAGACCGACCACCTGATCCACAACACCGGTACCAACTACTGCGCCGCCACCGCCAACACCAACGCGGTCTTCGTCACCACCTGCGCCGACAAGTGGGGCGAGCACTGGAATTACACCAGCGACGGACGCTTCCACCAGCTCGACTGGACGACCGGCTGCATGCAGGACAACAGGTCCGCGGGTGCCTACGTCACCTGGACCGGCGTCTGCCAGACCACCGACATCGAGGTCTGGCAACACCCGGCGGCCTGACCGAAAAGCGGGCGCTCGCTGGGGATCAAGCTCGTACACGTCTTCCGTGAGCGCAGGCACAACGCGTAAAGCATCCTAGGAAAGAAAAGCCAAGATCAGCTGGCGGCGACAGCGGCGCCCGATCCGGCTCTAGGTCAGGGTCGAGGCAGGCGGCCCCCGAGGTCCGATGCACCTCGGTGAGGCCGTCGGGGTGCCGCTCTGCTCCGCTCCATTCGGTCAACGGCAGGTCTTGCCCTTGTTGATGCAGGTGGCGATCTTCTGCATGGTCCGGGCGGAGTTCACGTTGATGAAGTCGTTGTGGTCGGAGAAGGGGTTGTGGTCCTCCTCGGGGAAGGAGTCCAGGGCAAATTGACCCCTGGTCTGTACGTCGCGGGGGATGTCGTAGGAGAGGGTGATGCGTAGCTGCGGGATGGCGACGAAGCCCTGCTTGCAGGCGCCGGTGCCGGCATCAGCGAAGGCCACGTGGTCGCGGTGGTTGGTGCTGTCGATGTTCTTGCCGTCCCAGCAGCCGGGGAAGTCCTGCACGCGCTGGACCTGGCTGCCGTCCGGGCAGACCGGGTACTTGTCGGAGAGGCGGTCGGTGAAGCCGGAGCAGGTCCAGGTGGCGCGGGCGTTGGCCGGGCCGCGACTGGTCGGCTTGGCGTCACCGGTGAGCGCCCGCAGGAACTTCGGCATCGGGACCACCTTGGTGGTGGCGTTGCCGCGGTACTCGATCAGGACGGCCGCGGGGCGGACGATGCCGCCGGTGTTGTTCGGCAGCTCGAGGTTCGGGCCCTGCGGGTC
Source organism: Actinoplanes sp. NPDC051470 (assembly GCF_040682035.1). Taxonomy (NCBI): domain Bacteria; kingdom Bacillati; phylum Actinomycetota; class Actinomycetes; order Micromonosporales; family Micromonosporaceae; genus Actinoplanes; species Actinoplanes sp. NPDC051470. The sequence goes on from NZ_JBFBAA010000039.1 coordinate 61,749, forward strand.
GGGCAGCGCGGCGGGGGCGCTGGGTACGGCCGCTCCGCCGTTCTGGTTCCCCTGGTTGCCCTGACCGTTCGGTGCCGGGTCGGTCACGGTGCAGCCGGCCAGCGCCCCGAGGCCCTGCGGGCGGGCGGCGCGGCGGGAGATGGCGATGCCGATGCGGTCGAGGACGGCGGTCCGCTTGGCCTTCAGCGGTCCCAGGATGGCGTTGTCGACGAAGTTCTTCCCGCCCTGTCCGCGGGTCGTGACAAGCCTTTCGTTGGCCTCGGAGATCTGCCGGTCCAGCTCGGCGAGGTTGCGGTTGACCTCATCGAGAGCTTGGGCGGGTACGCCGGGCAGCTTGTCGCGTACGGTCGGGCATTGGACCTGCTGGTTGGCGGCCAGGCCGGCTTTGACGCTTGCGGCGGTGTGGCGCATGACGGCGTGCATACCGTCGTAGTTGGTGTCGCATTCCACGAGCGAGACCATGACGGAGGTACGGCCGCCACCGGCCGCGGCGATGCTGTCGCTGATCCCCTTGATCGACTTGGCTCGCTGTTCTCGCAGGTCGGCCAGGACAGACGCGTTGAGCCGGGCGTCGATGCGACCCTTACCCGCCGCCATCCGCTCGTTGGCCGCGGCGTACCCGCGGTCGAGCGCGGCCAGCCGGTTGTCGACGGCGGTCTTGGCCCCCGCGGGTACGGCGGGCAGCCGGTTCCGGACGCTGGGGCACGTCACCATCGGGGTCGTCGCGGCCAGGGCGCGCTGGGTCTCGGCCCCGGACCGGACGGTCTTGTCGATGCGCACGACCGGCCAGAAGTACGAGGACTTGTCCCCGTTCCGGCAGGTGGTCCCGGACGCGTCCAGATCGGCGTTCGACGAGTTCGCGGTGATGGCGAGGTTCCCGACGAAGTCATGGACGTGCTCGGCGCCGTTCTTGATGCCGGGCTGCGCGACCGGGTTGTCCGGGCTGAACTTGCCGTTGCCGTTGGTGCCGCAGTCCACAGTGAAGGAGCCGGTCGACGCTCCTGCGCCGGGTACGGGGTTCGTCACGTTGGGCCGGACCTTCTGGATGGCGACGAACTGGTTCAGTTCGGTGGCCGCGTCCGCGGTGCCGTTGCCGCCGCTGGAGACGAAAGTCGCGATGAGTACGCCGGATGCGGCGACAACCGCCACCGCCATCGCGATCCGTACAGGGCTGGTGTGCATCCGCCGTTGTCGGCGTGGTGTGGTTCGCACGCTTTCACTCCTCGAAGCCTTTTGGTGTGTCGGGACGGCTCCATCGGGAAGTCGCCACTCGCAAGTACGAGCGGATCGAAGCAGCAGACGGGTCTGAGGTATCCGTGTAAGCAGTCGGTAAGAATCTGGGCCACCGACCTTCCACCATGAACTGCCGATCGGTTGTGCCACCTCGGATTCCGCCAGGAACACAGCAGGAGCCTCGGCTGTCGTAGACAGCGAACATCCCGAGGCGGCCACCGCATCGATGGCCGCCCCGGGGTGCAGATTCGGCGAGGTGCGCGTGGGGACGTGGTGCGGGGGCCGGGTCCGCACGCGTACCTCTCCTGCTTTTCGCCGGCTACCAGACGACCAGGCCCTCCATGCCGGACCCGTCAGCGAAAACGGGGAGGCCCTTGTTCTCGGTTTCCACCAGATTGAGCTCGCCGTTCGGGCCGACCCGGAACCCCTCGATGGTTCCCGCGAGGGTGTTCTGCACGTACAGCAACGTGCCGTCAGCCGTGGCAGCCAGGTCGATCGGACCCGCACCCGGGGCGCCGGCCGGTTCGGCGTCCGGGTCCTGCTCGGCGGCCGCGGCCGCGGCGGCCACCTCCGCCACCGCCTCCGGGCCGCCCGCTGCGGCGATCACGCCGTCCTTACCGCCGATGGCGACCTTCCCCTTGTCGTCGACCGTGTAGAGGCTGATGGTCGAGCTGCCCGGATTGGTGCCGTAGAAGAATTTCCCGGCCCGGGCGATCCAGCACAGCACCTGCTGGCCCGACTCCACCGACGGCGTGATGACGTCGAGGGTGCCGTCCTTGCGAAGCGTGTACGAGGTGACCCCGGACTTCGCGGCCTCGGTGACGAGCAGGTGGCCGGCCTGGTCGAAGACGAAGGAGAAAGGTACGTCCCCGGTCGACGTGGTGGTCACCGGCTTGGCGGAGAGCCGGCCGTCGTGGGCCGTCGCGAAGACCTCGATGGTGTTCTTGCTCTTCGTGGTGACCAGCAGGTGCCGGCCGTCTGGGCTGAAGCCGACCTGCGGCGGGGAGTCGGTGAACAGTGGCACGGCGGCGTTGGTGATGCCCAGCTTCCGGGTCGAGCCGGCGAGCGGGTGCAGGCCGTCGCGGCTCAGCCGGAAGCCGGTCACGTTGGTGGCGCCGCCGGCGTTGAGGACGTATACCGTCCGGCCGAAGACGGCAATGCTCACCGGGAAGTCGCCACCGGACTTCACCGTGCGCGGGTGGGTGAGCTTGCCGTCTCGTACTCGAAAGGTGGTGACCGAGTTGCTGCCGGCGTTCACCGCGATCATGATGTTGTGCCGGCGGTCGAAGACGAGGGATTCCTGGGATGCGAGGGGGTCGAACGGGTTGTCCTTCTGGGCGCCGCCGCGGCCGCCGGTCGGGTACGCGTCGGCGGCCGTCAGCTTGCCGTCCGCCGCGCGCCGGAAGGCCAGGATCGAGTTGTGTTCCGGGTCGTTCGACTGGACGAAGACCATCCCACCGTGCCTCGTCGCCGCGCCGCCCTTGCTCGCCTCGGATCGTTTGCCGGCTGGGTTCTCATGCGCCGAGGCGATTCCCGTGGACACGCCGCCAGCCGTCAGCAACAGGCCCACGGCCACGGCGATACCAGTTCTCCTACGCATGTCTGCCCTACCTCCGACGAACGAACGGTGCCTTCCGTCATCCGGTACGGCACTGCGGCATTGCCGGTTGAAGTCCGGCGCCGGTCGTAAGGACTACGTAAGGCCTCCCCGCAGAGGAGTTCCAGCCGTGCACCCACGCCGGCCGGGGCGGGCATCCGGACCTCTCAGTCGCGGCAGACCGTTCCCGGGGACGGCAGGCCGCCGTCAGCCAGGAAGCCGTTCGTCTCGTCGCGGACGCACCGGCTGAGCAGGTAGGCGCCATGGCCGGTCCCGTCGAGGGTCAGCAGGCGGGCGTCGCCCAGCTGGGCGGTGAGTTCCCGGCTCCATCGGTACGGCCCGGCGGTGTCGTGGGTGATCCCGACGACGAGCACCGGCGGGGCGCCCGGGGCGTGCAGCTTGTGCGGTGGCGTCGGCGCCCGGGCCGGCCAGCGGGTGCAGGGTGAGCCCGCGGTGACCTCCCACCCGAGGACCGGGGCCAGCCGCGAGGTGCGGGCCGCGTCGTGCAGCACCTGCGTCGCGGTCCGGTGGTCGGGCAGGTCCTGGCAGGTGGTAGACATGTTCTGGATGTCCAGGGTGGTCGCGGGCGCCGTCTGTGCCACGATCATGGCGTCGCCTGGGACAGCCGGTTCGCGAGCCTTTCCTCAGCGGCTGGACCGCGTCGTGCCAGCGAATGGCCGTACAAATGCCGACAATGACCCCCTGATGGGTCAGTCCGATCACCAGCATTGGACGCGCCGCGAGCTTGCTCGTGGCGTGTGCCGTGTTCGATCGCGCATATGCTGCCCACCGTGACCGAGAGCCCCACGAGCGGTGCCGACCTCAATGACGTCCTGCTCGCGGTGGAGAAGGCGGCCCCCGTCGACGCGGTGGAAGCGGTGACCCGCACCATCGGGACGAACCTGAATGCGCTGTGGGTGTCGTTCCTCGTCGCGGACATGAGTGGCCGCGCTCTGGTACGTCTGGTCCACACCACGGCCGGAAGGGTTCCCGCCGCCCGCCGACAGGATCAGGACGTCGCGCTGGTGCTGCCGTTCGACGGCGGCCCCCAGGAGCAGGCGCTGCGTACGCAACAGGTCCTGGTCGAGCCGGCCGGCGACCGGTTCGTGGTGCGCGCCCCGGTCACCCAGCGCGGGGAAGCCATCGGCCTGCTGGAGATCGCGCTGCCGTCCGCCCCGGACGAGACAACGGTGCGGCAGGTGTCCCGAGCCGCGCACACCCTGGCGTTCGTGGTCATCGCCAACCGACGGCACACCGACCTGTTCGAATGGGGTCAGCGAACCACCCCGTTCACTCTCGCCGCGGAAATCCAACGACGGCTGTTACCCGAGGCCTTCACCTGTGAAGCCGACTCGTTCACCCTGTCGGCATGGCTGGAGCCGGCCGCCAGCATCGGCGGGGACACCTTCGACTACAGCCTCGCCCGTGACCTGCTGCATCTGAGCATCACCGACGCCGTGGGCCACGGTGTCGACAGCGCGATCACGGCGACCCTGTGCGTCGGCGGGCTGCGCAACGCCCGCCGGCGCGGCGCGACCCTGCTCGAACAGGCACAAGCTGCGAACCAGGCCGTCCTCGACAACACGCCGGCCGGGTCGCTGTTCGCCACGGGGCTTCTCGGCCGCCTCAGCCTGTCCTCCGGCGTTCTCGATGTCGTCAACGCCGGGCACCCCGCGCCGCTGCTGATCCGCGACGGGCGCGTCGAGAACGTGGCGCTGTCGGTCAACCGGCCCTTCGGGGTGCTACGCCACAAGCCGTACCAGGCGAGCAGGCTGCAGCTGTCGCCCGGCGATCGCCTGGTGCTGATCACCGACGGCATGCTGGAGCGGGGCGCTGCCGCGATCGATCTGCCCACACGACTGCAGGACCTGAGCCGGCTCCATCCGCGAGAGGTCGTCCGCGTGCTCGGCGACCTCGTCCTCGACGTGGCCGGCCCCGCCCTGCCCGACGACGCGTGCCTGCTGGTCCTGGACTGGTACGGCGGTCATGGCGACACCCGCTCCACCACCGCCGGCGCCGACCCCCTCCGAGCCAGCACATCCGATCGGTGACCGGAGCCTCCATCGGCAGCGTCGCGGCGGACCCCTTTGTTCACCGGGTGAATCGACGGACATCGGGATAAAACGGCGCTAGGCTGGCCTGGCGTCAGCGCTGTCCGCCACACCCCCCGGGTTGCTACGAGGCGGCGCTACGCCACGGGGGAAACATGTCAGATTCGACGCCGGTGGGCTGCGGCTGTGAAATTCAGCAGCCGCAGGCAGTGCTCGCCGTCGCGCCCGACGCGTACATCGCGGTCGACGCCACCGGCCGGATCGTCGCCTGGAACCCGGCCGCCCAGACCACGTTCGGCCACGACCACGCTCACGCCTGTGGCCGCGACCTCGCCGACCTGATCATCCCGGACCGGTACCGGGCGGCCCACCGGGCCGGACTCGCCCGCCTCGGCGCCGGCGAACCAGCCCGGGTGCTCGGGCAGCGGCTGCACCTGCAGGCGTTACACGCCGACGGGCACGAGTTCCCGATCGAGCTGACCCTGACCGCCACCGAAGGCTCCACCGGCCCGGTCTTTCACGCCTTCGGCCACGACGTCACCACCACCTGGCGCATCAGCCGCTTCGCCGAGGTGGAAGCCACCGTCTCGCGCGGCCTGGCCGAGGCCGCGTCCAGCCACACCGCCGCCACCCGGGTTGTCGATGCCCTCGGGGTGACGATGAGCTGGCCGGTCACCGAACTGTGGCTGGCCGACGACGACCGCGATGTGCTGCTCTGCTCCGCCCGGCACGCCGCACCCGGACGTCGGCTGGGCCGTTTCGCCCTCGACGAGCTGGAACCCGGCGTCGGACTGGCCGGCCGCGTCTACCAGCAAGGCCACCCGCTGTGGATTCCTGACCTGGCCGCGGACACCGCGTCGCTGCGCAGCCGCGCCGCGGCCCGGATCGGCCTGCACGTCGCCGTCGGCGTACCCATCAACACCGGCGCCCGCAGCATCGGTGCGCTGTGCGTCTACGGCGACCGCATCGAAGATCCCGAAGACTCCCTGACCACCCTGCTGGTCGGCGTCGCCGCGCAGGTCGGCCAGTACCTGGAACGTCGCCGTGCCGAGGAACTCACCATCGAACTGGCCCGCACCAAGGACGAGTTCCTGGCCCTGGTCACCCACGAGCTGCGCAACCCACTCGCGGTGATCACCTCGACCGCCTCGCTGCTGGAAGAGGAACTCGACGGGCTGCTCGACGCCGATCAGCGCCAGTACGTGCACACCATCCTGCGCGGCGCCGGACGCCTGTCGGTCCTGGTCGACGACCTGCTGGATCTGGCCCGGCTCGAGTCCGGTCACCTGGCCATCGACCCGGCCCCGAGCGACCTGGTCGCCATCGTCGAGCACGCCGTCGCCGCCATCGCCGCGCAAAGCGCCGAAAAGGCCCTCACCGTCACCATCGACACCCCGGCACGCCTGGACCTGTACGCGGACAGCAGCCGGTTGCAACAGGTCGCCGACAACCTGCTGTCCAACGCGGTCAAGTACACCCCGGCCGGCGGAGCCATCACCATCACCGCCGCCGCCGACCCCGACGAGGCATGGATCACCTGGACCTTCACCGACACCGGCATCGGCATTCCCCCCGCCGACCGGCCCCACCTGTTCCGCCGCTTCTACCGCGCGTCCACCGCCCTCGACCGACGCATCCCCGGCACCGGCCTCGGCCTGGTCATCACCCGCGCCATCATCGAACGGCACGGCGGCACCATCGGCCTGGCCAACCACAACGGCCCCGGCACCACCTTCCACATCCGCGTCCCCACCAAGCCCGACGTCGCCAGCAACCCCTGAACGGTCACGCGCGGACCGCGGCTGAGATCACCAGACCGGTGGCGGCTCGGCGAAGGTGAGCTCTGGCAGGATCGTCGATGTGACGGCATCCCTGCTCGCGGTCAGTGACCTGCACATCTCCTACGAGGAAAATCGCGAGGTCATCGACCGCATTCGACCGGATTCCGAGGATGACTGGCTGATCGTCGCCGGCGACGTGGGCGAGCTCTTCGACGGCATCGCCTCCACGCTGCGCCTTCTGCGCGACCGGTTCGCCAAGGTGATCTGGGCGCCCGGCAACCATGAGTTGTGGACACATCCCCGCGACCCGGTGCAGCTGCGCGGCGACGAGCGTTACCGGGCCCTGGTCGACCTGTGCCGGACGCTGGACGTGGTCAGCCCCGAGGACGAATACCCGGTCTGGCCGGGCCGCGACGGGCCGGTCGTCGTTGCTCCGCTCTTCCTGCTCTACGACTACTCGTGGCGGGCGCCGGGCACGACCACGAAGGAGGAGTCGCTCCAGCGCGCGTACGACGCGGGGGTGGTCTGCACCGACGAGATGCTGCTCTTCCCCGACCCTTATCCCGACCGGGAGTCCTGGTGCTCCGCCCGGCTTGCGCAGACCGAGAAGCGACTCGCCGCCATCGACCCGGCGCTTCCGACCGTGCTGGTCAGCCATTGGCCGCTCCGGCGCGAGCCCACCGAGATCATGTGGCATCCGGAGTTCGCGCAGTGGTGCGGCACCGACCGCACGGCCGACTGGCACCTGCGGTTCCGGGCCGCGGCCGCGGTGTACGGCCATCTCCACATCCCTCGCTCGACGTCGTACGACGGGGTGCCCTTCGAGGAGGTGTCGCTCGGCTATCCGCGGGAGTGGAGAAGGCGTGGTGACACCCCGCGACCGGTACGGCGCATCTTGGAGGGCGCCGCGTGATCAAGGCGCTGCTGCCTCCGGCGGTCGTGGCCGTCGAGGCGTTCGACGACGTGCCGGGTGAGGCTCCCTTTCCCGGCGAGGAAGATCTCATCGCCCGAGCGGTGGAGGCCCGTCGGCGCGAGTTCATCACCGCCCGCCGATGCGCCCGGACGGCGTTGCGCGCATTCGGCTACCCGGACGCGCCGATCCTCTCCGGGCCCAGACGCGAGCCACGTTGGCCGGCCGGAATCGTCGGCAGCATCACGCACTGCGCCGGCTACCGGGCGGCGGCCGTGGCTCGTGCCGCCGATGTCGACCTGCTCGGCATCGACGCCGAGCCGAACGCGCCGCTGCCCGAGGGCGTCGCCGGGTCGATCACCGTGCCGGGTGAGCCGGCCATGATCGACCGGCTCGCCGGCAGCCACCCGGGCCCGCACTGGGGGCGGCTGCTGTTCAGCGCCAAGGAGTCGGTCTACAAGGCCTGGTTCCCGGTGACCCGGCGCTGGCTGGGCTTCGAGCAGGCACGCCTGGCCATCGACCCGGATGCCGGCACGTTCACCGCGACACTCCTGGTGGACGGGGCCAGGATCGACGGCAACCCGCCGCTGAGCCTCCTGCACGGCCGCTTCGCCGTCACCCACGACCTGATCCTGACCGTGGTGGCCGCGGGCTAAGCCGCCCGCTGGCTGCGGCGGGCCGCCCAGGCGGCCATGTGGGCTCGCGAACGCAGGTCCAGAACGGTACGGATGTTGCGGATGTGGGTCTCGACCGTGCGGACCGACAGGAACATGCGGTGGGCGATCTGGAAGTTGGTCAGGCCGTCCATGACCAGGTGGATGACTTCCCACTCGCGGGGGGTCAGCACGTCGTCGCCGTGCCGGCGGGCGGTCGAGCAGCCTTCGCGGGCGTACCGGACGAGCTGCTCATGGGTGAGTTGCCGGCCGGTGGTGACCGCGGTCGCGGCCTGCGACTTGGACAGGGCGCCGGTGGCGATGGCGTGGGCCGGGTCGAGCTGGTCGCGCCAGGACGGGAAGAGCAGCAGCGCCGAGCTGTGGCGGCCCGCGGCGGCGGCGATGAGGGTGAGGGCGCGTTCGAAATTGCGCGTGCGTACGGCACACAGCGCCAGGCCGACGACCGCGTCGCAGACCCCCGGCCGGTACGGCACGGCGAGGATCTCGGTGAAGTACGTGCTTGCCCGGTCGACGTCGTCCCGGTCGAGCGAGAGGGCGCCGGCGGTCACCAGGGCGGCGCACATGTCCGGTGAGGGGGCGGCGGCCCGCAGGACCGGGAGGCTCTTGGCGAGCAGGGTGCGGGCGGCGTCCGGCCGGCCGTGCTGGAGCAGGTGCCGGGCGAGGTGGCCGCGGCACACGGCCACGAGCCGGACGTCGTCGTGGCGCCGGGCGATCTCGAGCGCGGCGAGCAGGTCGGACGGCACGGCCGCGCGGTCGCCGTACATCTCCTGAGCGAGGCCGGCCAGCACCCGAAGTCTCGCCAGCGGGACACCGGCGGCGACCCGTACCCCCTCGGCGGCCAGCCGGAGCGCTCGCTCACCGTGGCCGTTCCAACAGGCCAGGAGGAGCGCGGCCTCGTACGCCTCGGCACGGTAACGGCCGGCGACCGGCAACGCGCGCTCGACGGCGGACAGCGCTTCGACGGGGTCGCCGCCGGTCGCCGAATCAATCACGCCCAGCGCCCAGGCCAGGCTGAGCCGGCGTTCGTCGGAGGTCGGCGCCAGCCAGTCCAGGAGGGTACGGACGGTGTCGCGCTCGGCGCAGAGCCGCTCCAGATCCTCGGGTCGATCCACCCGCCACCGGGAGAGGTCGCCGAGCCAGGCGGCCAGTCGTTCCAGGACGTCCTCGCGCTCACCCGCCTCGATCGCCTCCCGCCGCCCGAATCCCCGAACCGAGTTCGGCACCGTGAAACCGGTCGGCCGCGCGGTGATCAGGGACTTCGCCTCCAGGCCGACCAGCCGCAGCGGCGCCTCGGCGGCGAGGTCCGGGCAGGCGACCTGAACCGCCTCGATGCTGAACGTGCCGGGCAGCAGCGACACCCGGCGAAAGATGACGCGTTCCGCTTCGGTCAGGCCGTCGTAGCTCCATCGCAGCGCGGCGGTCCAGCTGCGGTGGCGGAAATCGGCGGTACGCCACCCCTGCCCGAGCACGGCCGGCTCCTCGGCCACGCGTCGCCGGGCCTCGGCCACGGGCAGCGCGCGCAACAGCTGGGCGGCGAGCTCCAGGGCCAGCGGAAGCCCGTCGAGCAGCACGCAGATCGCCGCCACGTCCGCCACGTTCTCCCGGTTGAGGGTGAAGGTCCGGTCGGCCGCGACGGCGCGGTCGACGAGCAGCCGTACGGCGTCGGCCCGCAGGCACTCGTCCGGTGAGCCGGTCATGCCCTCGTCCGGCAGCGACAGCCCGGACAGCCGGTAGGTGACCTCGCCGGACAGCCGCCACGGCTCCCGGCTGGTCGTGATGATCCGCAGGTGCGGGTGGCGTGCGAGCAGGTCCATCACGGCCGGCCCCAAGGTCTCCAGGACGCGGTCGCAGTTGTCGAGCACGAGGAGCTCACCCACCCGGGAGAGGTCGACCCGGGCGAGAGCGCCGGGGTCGCAGAGGTCCACGACCATGGCGCCGCGGCCGGCGATCTCCTGGGCCAGCCGTGACTTGCCGGCCCCGGGCGGTCCGGTGACGGTCAGCAGCCGGGCGCCTCGCAGGATGCGACGGCCCTCGGCCAGGTCGTGATCGCGTCCGACAAAGGTGCTCAGCCGGGCCGATCCGACGACCCGGCGACGATATGCCCGCTGCCGGCAGGCGTTGGAGCAGTAGCGGGTGACGACCGAGGCCAGGGCGCTCCCGCATCCCCCGCAGCGCGCGATTCCCCCGTCAGCGGTCATGGCAGCCCCTCGTCGAAGAGCGCGGGCACGGCGAAGAGAAGAGTCCGATGTGGACATGTGGCCAGGCCGGGCGAGCGATCGGTGACCGCTGACCAGAAGGTAACCGCGCCGGCCTCCCCGCTCAATCCCGAATTACCGCTCCCCCGCGGCCGTTTCGAGACCCCAAAAGATCGGCTACGATCTATCGCCCGCGCCGCCGTCAGAGAGCAGCGCGGACGAGACACCGCGGGGTGAGGTCCCGCAGGCTCGTGCCGCCGCAGGCCGCCAGCGCCAGGTCGAACTCGGCGAGGAGGCACCGCATCACGTGCTCGACGCCGTCGCTGCCGCCGAGGGCCAGGCCGTACACGTACGGCCGTCCGTAGAGCACCGCGTCCGCGCCGAGGGCCAGCGCCTTGACCACATCGGCGCCGGTCCGCACACCCGAGTCGAACAGCACGGTGAAGTCCTCGCCCACCTCCGCGCGGACCGCCGGCAGCGCGTCGAGGGCGCCGATCGCGCCGTCCACCTGCCGGCCGCCGTGGTTGGAGACGACCACACCGTCGACCCCGAGATCCTTCGCCCGCCGGGCGTCGTCCGGGTGCAGCACGCCCTTGATCAGCACCGGCAGCCGCGTCCGGCCGCGCAGCCAGGCGATGTCGTCCCAGGTGAGCCCCGGGTTCGAGAAGACCGCCGCCCAGCGGGTCAGGACCGCCCGCTGGTCGGCGCCCGGCTCGAGGCCGGCCCGGAAGGCAGGGTCGTCCACGATGTTCGCCGCGCCGTGGCCGTGCAGCGGGGGAAGGAACCCGGCGTCGAGATCGGCCGGCCGGTAGCCGATGACCGGAGTGTCGACGGTGACGACCAGGGCGGTGTACCCGGCGGCCTCGGCCCGGTCGGCCAACGACGCCGTCACGGCCCGGTCGTTCACGCAGTAGAGCTGGAACCAGCGGGTTCCGGCGCCGTTCGCCTCGGCCACCTCCTCCAGCCCGACCGTGCTGACCGTCGAGAGCACGAACGGCAGCCCGAGCGCCTCCGCCGCCCGCGCGCTGCCGGCCTCGCCCCGCGGATGGGCCAGACCTTGGCCGCCGATCGGGGCTAACAGCACCGGCGCGGGCATCCGGTGCCCGGCCACCTCGGTCGTCAGGTCGCGGCTGCGCACGTCACGCAGCACCCGCGGGACGATGCGCCAGCCGTCGAACGCGGCCCGGTTGGCCGCGTCGGTGGCTCCGGTGCCGGCCGCGCCCGACACGTACCCGAAGGCATCGGCGCTCATCACCCGGCGGGCCGCCTCGGCCAGCTTCGTGAGGTCGGTCGGCAGCGACGGCCGGACGCCCGAGAGGCCGGCCAGGTAGATCTCGGCGGTCAGATCGCCGTACGCCATGACGCCTCCGACGCGGGGAAGTGCCGCAGGATCGAATCGATGACCTCGCGCCGGCGGCGACCCAGGTAGAAATGGCCGCCCGGGAAGGTCCGCAGCTCGAAGTCGCCGTCCGTGTGCCCGGCCCACGCGGCGGCGGCGTCGGGCGGCGTCGCCTCGTCGTCCTCGCCGAACAGCGCCGTGATCGGCGCGATGACCCGCGCACCGGGCCGGACCGAGTAGGCGGTCATGAGCCGGTAGTCGTGGCGAAGCGGAGGCAGCATGAGCATCAGCGCTTCCGGGTCGGCCAGCAGCGCCTCATCGGTGCCGCCCATCCGCCGCAGTTCCTCGACCAGGTCGTCGTCGCCGGCCTCGGGCGTCAGGGTCATCCGACGCGGGCGGGTCGGCGCGCCGCTGCCGGAGGCGAACAGCCGGCTGACGAGTCCGGGCCGAACCTCGTCGAGCAGCAGGGTGGTCTCGAACGCGACGATCGCGCCCATGCTGTGGCCGAACAGCACGGTCGGCGTCTCCGGGGTGGACAGCAGCGCCCGGGCGGCCGACCGGGCCAGTTCCCGGAGGTCGGCGGCCGCCGGTTCGGCGCGTCGCCACTGCCGGCCGGGGTACTGCATCGTCACCACCTCCACGCTCGGTGGCGCGGCCGCGGCCAGCGGGGCGGCCGCCCCGGCCGAGCCCCCGGCGTGCGGGAAGAAGACCAGCCGGTACGGGCCGCCCGGCCGGCGGTGGAAGACGGTCGTCCATTCCTCGCTACGCACCGCCATCGCCGTCACCCGCCTGTCCGTCGAGGCCGAGCTCCGTGGTCAGGTGGGCGACGAGCTCCCGTGGCGTGGGGTGGTCGAAGATCAGCGTGGCCGGCAGCGACACCCCCGTCCGCTCGGTGATCAGGTCGCGCAGCTCGATCGCGCCCAGCGAGTCCAGGCCGAGGTCACGGAACTGGGCGGCCGGTGCGACCGTCTCGGTGGCCTCCATGCCCAGCACCTCGATCACCGCGGCCGTGACCAGCTCCAGCAATGCCGTACCCGGGGCTTCCTGGGGCGCCGGGTCGGGGTCCGGCGCCGTTTCCCGGGCGGCGTCGTCCGGCCGGTCCCGGACCCGCAGGACCAGCTTGCCGATGTGCCGCGCCTCGGCCATGTGGCGAAACACCTGGGGCGCCTCGGTGACCGGCCGGACGACGGTGTGGACCGGTGCGAGGGTTCCCTTGTCGAACAGGCTCATGATCTCGTCGAGCAGGACCCGCACGCCCTCGGGCCCGGGATCGCGGATGTCGAACTGGCAGTAGGACACCCCGTCGTACCGGGCGGCGACCGACCGGGGGTCCCGGATGTCGGTCTTGCCCATGTCCAGGAACCGTCCGCCGGAGTTCAGCAGCCGCAGCGACGCGTCGGTCAGCGGACCGGCCAGGGAGTTCAGCACCACGTCGAGGCCCTCGGCGCGGCGGAACCGCTCCTCGAACGAGGCGTCCCGCGACGATCCGATGCGCTCGGGGGGTAGACCCATCGAGAGCAGGGTGGCCTGTTTGGGCGGGCTCGCGGTCGCGTAGACCTCGGCACCCAGGTGCATGGCGACCTGCACGGACGCCATACCGACGGCCCCGGTCGCGGTGTGCACGAGGACCCGTTCGCCGGGAGCGACCCGGCCGAGCCGGGCCAGCCCGTAGTACGCGGTGAGGAAGGCGATCGGCACCGAGGCGGCCTCCTCGAACGACCAGCCGGCCGGCACCCCGGTGAGGAACCGGTGGTCGCCGACGGCCAGCGGGCTCATCGTGTCGACCAGGCCCATCACGCGGTCGCCGGGTTTGAGCCGGTCGACGTCGGAGCCGGTCGCCAGGACCACGCCGGACGCCTCGACGTTCTGGGCCAGCGATCCGCCCTGGGCGCCGGCCGCCGGTGACACGAGGCCGAGGGTGGTCAGCACGTCGCGGAAGTTCAGCCCGACGGCGTGCAGGGCGATCCGTACCTCGTCCGGTCGCAACGACCGGTCGGGCCGTGCCGCCGGGACGATCCTGATGCGGTCGGGCGAGCCGGCTCCGGCGTACTCCAATCGCCAGTTCTCGTCCGACGGGAGCTGGAGCGTAGGGCGGGGCGTGCCACCTCCGGTGGGACGCAGGCGGAGCGAGTCGACCACGGCGATCGCGGCGCCCGTCCGATCCCGCAGGTCGACCCGGTAGGTGTCCGGGGCGAGGCGCGTGACCCGTACCCGGGCCGCCGGCGCGCCGGGGCTGAACACCCGGTAGCCGGTCCAGGCGAACGGGACCCGGGGCCCGGCGCCGCCCGGGGCGGAGGCCTCGACGGCGTGCAGCGCCGCATCCAGAACAGCGGGGTGAAGGCCGTACCCCGGGGCCTCGGTCTGCAGGGTCGCGGCCGGTTCCACCTCGGAGTAGACCGCGTCGCCGTCGCTCCACATCACCGAGGCCGCGCGCAGGTCCGAGCCGTACACGAGACCACGGGCGTCGAGCCGGCGGTAGATCTCGTCCCGGCCGACCGGGAGCACGGGAGCCGGCAGCGGCGCCGGCGCACCCGCGCCGGGCAGCGCGTCGGCCGGTACGCCGGCGGCGTGCCGTGTCCAGCTTCCGTCTCCGTCCGAGTCCGCGTAGACGGAGAGCGAACCGCGCGTGCCGTCGGCCGGCCGGTGCAGCACCACGCGCAGCCGGACGCCGTCCGCGGCGGGCAGTGGCAGGGCGCGCTCGATGACCAGCTCCGCGACACCGGCGTATCCGCTCTCCACGGCGGCCCGGTGGGCCAGCTCGACGAAGACCGATCCGGGCAGGATGACCCGGCCCTCCACGACGTGCGCGGCGAGCCATGGGTGGTCGCGGACGGAGACCGTACCGGTCCACACGACTCGGTCGGCCTCCGGCACCTCCACCGCCGGCGCGAGGATCGGGTGCTCCTGACGGCCGGACCGCCGGTGGCGCGCGGGCGCCGTCTCGAGCCAGTAGCGGCGGTGCTGGAAGGCGTACGTCGGGACGCCGACCCGCCGGGACGCCCCGGGTGGGACGATCCGGGTCCAGTCGATGTCGGCGCCGGCCACGTGGGCGTCGCCGACCGCGCCGACGAGGGCCGGCACCTCCGGTTCGCCGCGGCGCTGCAACGGGATGGCCCGGCCGCCCAGCGCCGCGCGGGTGAGCATCGACAGGGTGGCGTCCGGCCCCAGCTCCACGAAGCACTCGGCGCCGGCCTCCCGGGCGGCCCGGACGGCGTCGGCGAACAGCACCGGCCGCCGGATGTGCTCGGTCCAGTAGCGGGCGTCGGCCGGCTCGTTCTCGCCGAAGAGCCGGCCCGACACGGCGGAGATCATGCGTACGGTCGGCAGCCGGTAGTCCAGCCGGCCCGCGATCCGTTCGAACTCGGAGAGGATCGGGTCCATCTGGGGCGAGTGGAAGCCCTGGCTCACGTCCAGCGCCGCGGTCCTGATGCCGGCGCCGGCGAGCCGGCGTCCGACCAGGGCGACCGCGTCGGCGGCCCCGGAGACGACCACGGACCGCTCGCCGTTGACGGCCGCGAGGCTCACCCGGTCCGAGAGATCGGCCAGTTCCGGCGCCACTCGTTCGCGACCGGCCTGGACGGCGAGCATCGCGCCGTCGCCGGGCACCGAGTCCATCAACCGGCCGCGGGCCGCGACCAGGGCCGCCGCCTCGGAGAGCGTGAGCACGCCGGCCACGTGGGCGGCGGTCAGCTCGCCCAGGGAGTGGCCGAGCAGGTAGTCGGGGCGCAGACCCCAGTCGAGCACGAGGTGATAGAGCGCGACCTGATAGGCGAAGAGGGCCGGTTGCGCGGTGGCGGTGCGGGCGAGGAGCGCGCCCGAGTCCCCGAGCACCGCGTCGGCCAGGCGATGGGTGAGGTGGGTGTCAAAGGCCCCGCACACCTCGTCGAAGGCCTCGGCGAAGACCGGGAACCGCGCGTGCAGCTCCCGGCCCATGCCCGGCCGCTGGGTGCCCTGGCCCGAGAACATGAACGCCACCGGCGGCCGGACCGCGCCGGGCTCGGTGGGCTCCAGGTTGTCGAGCGACTCTCGCACGGCGTCGGGGTCGGTGGTGGAAACAGCGGCCCGGTACGGGAAGTGGGTGCGGCCGGTGGCCAGGGCCGCGGCGACGTCATCCAGGCCGGCGCCGGGGTCGCCGGCCAGCATCTCGCGCAGTCTCGTCGCCTGTCCCCGCAGCGCCGCGGCCGATCGGCCGGAGAGCAGCAACGGCAGGCCCGGCGTCGCCGGCCCGGGGTCCGGCGGATCCGCCGCGGGCGCTTCCTCGACGATGACGTGGGCGTTCGTGCCGGAAATCCCGAACGACGACACCCCCGCCCGACGCACCCGACCCCGCGCCGGCCACGCCACCTCCTCCACCAACAACCGCACCGACCCCGACGACCAATCAACATGAGAAGTCGGCACACCCACATGCAACGTCCGCGGCAACACCTCATGCCGCAACGCCATCACCATCTTGATCAAACCACCCACACCCGCAGCCGCCTGCGAATGACCAATATTCGACTTCAACGAACCCAACCACAAAGGACGACCCACCGGCCGACCCCGCCCATACGACTCCAACAACGCCGACGCCTCGATCGGATCACCCAACCTCGTACCCGTCCCATGCGCCTCCACCACATCCACATCAGACGCCGACAAACCCGCCGACCCCAACGCCAACTCCACCACCCGCCGCTGCGCCACCCCACTCGGCGCCGTCAAACCATTCGACGCACCATCCTGATTCACCCCCGAACCCCGCAACACCGCCAACACCGAATGCCCCAACCGGCGCGCATCCGACAACCGCTCCAACAACACCAACCCCACACCCTCAGCCCAACCCGTACCCTCCGCATCCGAAGAAAAAGCCCGACACCGACCATCCACCGACAAACCCTGCTGACGCGAAAACTCCGCAAACACCCCCGGCGTCGACATCACCGTCACCCCACCCGCCAACGCCAACGAACACTCCCCCGACCGCAACGACCCCATCGCCAGATGCACCGCCACCAACGACGACGAACACGCCGTATCCACCGTCAACGCCGGACCCTGCAAACCCAACGAATACGCCACCCGACCCGACAACACACTCGCCGACGTACCCGTCAACAAATAACCCGCCGAACCACCCACCGACTCATGCAAACGAGGCCCATAATCCGACGAACCCCCACCCACAAAAACACCCGTATCCGAACCCCTCAACAACCCCGGAACAATCCCCGCACCCTCCAAAACCTCCCACGAAACCTCCAACAACAACCGCTGCTGAGGATCCATCGCCACCGCCTCACGCGGCGACACCCCAAAAAACGACGCATCGAACAAACCCGCGCCCGACAGAAAACCTCCCTCGGACGTGTACGACAATTCACCGTCCAGGTCCCACCCGCGATCGACCGGGAAGGGCGAGACGGCATCGCCGCCCGACCTGACCAGATCCCACAGATCGTCGGCCGACGCGACACCACCCGGATAACGGCAACCCATCGCCACGATCGCGATCGGCTCGTCCGCGGACATCACCGAGGACGGCCCGACCGGCTGCGGCGACGAATCGCCGACCACCGACGACACCAGGAACCCGGCCAGCGCGACGGGTGTCGGGTGGTCGAAGACCACCGTCGTCGGCAGCCGCAGACCGGTCACCGACACCAACCGGTTACGCAGCTCCACGCTCATCAACGACCCGAAACCCAAGTCCTTGAACGTCAGCCCGCCGTCGGCCACCCCGCCACCGGAGACCACCGACACCTCGCTCAGGACCAGCCGCAGTGCCACCTCGGGCCGCTCGGCCTCCGGTCGTTCCCGCAGGCGCCGGGCCCAGGCCGAGCCGACGTCCGGCCGGTCGGCCGGCCGGCGCGCGGCGGACCGGCGGACCAGCCCGGACAGGATCGCCCGGGCGGAGCGCTGGAGCAGCGCGGTGTCGAGCGGGGTCGCGACCACGGCCGGCACGTCCACCGCGGTCACCGCGTCGAACAGCGCCATGCCCTCGGCCGCCTCGATCGGCAGCAACCCGGTCCGGGCAAGTCGTTGCCGGTCCTCCGGGCGCAGCCCGGCGGCCATGCCGCTGTCCAGGGACCAGACGCCCCACGCGCACGAGGTGGCGGGCAGGCCGAGCTGCCGGCGATGCCACGCCAGCGCGTCGAGGAACGTGTTGGCGGCCGCGTAGTTGGCCTGGCCCGCGTTGCCCAGAACACCCGCCACCGACGAGAAGAGCACGAAGTTCCGGATCGGCAGGTCCCGGGTGAGCTCGTGCAGGTGCCAGGCCGCGTCCACCTTGGCCGCGAGCACCTCGTCGACGAGCGCGGGGGTGAGCCGCCCGACCGTGACGTCGCGCAGGATCCCGGCGGCGTGCACGACGGCATGGAGCGGGCCGGTCGCGCACACCTCGGTCAGCAGCCGGGCGAGGGCCTCACGGTCCGACACGTCGCAGGCGCGGACCTCGGCGACGGCGTCGTGCGCGGCCAGCTCCGCGACCAGCTCGGCGGCGCCGGGGGTGTCGGCCCCGGACCGGCCGGTCAGCACGAGCCGGCGCACGCCGTGCCGGCGTACCAGCTGCCTGGCGACCATCGACCCGAGCGCACCGAGACCGCCGGTGATGAGGACGGCGCCGCCGGGTTCGAGCCGTGGTTCGCCACCGGGCACGTGGCGCGTCAGCCGGGGCACCAGCACCTCGTCCGCCCTGATGGCCAGCTCGGGCTCCGCCGTGGCGAGCGCGCGGGCGAGCGTCTCGGCGGTGACCGGCCCGTCGACGTCGAGCAGCACAAAGCGGTCGGGGTGTTCGGACTGGGCCGACCGCAGCAATCCCCACAGCGGCGCCCGTACCAGGTCGATCTCCGCCGCATCGTCCCCGGTGACGACCGCGCCGCTGGTGACGAGCACGAGCCGGCTGCCGGCGGCCCGGGGCTCGGCGATCCATTCCTGGACCAGGGCGAGCGCCTCGCGCAGAACGGCGGACACCGCGGCGGGGACGGTTTCCGGGCCGGCACGCTCGCCGAGGAAGGGCGCGAACACCACTGGCGGGGCGGCTGCCCCGGCCGCGTCGGTCAGGGCCAGGAGGCTCTCGAGGCCCGCCGCGGTCCGCAGGCCGGCGAGAAGCGGGGCGTCGCCGACGACCGCCCAGTCGGCGCGGTCCCAGAGCGGGGAGGTCGCCGGACGTTCCACGGGTTCCCAGCCGACCTGGAACAGGGACCGGCGCACCGTGTCGGCGGGCGAGGCGAGGCTGCCCGCCGGCAGCGGTCGCAGGGTCAGCCGGTCCGCGACGAGCACCGGCTGCCCGTTCTCGTCCCAGACCGAGAGCGCCACGGCGTCGTCCCGCACGAGGGTGAGCCGGGCCCGGGCCGAGCCCGTCACCGAACCGGCCACGTGCACGCCGCTCCAGGCGAAGGGGAGCATGACCGCGCCGGCCGAGGTGGCGGTCTCCAGCGCCCCGAGCTGGATGGCCGCGTCGAGCAGGGCCGGATGGATCGCGTACCCGTCGGTCGTGACGTCCTCCGGCAGCGAGAGCGACAGATAGATCTCGTCGCCGTCGCGCCAGGCCGCCTCGACACCCTGGAACGCCGGGCCGTAGTCGTAACCCAGATCGGCGAGGCCCTCGTACGGGTCCTCGAGGGCGGCGGCTCCGGGCGGCGGCCACTCCCCGAGGGACGGCCCGGCCTGCGGTTCCTCCGCGCCGAGGACACCCGTGGCGACCTGCTGCCAGTCGTCCTCGGCGGCGCGGGAATGGACCGTGAGCGGGCGGCGTCCGTCCGCGCCGGCCGCGCCGACGATCAGCTGCAGGTCGAGGGTGCCCGCCGGGTCGAGCACGGCGGGCGCCTGCAGGGTCAGCTCGTCGACCACCCCGAGCCCCGCATGGGCCGCCGCCGTGAGGAACAGGGTGCCGGGGAGCAGGATCGTGCCGTCGACGACGTGATCGGCCAGCCAGGGATGGGTCGCCAGGCCGAGGGTGCCGGTCAGAATGGTCTCGTCGCGGCCGGCCGGGGTGACGCGGGCGCCGAGGATCGGGTGGTCGCCGGGGCGGTGCCGGGTGGGGCTCAGCCAGTAACGCTCGTGCTGGAACGGGTAGGTCGGCACGCGCAACCGGGTGGCGGCCGGGATCGGGGCGTCGCGTACGGCGGTCCAGTCGACCGGGCGGCCGGTGACGTGCGCCCGGGCGAGGACGGTGTGGAAGTCGCCGAGGCCGCCACGGTCACGATGCAGCGACGACAGCACGGTCGGAGCGGCGCCGGGCAGGGTCTCGGCGGTCTGCTCGACGGCCACGATCAGCGTCGGGTGCGGGGCGGCCTCGACGAAGGTCCCGTGCCCGGCCGCGATCAACGCCCGGACGGTCTCGTCGAGCCGGACCGGCTCCCGCAGGTTCCGGAACCAGTACTCCGCGGTCAGCCCGGTCGTGTCGAGGGGCGCGGCCCGCACGGACGAGTAGAAATCGACCTCCGACGACACCGGCCGGATCCCGGCCAGCGTGGTGATCAGGCTGTCCCGTACGGCGTCCACGTGCGGGCTGTGCGAGGCGTAGTCCACCGCGATCAGCCGGGCCGTCACGTCCTCGCCCTGCCAGCGCTCCACCACGGCCCGCACTTCGGCCCGGTCCCCCGAGATCACCGTCTGAACCGGGCTGTTCACGCAGGCCACGTGCACGTCGCGGTACTCGGCCAACCGCCGGCGGACCTCGGCCGGCGGCAACGGGACCGACGCCATCGTGCCGGTGCCGGACAGGTCGGTGAGCGCCCGGGCCCGCACCGCGCTGACGAAGGCCGCCTCCGGCAACGTCAGCGCACCCGCCACACAGGCCGCCGCGATCTCACCCTGCGAGTGCCCCACCACGGCGTCCGGCCGCACGCCGTACGCCTCCCACAGCCGGGCCAGGCTCACCATCACGGCGAACAGCAGCGGCTGGACGACCTCGACCCGCTCCAGGTCCTCCGGGTCCTGACGATCCAGCACCTCCACCACGTCGAGACCCAGATGCGGACGCAGCGCATCGGCGCAGGCCCGCAACTCCCGGGCGAACACCGGCGACGCCGCGGCCAGCTCACCTCCCATGCCCACCCACTGCGAGCCCTGTCCCGGGAACACGAACACCGTGCGGCCGGTGTCGCCGGCCGTGCCGGTCAGAACGCGGGGGTCGGCGTCCCCGGCGGCCAGGGCGGCCAGCAGGTGCGGCACGTCGGCGGAGTCCGTGGCGGTGACCGCGGCCCGGTGGGCGAAGTGGGTGCGGCCGGTCGCCAGCACAGCCGCGACGTCATCCAGGCCGACGCCGGGGTCGCCGGCGAGCATCCGGCGCAGTTCGTTCGCCTGCGCCCGCAACGCCGCGTCCGTCCTGGCCGAGAGCAACAACGGCATTCCCGGTACGGCTGTCGCCGGCGTCTCGTTCTCGCGGGGCGCTTCCTCGACGATGACGTGGGCGTTCGTGCCGGAAATCCCGAACGACGACACCCCCGCCCGACGCACCCGACCCCGCGCCGGCCACGCCACCTCCTCCACCAACAACCGCACCGACCCCGACGACCAATCAACATGAGAAGTCGGCACACCCACATGCAACGTCCGCGGCAACACCTCATGCCGCAACGCCATCACCATCTTGATCAAACCACCCACACCCGCAGCCGCCTGCGAATGACCAATATTCGACTTCAACGAACCCAACCACAAAGGACGACCCACCGGCCGACCCCGCCCATACGACTCCAACAACGCCGACGCCTCGATCGGATCACCCAACCTCGTACCCGTCCCATGCGCCTCCACCACATCCACATCAGACGCCGACAAACCCGCCGACCCCAACGCCAACTCCACCACCCGCCGCTGCGCCACCCCACTCGGCGCCGTCAAACCATTCGACGCACCATCCTGATTCACCCCCGAACCCCGCAACACCGCCAACACCGAATGCCCCAACCGGCGCGCATCCGACAACCGCTCCAACAACACCAACCCCACACCCTCAGCCCAACCCGTACCCTCCGCATCCGAAGAAAAAGCCCGACACCGACCATCCACCGACAAACCCTGCTGACGCGAAAACTCCGCAAACACCCCCGGCGTCGACATCACCGTCACCCCACCCGCCAACGCCAACGAACACTCCCCCGACCGCAACGACCCCATCGCCAGATGCACCGCCACCAACGACGACGAACACGCCGTATCCACCGTCAACGCCGGACCCTGCAAACCCAACGAATACGCCACCCGACCCGACAACACACTCGCCGACGTACCCGTCAACAAATAACCCGCCGAACCACCCACCGACTCATGCAAACGAGGCCCATAATCCGACGAACCCCCACCCACAAAAACACCCGTATCCGAACCCCTCAACAACCCCGGAACAATCCCCGCACCCTCCAAAACCTCCCACGAAACCTCCAACAACAACCGCTGCTGAGGATCCATCGCCACCGCCTCACGCGGCGACACCCCAAAAAACGACGCATCGAAAGAGCCGGCTCCGGCCACGAAGCCGCCTTCGGACACATAGGACAGCCCGTTGCCGGTGTCCCATCCACGGTCGACGGGGAACGGGGAGATCGCGTCCCGGCCGGCCGCGACCAGATCCCACAAGCCCTCCGCCGAGGAGACGTCGCCCGGATAGCGGCAACCCATCGCCACGATCGCGATCGGCTCATCGGCGCTCGCGACGGTCGTCGGCAGCGGTTCCGCCGCCGTCTCACCCGCCGCCGACGACACCAGGAACTCGGCCAGCGACGTGGGCGTCGGGTGGTCGTAGACCACCGTCGTCGGCAGCCGCAGACCGGTCACCGACACCAACCGGTTACGCAGCTCCACGCTCATCAACGACCCGAAACCCAGATCCTTGAACGTCAGCCCGCCGTCGACCGCCCCGCCGCCCGCGACCACCGACACCTCGCCCGCGACCAGGTCGTAGACCTCGGCCGGGGTCATGGCAGCCAGGTCGGGGCGCGGTTCGGCGCCGGTCCCGGCCGGACGACCGGACGGCACGGCGGAGCCCTCGGCGGGCCACCAGTAGCTTTCGCCCTGGAAGGCGTACAGCGGAAGGTCGACCACCCGCGGCGACGTCCCGGCGAAGGCGGCGCTCCAGTCCACGGTGGCGCCGCCCGCGAACGCACGCGCCAGCGCCTCGGTTCCCTCGGGCGCGTCCACGCCGGGCGTGGTCCCGCCGCCGGCCGGTGGGCGCAGCGGATCATCGGCCACGCCCAGCACGACCCCGGCCGGCGTCTCACCGCCGGCCAGCCGGCGGAGCAGGCGCTCGGCCTCGCTGACCGACCCGGCGAGCACGACGGCCCGGTGCTCCATGACCTCGCGCGTCGTCGCCAGCGAGTAGGCCACGTCCACCGCTCGCACCGGCTCTCCCGAGGACAGGCGCTCGCACAGCCGGCCGGCCTGGGCGCGCAGCGCGGCTTCGGTTCGCGCGGACACGACCCAGGGCAGCACCCGCGGATCGGACGGCGGTTCCCCGGCCGGCTCGACGATGCCGTGGCGGGCGACGGAGGCCGGCGGTTCCGCGACGACCAGGTGGCAGTTGGTGCCGCCGACACCGAAGGACGAGACGCCGGCGATACGGGCGGCGAGCGGGTCGGGCCATGGCGTCAGCGCGGTCTGCACCTGCAGGCGCAGGTCGTCGAGGGGGATGTCCGGGTGCGCCGTGGTGAAGTGCAGGCTGGGCGGAAGTTCGCCGTGCGACACCGCGAGGGCGGTCTTGATCAGCCCGATCCCGCCGGCGGCGCCCTCGAGGTGGCCGATGTTCGTCTTCACCGAGCCCACCCGCAACGCGGGCCGCGACCCACGCCCAGGTGCGAAGACGGCGCCGAGCGCGCGGGCCTCACGGGGGTCGCCGGCCTTGGTGCCCGTGCCGTGCAGCTCCACGTACTGCGTCTCGGCCGGGTCCACGCCCGCCCGCCGGTGCGCCTCCCGCAGGGCGTCGGCCTGCGCCTCGGCGCTGGGCACGACGAGGCCCTCGCCCGTGCCGCCGTGGTTGACCACGCTGCCCCGGATGACCGCGTAGACGCGGTCGTGGTCGGCGACGGCGTCGCTGAGCCGTTTGAGGACGAGCAGCGCCGCGCCCGAGCCACGGGCGAAACCGTCGGCGTCCGCGTCGAAGACCCGGCTGCGCCCGGTCGGGGACAGCCCGCCGAAACCCGCCGCGAGCCAGGCGCTGCGCGGGCTCAGGTTGAGATGCACCCCGCCGCTGACGGCCAGGTCGGCCTCACCGGACCGCAGGCTCGCGCAGGCGGCGTGCACGGCGACCAGGGACGAGGCCTGACCCGCGTCCACCGTGAAGCTGGGGCCGTGCCAGTCCAGGTGGTGCGACACCCGGTTGGCGATCACGCTGCGGTGCAGCCCGGTCATCGCGTGCTGGGGCGCCGGCTCGGCCGGGTCGGCGCCGGGCAGCGTCAGGTAGTCGCTCGCGCAGACCCCGATGAACACTCCGGCGTCACCACCGCGCCGGTTGTGGGGCACGATCCCGGCGTCCTCCAGCGCCTGCCAGGCCAGTTCCAGCACGATCCGCTGCTGAGGATCCATCACGTTCGCCTCGCGACGCGAGATGCCGAAGAACGCGGCGTCGAACCGGCTCACCCCGGCGAGCCCGCCCTCCTCGTCGACGGCGTCCTCGCCCCGGAGCAGCAGCCGCCAGAACTCGCGGACCGACTCCGCCCCGGGCACACGGCACGCCATGCCCACGATCGCCACCGGTTCCTCGCCGAGCGCTACGACGTCATCTGCCACCTGAGCTCCTCGGTTCCGTGTCACCAGGCGACCGCGAGCCTGGCCAGGCCCCGCGTCGCAAAACTGTCCGACCAGGTCACGGCGTCGTCGCCGGCAGCCAGGCGCAGGCCCGGGAACCGCGTCCCGAGCCGGGTCAGCGCGACCTCCAGCTGGACGCGGGCGAACGGCGCGCCGAGACACCGGTGCACGCCGTGCCCGAACGTGACGTGCCGCGGCGGCCGCTCGCCGTCGACCCGTTCCGGGGCCGGGAACACGTCCTCGTCGTAGTTGCAGTGCAACAGCGAGACGATCACGCCCTGCCCCGCGCGGATGAGCGTGCCGCCCAGCTCCACGTCCTCGGTCGCCACCCGCGGGAAGCTCATCGGCGTCGCCGGCGTCACCCGGATCAGCTCCTCGATCGTCCCCGCGCCGGGCACACCCCCGGGACCGGCGTCGCCGGCGAGAATCGCGAGGACCGACATGCTCAGCTGACCGGCGGTGGTCTCGTAGCCGGCCATCAGCAGCGCCAGCCCGAAGCTGATCAGCTCGGCGCGGGAGAGCGCGCCGCCGTCGTTGGCCTGGACGAGCGCGCTGAGCACGTCGTCGCCGGGCTGCCGGCGTTTGCCGGCGACCAGCGAGGACATGTAGTCGACCAGGAGCAGTTCGTGCTGGGCCCGGACGGTGCCGTCGCCGGCCTCGGTCATGCCGAACAGGGCCACCACGGAGGAGTCGAACTTCGGCCGGTCGGCCTGGGGTACGCCGAGCAGCGCGCTCAGCGCGGCGAGCGGCAGCGGGGCGGTGTATCCCGCGACCAGGTCGGCGGGGCACGGTCCGGCCGCCAGGGTGTCGAGCAGCTCATCGGCGATCTTCTCGATCAACGGCGCCTGCCGGGCGACCCGATGGGTGGTGAAGGCGGCTGCGGCGAGCCGGCGCAACCGGGCGTGAGCGGCGCCGTCCATGCTCATGATCGAGTTGGGTGACGGGTTGAGGGAGCTCCATCTCGGCGCCTCGGGCCGGGCGGCGGCGGCCCGGCTGAAGCGGGCGTCGGTCAGCACCGTGCGACCCAGAACATAGTCGGTGACCAGCCACATCGGGTCGCCGTGGGGCACTTGCACCCAGGTCACCGGCCCCGTCGGAGACACGTCGAGGAAGGCCGGGAGCGGACCCAGCCTGCGCCGGCGGACATCGATCGACATCGGGCCCACTCCTCACACGACACCGGGCTGATCCACCCATGCTCGGCACGTGCGAGGAATTGATCATCGGCAATTACCGCCGTTACGCGGGCGCCGGCCGCGCGAACGCAACCGGCCGGCGCCCGTACGAACGGGGCCGGCCGGTGTGGCGGAAAGCGTCAGACGGAAACGGTCTCGCGGGCCAGCCGGGAGTGTCGGGTGACCTGACCGGCCGTGGCCCGCTCGACCTCGGTGACACGCAGTTCGAAGCGCGGCCGGCCGGGCTGCGCCTGGCCGTACGACGTGGCGGCCAGCACGAGCCGCCACTCGGTGTCGAGCCAGAGCATCACGCGCTGGATGCTGTGCCGCGAGTAACTCACCAGCAGGCGGGTGCAGCCGCGACCGGCGATCAGCTCGCGACCGGGCAGCTCGAGCGCCTCGGTCTCGGCCGGGTTGGGGAACCAGGACAGCGGCGAGGCGACCATGCCGGCCGGTTCCCGCAACCAGCCCTCGGCGCCCACCCGGACCGGCCCGCGCCGGTCGCTCGACGTGGACGGGGCCTCGCTGCGCCCGGCGAGCTTCGGCATGCCGATCGGCTCCTCGAGCAGCCACTGCCCGTCGACCATGCGGGTGAGCTGGAACGTGCCGTGTCGCGGCTCGGCCACCGGCGGACGGTTGTCCCAGTCGCCGCGCAGCACCAGCGCCGGGACGCCTGGGGACACACGTAGCCGCTCGGTCAGCTGTGCCCAGCTCACGGGCGTGCCGTTCTCGTCCACCATGGCCTCATCATAGGACCCGGCCCCGAACCGTGTGATCGGCCTGGCCGGCCGCCGTGCGCCGGTCAGGCGGACACCCGGCGTACGAAGGCCCGCAACGCGAACCAGACCACGGCCGCGGTGCCCACCGTCATCGCGGGGAGGAAGGCCCAGGCCGGCAGGTGCGGGATCTGCGGGGTGAGCGCGGCGCGCAGCCCCTCGCTGACGTAGACCAAGGGGTTGAGCAGCGACAGCACCTGCAGCCAGCGCACCGAGCTCAACGCCGCCCACGGGTAGAAGACGCAGCCCAGGAACGTGGCCGGGAAGATCACGACGGTGAACAGGGTCGCGGTCTTGCGGGGGTCCACAACGGTGCCGGCCAGCATGCCCAGGGCGGCCGACAGGATCGCGGCGGTGACCAGCATGAGCACGAGCAGCGGCAGACGACCGGCGGTCACGTCGGGACCTTGGCCGCCGGCGTGGACGAAGTAGGCCAGGGCGAAGACCAGCAGCCCGGCGAAGAGCGACTGCACCGCGCCGGAGACGATCTTCTGGACGCCGATGTGCCAGGTCGGGATCGGCGCGAGCAGCCGGTCCTCGATCTCGCGGGTGTACGCCAGCTCCATGACCAGTGGCTGGGTCACCGCGACGAGGCCCGCCGTGATCATGGTGCTGCCGATCAGCCCGGGGATCAGCACGGTCGACGCCGAGGCGCCGGTCGAGCCGGTGATCCCGCCCGCGCCACCCAGCTTCGGCAGGATGTACGCGAAGAGCAGGACGAACAGGGCCGGCTGCAGGGCGACCCGGGTGACGAAGGAAGGCAGGTCGTTGCGGAGCACGTGCAGGTCTCGCACGGTCATGACCTGGAAGGCGTGCCAGGCGCTGACCCGGCGGACCGGCGCCGTCGTGTCCGACGCGGTGGTGGTCGTCACTCTCGGTACTCCCGTCCGGTCAACATGAGGAAGGCGCTCTCGAGGCTCGGCCGGATGGTGGTGGCGCCGGTGACCCGCGCCCCGGCCTCGTAGCCGTAGGACACCAGGTCGGCCAGGACGACCTCGGGACTGCTGGTGAAGACCTTCACCGTGGTGCCGGTGATCTCGGCCCGGGACACCGCCCCGTGCTCCTCCAGCGCCTTGACGCGGTCGGGCGGGCCGGAGTCGTAGGTGATGGTGACGACCGTGTCGGCTCCGGCCAAGGCGGTCAGGCCGGCCACCTCGTCGCAGGCGATCACCTTGCCGTGGTCGAGCACCGCCACCCGCCCGCAGAGCGCCTCGGCCTCGTCCAGGTGGTGCGTGGTCAACAGGATCGTCTGGCCCTGGGCGTGCAGCTCGCGCAGCAGTTCCCAAAGGTTGTGCCGGGACTGCGGGTCGACGCCGGCGGTGGGCTCGTCGAGGAAGAGCACCCGCGGCTCGTGCACCAGGGCGCGAGCCACCACGAGCCGCTTGAGCTGGCCGCCGGAGAGCTCGTTGACGCCGGCCTTGCCGCGGTCGGCCAGCGCGAACCGTTCGAGCAGCTCGTCGGCGCGCCGGACCGCGGCGCGGCGCGACATGCCGAACATGCGCCCGCGGAACTCGAGGTTGGCGGCCACGCCGAGCTGCCGGTCGAGCGCGTCGCGCTGCGGCGCCACTCCGATCAGCTGGCGGACCAGCACCGGGTCGCGCAGCACGTCGACCCCCGCGACCTCGGCGGTGCCGGCGTCGGGGCGGGCCAGGGTGGTGAGCATGGCGATGGTCGTCGACTTGCCCGCGCCGTTCGGGCCGAGCAGCCCGAAGAACTCGCCCTCGCGGACCTCCAGATCGAGGCCGTCGACCGCGCGCACCGAACCGCGTGGCGACACGTACGACTTGGTCAGGCCGGACGCGCGAATTCCCGCTTCTGGATGCGCCGTCAAAGATCCTCCAGGCATAGTCGGAACGGGCGCGCGAAGGCACCCGGAATTCTCACGTAATTACACCGGGAATGGCAGCGCCACCAGGGGAAAAGGGGGTCAAACCGGGCGGCGGCTTCATACCTTATCGGCTGTCCCCACCCGGCACAACCGGACCCCGTCCACACCGGACACCCTGACCTCGCAGCCTCTCGTCGATCTTGGCGCAGATCTCGGTGACGTGCTCCGGTCGCAGCATGTGATGGTGTGACGCATTGATCTGGTGATTCTCAATGCGACCGGTGACGTACGGCCGCCACGAATCCGGGGTGAGCCGGTCATCGATGTCGTTCAACGCGGCGGTGAACAACAAAAGATCTCCCCGGAATTGCTGGAGCTCGAAACGCGGAAGCAGCGGAACGGTGTTCTTGCCCAGTTCCACGATCGCCGCCACGGTCTCGCGGCTCAGGCTGGCCAGCGCGCTGCCCTCGGAGCCGAGCAGGTCCACCGCCCGGGAGAAGTCGAGCGGCCCGTCGGTCGCCGGGTCGTGGGGCACGCCGACAAAATCGAGGAAGGCCGCGAGGATGTCCGCTTCCCGGACCGCGTTCACCACGTCGGTCTGGTCGGCGATCTCCGGGAAGGCCGCGAACGGATAGGTGTCCAGGACCACGAGCAGCTCGACCTCCTGGCCCTCGGCCTGCAGCCGGGTCGCCACGCCGTGCGCCAGCGCGCCCCCGAGCGACCAGCCGAGCAGCCGGTACGGCCCCTCCGGCTGGGCCTTGCGGATCTCGGTGAGGTAGTCCGCGACCATCTCCTCGAGCCCATCGACCGGCGCCGCACCGCGCAGGCCACGCGCCTGAACGCCGTAGATCGGGGAGTCCGCCCGCAGCTTTCGGGCCAGGCCGGAGTAGACCCAGCTGAGCCCGAGCAGCGGGTGCAGGCAGAACAGGGTCGGCTCGGTCCCGCCCGCGCGCAGTGGCAGCAACACGTCGAGGGCCCCGTCGGCGCCACCCAGTCCGAGGTGGGCCGCGACACCGGCCGGGGTGGGGTCCTCGAAGAGGTCGCGGATCGACAGTTCGGTGCCGAGCGCCGCCCGGACCCGGCTGAGCAGCGTGGCGACGAGCATCGAGTGGCCGCCGAGCACGAAGAAGTCCTCGTCCACGCCGACCGCCGACAGCCCGAGCACCTCGGCGAACAGTTCGCAGACGACCTGCTCACGGGGCGTGCTCGGGGCCCGGCCGGCCGTGCTCGCGACGTCCTCGGGCGCGGGCAGGTCCGCCGGGTCCATCCGGTCGAGCACTATCACGTTCTGGGGCACCATGTGGTCGGGCAGCCGGTCACGCAGGTGGTGGCGCAGGCCGGGCAGGTCGACCCGCCCGGTGACGTAGGCGGTCAGGCTTCCCTCGCCGGCCACCACCGCGGCCTGATCGACACCGGGGTACGCGCTCAGCACCCCCTCGATCCGAGCAGGGTCGATCGGGAAGCCCCGGATCAGCAGGTGATCACCGGCTTGGCCGAGATGCTCCAGCTCACCGTCCTTGGTCCAGCGGGCGATCTCACCGGTGCGGCACATCCGGGAACCGGGCGGGCCGAAGGGATCGGCGACGGAGCGTCCGTGGTCCTCCCCGACCGGGCCCACGACGTACACCTCCCCCGGCACCCCGGGCGGCACCAGCCGCAACCGCTCGTCCAGCACGCGCCGCGGTAGCCGCAGCATCCGCTCACGCTCGTCCTCGGCCAGGACCGGCAGGGAGCCCACCCGCCGGCCCGGCGAGCCGGCGGCGGCGCCCAGCATCAGCGCCCAGCGGCTCATCAGCGACTCGACCGTGGCCCGGTCGAACAGGTCGACGGCGAACTCGGCGTAGACGTTCAGCCCGGCCGGCTCGCCGTTCGCGCCCCAGCGTTCGGAGACCGACATGGACAGGTCGAACTTGGCCGTGCCGGTCGTCACCCGCACCGCCGAGACGCGCAGCCCGTCCAGGCCGCCGTACCCGGCCGGGGCGTTCTGCAGGGTCATCATCACCTGCACCAACGGCTGGTAGGCGCTGGACCGCACCGGGTTCAGCACCTCGACCAGATGGTCGAACGGCACGTCCTGGTGCTCGAAGGCGGCCAGGTCGGTACGGCGTACCCGGTCGAGCAGATCCGCGAAGGTGGGATCGTCCGACACGTCCGTACGCAGCAGCAGGGTGTTGCCGAAGAACCCGATCAGGTCCTCGAGCCCGTCCTCGGTCCGCCCGGCGACCTGCGATCCGATCGGGATGTCGGTGCCCGCGCCCAGCCGGTGGAACAGCGCCGCCAGCCCGGCCTGCAGCACCATGAACAGGCTGACCCCGTGTGAGCGCGCGGTGTCGATCAGGCTCCGGTGCAGCTCGGCGCCCAGCTCGGCCTCGAGGTGGTCGCCCCGGTGCGACGCGATCGCCGGACGTGGCCGGTCGAAGGGCAGGGTGAGCTGCTCGGGGATGCCGTCGAGCTGCCCGGTCCAGAACGTCACCTGGGCGTTGAGCAGGCTGTCCGGGTCCGACTCGGCGCCCAGCAGCTCGTGCTGCCACAGGGCGAAGTCGGCGTACTGGATCGCCAGCGGCGCCCAGCCGGGCGCACGTCCGTCCAGCCGGGCCCGGTACGAGGTCATCAGGTCGTTGGTCAGCGGGACCATGGACCAGCCGTCGCTCGCGATGTGGTGCAGGAGCAGCACCAGCACGTGCTCGGTCCCGTTCAGCCGCAGCAACCGGGCGCGCAGGGCCGGCTCGGTGGTGAGGTCGAACCGGTGCCGGACGATCTCCCGCAGGTCGCCGTCCAGCCGCGCCTCGTCGACGTCGATCACCGGCAGGTCCGGGACGCTCGTCACGATCTCCTGATAGGGCACGCCGTCACGGTCGGGAAAGATCGTGCGCAGGCTCTCGTGCCGGTCGACGACGTCCCGGACGGCGGCGCGCAGGGCGGGCACGTCGAGTTCTCCGGTCAGGCGCAGGGCGAGCGGGACGTTGTAGGCGGCGCCGCCGTCCTCCATGCGGTGCAGGAACCACATGCGGCGCTGCGCGAACGACAAGGGGATCATGAGTTTCCTTCCGGGCGCGGCCGGGGCCGGAGCCGCGGGCGTACGCGGGCCGGCTCGACCAGGTGATCGGCGAGCCCGGCGACGGTGGGGTTCTCGAACAGGGCGCGGATCGGCATCTCCACGCCGAGGGTGGCCCGGACCCGGCTGGCCAGCCGGGTCGCCAGCAGGGAGTGCCCGCCGAGCGCGAAGAAGTCGTCGTCGATCCCGATCGCCGGCCGGCTGAGCACCTCGGCGAACAGGTCGGCCAGCGTCTGCTCCCGCGGCGTGCGAGGCTCACGGCCGGCGGGGCCGCCGGCCAGCTCCGGTACGGGCAGGGCGCCCCGGTCGAGCTTGCCGTGCACGGTCAGCGGCAGCTTCTCCAGCGTCACGATGGCGGCCGGGACCATGTATTCGGGTAGCCGGTCCCGCAGGTGCGCCCGGAGCGCCGTGGCGAGCTGCCCGTCCGTCCGGGTGTGCAGCGGGTTGTTCGCCGTCCGATGACGTCCCGGCCGATAGGCGCCGACCGCCGCGCCCCCGAAGACCGCATCGAAGGCACCTGAATCGTCATCACCGGTCCAGGTCAGCACCGCACGACCGGCCAGCTCCGACGGATCCACACCGTCACCATGCAGCCGGGCATTACGAATGCCTCGAACCCGGGTTCGTTCCGGCCAGACCAGACCCGGATACCAGTCCACCACCGGCAGATCCCCGGACTCCGGGACCGCATCGCGGTGCAGCACCACGTCATACCGATACGCCGACAACTCATTGACGTAACCACCCGGCTTCAACCGGATCTCCACGCCGTGGGTGAACCCGGCGAAGAAATCAGGATCGAGCAACAACTCCTTCTCCACCGCGACCCCGTGATCCACCGCCCGCCGCAACCGATCACCCGACAACCGCGGCGACAACACCGCCTGATGCAGATGACGCAGCAACCGAAGATTCCGCACATCACCCACAAAGATCCGGCCACCCGGAGCAAGCAACGTGAGAGCCTGCCGGAGCACCCGGCTCAGATAGGCCGCGTCGGGGAAGTACTGCACCACCGAATTCAGCACGATCGTGTCGAAATGACCCTCAGGCAGACCGGTCACGTCATCGGCCGGCTGCGCGCGGAGCTGGACACGATCACCGACCTGGGCGCGCAACCGCTCGATGACCACCGAGGACAGGTCGGTCGCCCAGTACTCCTCGACCCGCTCGTGCAGTCGCGACATCAGCAGCCCGGAGCCGACGCCGATCTCCAGGATCCGTTCGCCGCCGAGTCCTTCGATGGCGGCCACGGTGTCGTCCCGCCACCTGTGCATCTCGGCCAGGTCGATCGGCTCGCCGGTGAAGGTGCTCCGCCAGCCCGAGAAGTCGTCTCCCCAGGCCGGCGTGCCACCCCGGCCGTACAGCTCGTCGTAGAACTCCTGCCACTCGCCGACCTGCTCGGTGTCGGCCGTCGCGGCGGCGCCTGCGGCGGGCACCACGTATCCGAAGAGGTTGTCGTCGCGTACCACCACGGCGGCCTGGTCGACCAGTGGGTGTTCGGCCAGCGCCGCTTCGACCTCACCCGGCTCGACCCGCAGACCACGGATCTTCACCTGATCATCAGCCCGCCCCGCGAACTCGACCTGACCATCCGCCGCCCACCGCACCACATCACCGGTGCGATACATCCGAGCCCCAGCCGGACCGTACGGATCAGCCACAAAACGCTCACCGGTCAACCCCGCACGGTTCACATACCCCAACGCCACACTCGCACCACCGACATACAACTCGCCGGGGACGCCCGGAGGCACCCGCCGCAGACGCTCATCCAGCACATACGCCCACGTGCCCACGATCGGGCGACCGATCGGCACACCACCACCGACACTCAACCGGTCCGACAACGTCGTACACACCGTGGCCTCAGTCAACCCGTACCCATTGACCATCAACCGGCCCTCGGCCCAGCGCTTCATCAACGCCGGCGGACACGCCTCCCCACCAACCAGCAACGTCCGCAACGAAGGCAGAGACGCCTCCGGCACGGTCGCCAGCACCGACGGCGGAATCAGCGTGTGGGTGATTCGCTCCCCCGCCAGCAACGAACCCAGCTCCGCACCGACCACCGGACCAGCCGGCGCCACCACCAACTCGGCCCCCGCACCGAAAGCCATCATCAGCTCCATCATCATCGCGTCGAAACTCGGCGAGGAAAGCTGCAACACCCGCGACGATGAATCCACCACCAGCCTCGACGCGTTCGCCGCCGCCAACGCCGCCAGCCCCCGATGCGGAACCACCACACCCTTCGGCGTGCCCGTCGACCCCGACGTGTAGATCACGTAAGCCGCGCTCGACGGCCTGACCACCACCGCAGGCGCATCAACCCGGCCCGCACCCGTGAACGGCTCGGTCACCGTCAGCGCCGCACCCGCGGTCATCAACGCCACCCGCTCGGCCGGAAGCTCCGGATCCACCGGCAAATACGCCGCACCCGCCTTCACCACACCCAGCAGCGCCACCACCAGATCAACCGAACGCGGCAACATCAACGCCACCACGTCACCCGGCCGCACCCCGGACTCCACCAACGACCACGCGACCGCGTTCGCGGCCTGATCCAACCCGCGATACGACAAACACCGCCCCCCACCGGACACCGCCGGCTCCGCCGACCAGCGCCCGACCAGCTCCGGCAACGTCGCCGGAGGCACATCGGACGTCTCCGGGCGCTCCCATCCGGTCAGCCGGTCGCGTTCCTGCGGCAGCACCACCTCGGCCGCGGCAACCCGCTGGTCAGGGTCGGTCACCAGTTCCTCGAGCACCATGACGTAGCGAGCCATCAACGCCTCGACCGTGCCGGCGTCGAACAGGTCCGTCGCGTACTCCAGCAGGCCCGAGATTCCGGCCGGTTGGGCGCCGCCTCGCTCGTTGAGGTGGATGGAGAGGTCGAACTTGGCGGTGTGGGTGCCGAGCGCGGCGCCCCGGATCTCCAGTCCGGGCAGGGCGAACGAGCCGCGCGGCGCGTTCTGCAGGGCCAGGACGACCTGGAACAGCGGTTGATGGGCGGTCGACCGGGCCGGGTTCAGCACCTCCACCAGATGTTCGAACGGCACGTCCTGGTGGGCGTACGCGGCCAGATCGGTCTCCCGCACCCGGCCCAGCAACTCCCGGAACGACGGGTCCCCGGAAACGTCGGTCCGCAGCACCAGGGTATTGACGAAGAACCCGATCAGATCGTCCAGCGCCTCGTCCGTGCGACCGGCGATCGGTGACCCGATCGGCACATCCGTACCCGCGCCCAGGCGCGTCAACAGTGCGGCCAGCCCGGCCTGCAGCACCATGAACAGCGACGCGCCGTTCGCCCGCGCCACCTGCGCCAACCGGGCGTGCAACCGCGCATCGATCTCGAACCCGAGTGTCGAACCCCGATAGGACGCCACCGCCGGACGCGGCCGGTCGAACGGCAGCCGGATCTGCTCCGGCACCCCGGAAAGCTTCTCCGCCCAATACCTCATCTGAGCACTCAGCAGACTTCCCGCATCCGACTCCGCACCCAGCAGATCACGCTGCCAGAGCGTGTAATCCGCGTACTGCGCCGGCAACGGCGCCCACTCCGGCGCCGATCCGGCGGCGCGGGCGGTGTAGGCCGCGACCAGATCACGGGAGAGCGGCTGCACCGACCAGCCGTCGCCCGCGATGTGGTGCAGCAGCAGCATCAGCACGTGCTCGTTCTCGGCGGCACGCACCAGCGTCGCCCGCAACGGCGGCTCGGTGGTCAGGTCGAACCGGTGCCCGGCCAGCTCCCGCAGGTCCACATCGGAGCCGACGATCGCCAGATCCGGAATCTCGTCGAGGACCAGCTGGTACGGCACGCCGTCGCGGTCCGGGAACACGGTCCGCAGGCTCTCGTGCCGGGCGGCCACGTCACCGACCGCCGCTCGCAACGCGGAGACGTCCAGGTCGCCGGTCAGCCACAGCACGAGCGGGATGTTGTAGGTGGCGCTGGGTCCTTCCATCCGATGCAGGAACCAGAGCCGGCGCTGGGCGAACGACAACGGCACCACCTCGGGACGCGGCCCCCGGGTCAACGCCGGGCGCGCATCCCGCGCCCGGCCGAGCTGCTCCGCGAGGCGCTCCACCGTCGGCGCCTCGAACAACATCCGGATCGGCATCTCCACACCCAGCGTCGCCCGGACCCGGCTGGCCAGACGCGTCGCCAGCAACGAATGCCCGCC
>NZ_JBFBAA010000040.1:0-97101 GCF_040682035.1 Actinoplanes sp. NPDC051470
GTTCACGATCTCTGCGGTCATTACTCACAGTGCCCATCCCGCCGAACCAAAATCCGGCGAATCGGGCCAGAAACACCGTTCGTGGCACAGTCCCGCCGGCCCGGCAGGACCGCCCGCGACGGTGTACCTGCCGAGAATGTCATCCGTGCCGGTCAGGCGGCATGTTCGTACTCGTGGAGCACGACGCCGAGGCGGTCGCGTCGGTGGATGTTCAGATTGGCGTGTCCATCTGGATCGGTGATCGGTTCGGGTAGCGGCGCGGGTGGCCGGGCGTTGGCGATGCCCTGATGCGGTCGGTGCTCGTTGTAGAAGATCTCGTACTCGCGCAGCGCGTGCAGCAGATGTCGCTGGTTGAGGATCAGAGTCCGGTCGAGTAGCTCGCGGCGGCAGGTTCGTACCCAGCGTTCCATGATCGCGTTCATCCGGGGTATCCGGTCGCCGGTGTGCACCATGGTGATGCCGGCGTCGGCGAGGATCGTGTCGAACATGGTCGGGTACTTGCCGTCTCGGTCGCGGATCAGGTACTTCACGTGGCAGCCGGTGTCCTCGAGGTCCATCACCAGGTTGCGGGCGGTCTGGGTCACCCGCGCCGCGGTCGGGTGCGCCGTCGCGCCGAGGATCCGGATCCGGCGGCTGGCGTGCTCGATGACCGCGAGGACGTACATGCGGGTGCCGGTCAGCGTGATCGTTTCGAGGAAGTCCGCGGCCAGCAGCGCCTCGGCCTGCGAACGCGGGAACTGTGCCCAGGTCATGGTCGCGCGGTCCGGTGCCGGATTGATCCCGGCCGCGCGCAGAATACCGGCCGGTGCTGGCCGACCTGCCCGACGCCTAGCTGTGGCGGATCAACCGGGGCGCCGACTACGCGCTGCTGAACCGGGCCGCCCGCTGGCAGATCGACGTGGAGAAGATCGCCCGGCACTGGCCGGACATCCTGCGGGTCGTCTGCTCGATCCACACCCGCACCGTCTCGGCCCACGACGTGATCCGCATGCTGCAACGCGACGGACGGCCGATCCAGCTCGGCGAGGCGTTCGGCATGTACGGGCGGATCTTCAAGACCCGGCACGTGCTCACTTTCACCGACGACCCGGCCTATCGGCGGGAGATGAAGGCGATGCGCAACCTCAACGAGGGCCGCCACGACCCGGGCCGGCACCTGTTCCACGGCCGCAAAGGCGAACTATACCGGGCATATAGAGACGGGCAGGAGAATCAGCTCGGCGCGCTTGGGCTTGTGCTGAACTGTGTCACGCTCTGGAATACCGCCTATTTGGACCGGGCGCTGGGCGAGCTGCGATCACAGGGCTACCCGGTCCTCGACGCTGACGTGGCCCGGCTGTCGGCGTATGCGCGTCGGCACATCAACGTTCACGGTCACTATTCGTTTCGGCTGCCTGACCTCGGCGGCGCCTGGCGGCCGCTGCGGGACCCGGACCAGAGTGATCGCGAGGAGCAGGACTGATCGGGCCCGGCCGGCGGCGGTTGCCCATCGGCCGTGGGCGGCCCGGGTTCCATGCCTGGTTAAGCAGGCCCGATGTCGATCGGTTCGGGTGTGGCGTTGGGTCGCGCGGAGGCGGAGGCGGAGGCGGCGGCTGTGGCTGGTTGATGTGTGCCGGGTGGGTGCAGGTCGGTGTGGATGTGGTGGAGCAGTTCGCGGCTGGTGAATGGTTTTTCGACGATGGTGACGCCGTCGGGGAGGGTGCCGTTTTCGGTGAGGACGGGTTGGGCGTAGCCGGACATGTAGAGCACCGGGATGCCGGGGCGGATGGCTTGGATGCGGGCGGCGACTTCGTTGCCCAGCATTTTCGGCATGATCACGTCGGTGAGCAGCAGGTCGATCGGCGCCGCATGGGTGTGGGCGAGGTGGATGGCCTGGTCGCCGCAGTTGGCGGCCAGGACGTGGTAGCCGGCTCGGGTCAGGATCCGTCCGGTGACCTGGCGTAGGGCGTCTTCGTCTTCGACCATCAGGATGGTCTCGTGCGGGCGCGGTCCGGCTGCCTGCACCTCGGGTCCGGCGGCGGCATCGGCGGGGGTGAGGGCGGCGGGGGTGTCGACGGCGGGTAGCAGGATGGTGATGGTGGTGCCGATGCCGTTCTCGGAGTAGAGCCGCACGTCACCGCCGGCGGCGGTCGCGATGCCGTAGACGGTGGCTAGCCCGAGGCCGGTGCCCGAGCCGTGGGGCTTGGTGGTGTAGAACGGTTCGAACGCACGTTCGATCACGTCGGGGGGCATGCCGCTGCCGGTGTCGCTGACCCGTAGGCGCACGTACCGGCCCGGTTCCAGGGGGCCGGAGGCGACATCTTCGTCGTCGAGGTCGGCGTTGGTGGTGTCGATGGACAGGGTGCCGCCGTCGGGCATCGCGTCGCGGGCGTTGACGGCGAGGTTGACCAGGATCTGCTCGATCTGGCTGGCATCGGCGTAGACGGGTTGCAGCTGCCGGTCGAGTTGGGTGATCAGGTGGATGTGTTCACCGAGGGTGCGGCGCAGCATCTGCTCGACGTCACCGATGACGTGGTTGAGGTTGAGGACTTCGGCTTGGGTGATGTCACGCCGGCCGAAGGCGAGGAGTTGTTTGGTCAGCTGGGTGGCGCGTTCGGCGGCCCGGCTGATCTGCCCGATGTCGTTGCGGGCGCCGGCCAGATCATCGGCGTTGACGGCAGTGGTGTCCAGGGTGTCGAGCAGTAGTTCGCTGTAGTTGGTGATCACGGCGAGGATGTTGTTGAAGTCGTGTGCCACACCCCCGGCGAGCTGGCCGAGGCTTTCCAGCCGGCGAGCGTGTTGCAGGCGCCGTTCGCCTGCGTCACGTTCGGCCTGGGCGATGAGGCGTTCGCGTTCGTTCTGGGCGTGCAGCCGTTCGGTGACGTCGCGGACAGCGGCCGACACGATCACACCTTGGTCGGTTTCCAGCGCGGACAGGCTGATCTCGACCGGGAACTCGCTGCCGTCTTTGCGCACCGCGGTCAGGTCCTTGCCGACCCCCAGCTGCCCCGCTCGGGGGTCGGCGAAATAGGCGTCGCGCAGCTGGGGGTGGCGGGGGCGTACCCGCTCGGGGACCAGGACGTCGATCGACTGGCCGATCAGGTCGTCGCGCTGGTAGCCGAACATGCGTTCGGTCTGGGCGTTGATCAGGGTGATGGTGCCGCCGCGGGTGACCCCGATGATCGCGTCGGGGGCCGCTTCCAGCAGGCCGCGGAACATCGCCTCGGCACGATGCCGTTCGCTGATGTCGCGGGAGATCGCCGCCACGCCGGTGATGTGGCCGTCCGGGCCGGTGATCGGTGACAGGGTCAACGCCACCGTGAGTACGGTGCCGTCTTTACGGCGGCGCTGGACCTCGTGCTGCTCGATGCGTTCGCCGCGGGCCACGTCTTGCATCAGCTGCGCTTCTGCCAGCTCGTGACCCGGAGGAAACAGCATGGCAGAGGGCTGGCCGAGGACCTCATCACGGGCGTAGCCGTAAAGCCGTTCAGCACCGGCGTTCCAGCTGGTGATCAGCCCGTCGAGGGTTTTGGAGATGATCGCGTCGTGCGATGACTCCACGATCTTCGCCAAGCTCTGCTGTTCGGCCAGGGCGGTGGCCCGCTGCGCCAGGACGGTGGCGCGCTGCGCGAGGGCGGCGGCCTGCTCCCCGAGCTCGGTCAGCAGCGAGACGTCGTCATCGGCGAACAGCCGGCGGTAGCGGCTGAGCAGCACCACCGCGCCACGACCGTCCGCGGTCGACACCGGCGCCGCAGTCACGAAACGGCAGTGACCGGCCTGAGCGAGGGCGACCGCCAGCCGGGGCGACCCAGATGCGCCAGCCAGGGCGTCGACCGTGGTCGTGGCAACCAACACCTCATCGACGTCACGCTGCTCGTACTCGTACTCGTACTCGGGCAGGGACAGCCCACATGAGGTCACCGCGCGCACGGTGCCGGCCGCGGTGGGCAGCACCACCGCGACCGCATCGGCGCCGAACATCTGCCGGGCTCCTTGGCAGTACTGCTGCCACGTACGCGCGGCTGGTTCGTCGGCAGGGATGGCGAGCAAGTAACGCAGCACCGTGTTCGCGGCCTCCCGCGACCAGCTCTGCCGCAGCCGGCGTGGCGGCACGAACGCCAGGACGTACAGCAGCCCGGAGACAACGGCCAACGAGCGTGTCCACACGGCCACCCCCGATCCGCCGCCGGCGATCAGCAACGTCACGCCGAACAGTGCGGTCCCTGCCGCGGCGTACTGCAGCCGGGCCCGGGCGGCACCCGCACGGCGGCGCGCCTCGGCGGCCAACAGCCCCGCGGCGACCGCCTCCACGGCGCAGAACACGCCCACCGCCGGCCACACCACCGGCGGTGGCAACGGCGCCGGTAACACCACCACCGGCAGCGTGGTTAACACCCAGCCGGCCACGGCGGCCACCTGCAACCACTGCGGCACCGACCGCAGCCGGCCGACCAGCCGCAACGTCAGCACCGGCTGCGCCAACAACAACGCAGACGCCGACGCCGCCACCACCTGCGGCGGCGGGCCGATTAGCACCCGCACGACGCCGAGAACGAACAGCACCGCCACCGCCGCGAAGACCAACATCACGTCACGCAGCAGCGGATCACGCCGGCGCAGATAGCACCACGACACCCACAGGAAGATCATCATGTAGAGCGCGGTGACGGCCAGAACGGCCATGATGCCCCCGGTCCCGCCGCAGAACGCACGGCCATCGGAACATTTCGCCTCAGCCTAGGACGAGAACACGAAGCACGTTCGGAAACGCGACTCGTGGTCGGCCGGCAGGAACAGCAACACCGCGACGGCTGGCACGCCAGCAGCGCGCGGCCAGCAGCGCGCGGCCCACCCGCGTCGTAGTACCGGCGACCACACGCCCGGCCGAGCGATGGACCGGTTTTCTCGTACCATCGGCCGCTCCGCCCCGCACATGACTGCTACCACTGGAACGCCCCGGCTCCGAAATCCGGCTGAGGATTGTCCGCGGCCCCTGGAGCCGCGCTGTCGACAGCGCCCGGTCGTGGTCGATCAGGGGTCAATCGCTGTCGGCGCCGGGATAGGGCCGCAGGATGACCCAGACGCGTTTGCCGCCCTCATGGGATTCGACGCCCCATCGCTGGCTGAACGCCTCGGCTCGTGGCCAATTGGGTCGTCGAGCAGGCGCTGCGCGTGTTCCGGGCGTAGCTGCAACGGCTGAACTGAAGCGGATTTAGGTGGGCCTGTCAGGGAAGCCGCCAGCGGACTGTTCAGGAGCGAATATTTCTCGGATGGGGTTGAGCAGGTCGGGCTCGGTGAAGGGTTTTTCGATGAGGCGTATGCCGGGCTCGAGGGTGCCGTGGGAGGACAGGACGGGCTGGGCGTAGCCGGACATGTACAGCACGTGGATGTCGGGGCGCAGGGCGCGTACCGTTGCGGCGACTTCGGTGCCCAGCATGTGGGGCATGACGACGTCGGCGAGGAGCAGGTCGATGGGTCCGTCGTGCCAGCGGGCCTTTTCCAGTGCTTCGGTGCCAGTCGCGGCGGTGATGACCTGGTATCCGTTGCGGGTCAGCAGCCGTCGGGCGACTTCAAGGATGCCGTCTTCGTCCTCCACGACCAGGATGGTGCCTTGCTGGCTGGTCCGGTCGCAGGGCAGCACCGCTGCGGCGGGCTGCGGGGTTTGGTCGGTGGCCGGCAGCAGCGCGGTCACCACGGTGCCGACGTTGTCCTCACTGGTGATGCGCACGTGCCCGTCGGCCTGGCTGATGGCCCCGTATACCGTGGCCAGGCCGAGGCCGGTGCCTTCACCGCTGGGTTTGGTAGTGAAGAACGGCTCGAAGACGCGCTCGAGCACCTCCTTCGGTATGCCGGTCCCGGTGTCGGCGACCTGCAGGCATACGTAGCGTCCGGGCGGCACGGGTGGATCGTAGCCGGCGAGGTCGTCGAGGTTCTGGTTGCTTGTCGTGACGGTCAGCGTGCCGCCGCCGGGCATCGCATCACGGGCATTGACCGCCAGGTTCACCAGCGCCTGCTCGATCTGGCCTTCATCGATCAGGATCGGCCACAACCCGTCCGCCCGGTCGGTGACCAGCCGGATGTGTTCACCGAGGGTGCGGTGCAGCATCTGTTCGATGTCGGCGACAACGGTGTTGAGGTCGAGCACCTGCGGACGCACGACCTCGCGACGGGCGAAGGACAGCAGTTGATGGGTCAACGCGGCGGCGCGTTCGGCGGCCCGTTTGACCTGTTCGGTGTCTGCGCGCACCGTCGCCCAGTCCTGCTGATCCTCGCCGTGAGCGGCGGCGGTGACCTCTTCCTGGATGAAGCCGATGTAGTTGAGGATGATGCCGAGCATGTTGTTGAAGTCGTGCGCGATCCCGCCGGCCAGTTGCCCGAGACTCTCCAGCCGCTGAGCCTGCTGTAGTTGCCGCTGCAGCCGTTCCCGTTCGGCCAGCGCCATAAGCCGTTCGCGTTCGGCCTGGACCTGTAAACGTTCCGTCGCGTCCCGGATCGCGACCGAGAGCACCATCCCGCCGCTGGTCTCGAAGGCGCTGAGGCTGATGTCCGCAGGGAACTCGGTGCCGTCCTTACGGCGGACACTGGGATGCAACGACACCACCGCCGGTTCGTTGCCGGCTTGCATGGCAGGCCGGAGCCCTTCGCTGGACACGCCTCCGGTGATGATCACCTCCACCGGCTGGCCCAGCAACTCCTTACGGCGGTAGCCGAGAAGGCGTTCGGCCTGTGCGTTGACCAGCACGATCGCTCCGGAGACGTCGACACAGATGATGCTGTCGGGGGCGGCGTCGAGCAGGCCCCGGAACCTGGCTTCGGCCTGCTGCTGAGGGTCCATCCCCCGGGAGACGGAGGCGGCGCCGACGATGGTGCCGTGTTCGTCGGTGATCGGGGAGACGGTCAGTGACACGGTGACCCGGCTGCCGTCTTTCCGTACGCGTTGGGTCTGGTACTGCTCGACGCGTTCCCCGGCGCTGATGCGCTGCAGAATTGCTGCTTCGTCGCCTTGCTGCTCCGGCGGGAACAAGACGGCGGCGGGTTGACCCACCATCTCCGCGGCGGTGTAGCCGTAGAGCCGTTCAGCACCGGGATTCCAGCTGGTGATACGCCCGTCGAGGGCCTTACCCATGATCGCGTCGTGCGACGACCGCACGATCGCCGCCAACTCCGCCTGAGCCCGGCCCGGGTTAGTCACCACGGCCCGCACCCGCCCGGTGCCAGCACTGTAAAGCTTGCCAACAGTTGGTCGGCCGGGATCTCCGCATACCGGTTCCCCATCCGAGCGGTGGCCTCAGCGCCCTTGTCGGCCATCTCCTGGGAGAGCCGAAATTCGAGTCCGTCTGGCGTCAGCGCGATAGCCGCAAGGCGTGGCGGAGTAAACGCGAGAACAAACAATGCTGCGCCGACGATGAGCAGCGCGGTGAGACCGGGTCCACCGTCGGCGAAAAATACCTTCCAAGCACCGATGCCGAGGCAAGTTAAACCGGTAACGCCGAGCAACGCCAGTCCGGTTATCTGCCACCGCGACTGCTTCCGGGTGGTATGTAGTGCCGCCACTCCGACGATTCTTCCGAAACAAGCGCCTGCGCGGGCGGGAACGGCGGAGTTCCGCCGCATCCCCGAAGGGAGCGGTGACGAGGCTTCGCGATGCCGTGAGGAGTTGGCCGGACAAGATATGAGTAGTCCGCGCGCCAGGTGACCTCGCGCTTTGCCAGGTCGGTGGCAGTAGTAAACGGTAGCCCCTGGTTGCGTGGCGGCGCCCTCTCATACCACGATCCGAGCGCGACTCAGCTTGACGATCACGCCGTCGGTGGCCGCATGGGGCGTGCGTGCCCGGCGTTCGATGCGGCGTTGAATACAGACCTTGGATCGTTCTGGCCACCACTGGGTCTGCGCCTGCCGGAAACCTAATCCGTGCAGGCCAGGCGGCATGTTCGTACTCGTGGAGGGCACCGTCGAGGCGATCGCGTCTTCGGGTGCGTTTCCCCCGGGCTACGGCCTCGATGTGAACAAAAGGTGTGCCCCGATCCGGGATTGCCTTGAGTTGAAGGGTGGCGAACCGAATACAGCAACGGGTACGCCCCGGCGAAGCCTGGCGGCCAGCAGACCCCTGGAGATCATCCATGCCCAGACGTCAGTTCGTGACGTTCGACGTAGCGAACCAGTTCTTCGGGGTTCCCGTAGAAATCGTGCAGGAAGTCCTGCTCAACGAGAAGTACACGCCGATGCCGCTCGCCCCGGACGCGTGCGGCGGACTGTTCAACCTGCGCGGCGAGGTCATCGGGACGGTGGACATGCAGGTCCGGTTCGGGCTGCCACCCAGGTCAATGTCGGGTGCGATCACCAACGTGGTCGTGCTGGCCGGCGGTGAACCGATGAGCCTGCTGGTGGACCGGATCGGACCGGTCGCCGAACTGGACGATGCGGCGTTCGAGCTGCCACCGGACACCCTGACCGGGCCGACCCGGGCGATGATCGTCGGGTCATACAAGACCGAGGATCGGCTGCTGCTGGTGCTCGATGTCGACGAATGCGTCAACACCGCCCGCGCCGCAGTCTGAACAGGCCGGCGGGACCGCCCGGACGGCAGAGCCGTTGCGTCCGTTGAGGGTTGGTCGAACGGACATGCGGCTACGCTCTCGCTTAGCAGCGTCGTGCCCATCCCCCAGGGCCTGGTCGCCGTCGGATGTCGTTCGGCGACAGGGGGAGCCATGACTCAGTCAGAGCAGCAGAAGGTCACCGGCGGCGAGGGGGTGGTCCACGAGCCGCAGTCGGTGCTGGCC
Source organism: Actinoplanes sp. NPDC051470 (assembly GCF_040682035.1). NCBI lineage: Bacteria > Bacillati > Actinomycetota > Actinomycetes > Micromonosporales > Micromonosporaceae > Actinoplanes > Actinoplanes sp. NPDC051470. The sequence goes on from NZ_JBFBAA010000040.1 coordinate 8,760, forward strand.
GCTTCCCCTGAGGCGTACATCGCGATCGATGCCGAAGGGCGCGTTGTCGGCTGGAATCCCGCCGCCGAGGCGACGTTCGGGTATCCGCTGGAGGATGCCTGCGGCCGGCGGATCGAGGATCTGATCCTCCCGCAGCGGTTCCGCGCGGCGCACCACGCGGGGCTGGCTCGCCTCGCCGCCGGTGAACCGGCGCGGGTTCTGGGTCAGCGGCTGCAGCTGTGCGCGCTGCACCGTGATGGCCATGAGTTCGCGATCGAGCTGGTCCTAGCCGCCACGCAGGAACAGACCGGCCGGGTGTTTCATGCCTTCGCGCACGACGTCACCGTCGTGCGCCGGGCCGGGCGGTTCACCGCGGTGGAAGCCGCGGTGGCGCGGGGGTTGGCCGAAGCGCAGTCCAGCACTATCGCGGCCACCCGGGTAGCTGAGGCACTCGGCGTCACGATGGACTGGCCGGTGGTCGAGCTGTGGCTCAGCGACGACGACCGGCAGGTGCTGTGTTGCGCCGCCCGGCACGCCGCACCCGGCCAGCGCCTCGGCCGGTTCGCCCTGGATGAACTTGATCCCGGCGTCGGACTGCCCGGCCGGGTCTTCCAGCAGGCCCGGCCGCAGTGGGTCGCTGATCTGGCAGCGGACGCCACGTTCCTGCGCAGCCGCGCCGCGGCCCGTATCGGGTTGCACGTTGCCGTCGGGGTGCCGATCTGCACTGGCGGACACACCCTCGGCGCGTTGTGCGTCTACGGCGACCGGGCCGAAGATCCCGAAGACACCCTCATCGCGCTGCTGGCCGGCGTCGCCGCGCAGGTCGGGCAGTACCTGGAACGCCGCCGCGCGGAAGAACTCGCCGTCGAGCTGGCCCGCACCAAGGACGAGTTCGTCGCCATGGTCACCCACGAACTGCGCAACCCGCTCGCGGTCATCACCAGCACCGCGGCGCTGGCCGAGGAGGAACTCGACGCCCTCACTGTGGACGATCAACGGCGTTACCTGCAGGTCATCGGCCGTAACGCGCAACGGCTGGCGGTCATGGCCGAGGACCTGCTCGACCTCGCCCGCTTGGAGTCCGGGCACCTGGCCGTGCAGCCGGAGCCCACCGACTTGTGCGCCGTCATCGAGCACTGCGTGCAGGCCTTTCACACCACAGCTGCGGCCAAAGACCTGACCGTCACCGTGCACACCCCGCGCGGACTGCACCTGCACGCCGACCCGCACCGGCTACGCCAGGTCGCCGACAACCTGCTCGGCAACGCCATCAAGTACACCCCCGCCCGCGGCACCATCACCATCACCGCCACCAACGACACGGATGAGCACATCATGTGGACCGTGTCCGACACCGGCATCGGCATCCCCGAAACCGAACGTCCCCGCCTGTTCCGCCGCTTCTACCGGGCCTCCACCGCACTGGACCGGCGTATCCCCGGTACCGGCCTCGGGCTGGTGATCACGCGCGCCATCATCGAACGGCACCACGGCACCATCCACGTCACCCCTCACCAGGGCCCCGGCACCACCTTCACCATCCGGCTCCCCATCAAAAGCCTTCCGTAACGGCGAAGCCCACGCCGCCGGGCACCAACAGCCCACACGCCTGCGGGCCGGCTGTCATGCCTGCGCCGAAAGTCGCCGTCATGACGAGATCTCGCGTCCTATCGGCGGCCATGAGCGTGCGTTCGCGGCTCGACGCGCTCCGGCTACATCACGGAGAGTTGCCGGAACCGGCGTAGTGGGGTGCGATACTGGCAGAGACCGGTATTCAAGTAGTCGCTATTCTCCGACCAAGATTCGAATGCGCCTACGCTGCGTGGTCTTCGGTTGTTGGGCTTGTCTCTGAACTTGAAGTCACTAGTCAGTCCCCGTCGGTGCGGCGCCGGTCAGGCTTCCCGCCGTGCCTGCGGTCGCGCGATCAGGGCTGGCCGGTCGTGGCGCCTACCCGGGCAATCTCACTCAACGGGTAGGGTGCGGTCCGGCTTTCGTCGTACAACGTGCGGTAGAAATCGTTGAGCACGGCGGCGACCGGCGCATGCCGCCGGATGATCGACGCGACGGCCGGCGGGACGTTGGCCGGCTGCTCGCCCCCGGCGTACCGGCGGATCGCCTCGACGCCATGCTTTCGATGGAAGGCGACCGGGTCGGCAGCGCCACTGAGCGCGGCCACCAGCCAGTTGACCAGTTCGGTAGTCACGTAGCACCCGTCGTGGCCAGCGTTGCGGCGCAGGAACTCCGTCTCGGCGGCGGAGAGTTCGAAGCGCGGCGACGTCGCCAGGCCGAGGTCGGCGAGATAGAGCCGCCGGCCGTCGGTGAGGACGTTGCGGAAGTGCGCGTCGAAGTGCAGCAGGCCGTTGGCGTTCATGAACGCAACGGCGGTCCGGAGGTCGCGCTCCACCGTGGCGGCCGCCAACTCGACGGCGCCGTCGCCGAGGGCCACCTGCGCGGTCAACCACTCGTGCAGGTTCTGCGGGACGTATTCCAGGAAGAGGACCACCGCGGCCGACGATTGGGCGACCGCCTCGATCCGGGCGCGCACCGCCGGTGAGCCGTCCCAGTACCCGACCGTACGTTCCAGGTCCGCGTGTTCCTCGGGCGGCGCGACCGCGCCGGGCAGCACCCTCCAGTGATACATCAGCGGGAAACTGCCGAACCGCCCTTCCAGCACCCAGCCGGTGGTCATGGCGTTCGCGGCCAACTCCCGCCACGCGCCGAAGCCGGGCCCGCCGATGCCGTACTGGCAGCCGGGAGGGAGCCGAAAGTGGTTCGCAGTGGACATCACGTTCTCCGGTTGGCGCTCCGTGTCGGTGAGCGGGACACGCTTGGCGAAGACCGGCGTGCCCTCGACCCGCAGTAGCACCGCCGTGCCGCCGATTCCGGAACCGATCGGCGCCGCACTGTCCACCAGTTCCCCGAGCCGCCGGTCGCTGAGTAGCGCCAGGGTGGTCCCGACGGTGACGTATCGGGCCAACCGGTCGGCGTCCTCCAGTGACTGCTTCATGATCGAGGACCCTAACCGGAAACCGATGGCGGGCGGTCTGTGCGAGGCGAGGGGGTGCGGCGCTGGCAGAAACTGGTGATCAGGTAGTCGGTGTTCTCTGTCCCGGGATCTTGGGTTGTGGTCGGGTGCGGTCTCCGGGGGGGCGTATTTCTTCCAGGTTCCTCCGGCTTGGGCGGCGACGGCTTCGGTGTGCACCACGTGGTAGCCGAGCATCCCGGCGACGACCGATGGCGGTGCCTGCAGGACGAGCTGGCGGATCGTGGCGGTGCGAGCGTGCAAGGTGGTGATCCCGAGGACGCTGAGCAGTTTGCCGAGGGTGGCGGGGTGTAAGGGCTGGCCGGCGCGGCGGCCGGGGAACAGCCAGGTGCCGTTCGGGTTGGTCGCGGTGGTGGTGTTCCCCCGGCTGGTCAGGTGCTTGAGCAGCAGGGCGACGAACGGCTCAGGACCGGCGAGGGCGGGGATCCGAGACGCAGCTACACCTGGTTGCCGTCGCGGATGACGTCGTCGGTGGTCAGGCGCATGACGCGGCTGATCGGCTGGGCGTAGAGCAGCATGAGCAGGGTCACGACCCTGGCTCGCAGCGGGATGGCGTCGTCGGTGATGGCGCGGCGGATGAGCCCGATCCGGCGGTGTTGGCTGATCGGGGCTGGGTTCTCGGTGCGCTGGTGAGGAATGTTCAGCCGGGGCATGGTGCGGTTGGCGACGCACCGTGGTGTCTCTGCTGGCCGGAAGCACTGTCACGGTGTCGTCGTGTCAAAGCGCGATCGCCGGTGCGGAAGCGAGGTTCAAGACTGCTGCCGCAAAGTTGCGGGTGGTCGGCTCTGACGGCCGGTTCGTCTACGCCACCGACGACCGCGGCATCCGCCGCATCGACCCCAACACCGGCGCGGTCACATCGCTGCTGCCGGGCGGCCAGTTCGCCCCGGCGACGGCATCGGTGGCAATCGCCGGCCGCTACCTGTACGCGGTCAACAACGTCAATGGCGGCCTGGCCAAAATCGACCTCGGCTCCGGCCCCGCCACGGTGATCAACTCGAGCGTCACCGGTGCGATTGCCGCGGACGACGCCAACGTCTGGATCATCACCGGCACCACCCTGCTGAAGATCAACCCGGCCAACGGCCAAGCCACCACCATCTCCAGTCAGGTACCAACCAACGGATATGCGCCGACTGCGGCCATATCGGCGGGCAGTTACCTGTACGTTGACGTTCGCACCTCCGGTACCAGCAATTACACGAAGACGATCAGGGTCGCCAAGTCGAACGGCGCTGGCGTCACGCTCACGCCGAATTTCGGCAATGTCGCCGGCTTCGCATCGGACAACACCGGCCTCTTCGTCGCCGATGGTGGGCTCAAGACCGTCGCCTGACCACCGGACGCCGGTGCCCTTATCGAGATTTCCGCGATGAGGGCACCGGCCAATGTCTACCATTCGGCCATGCCGACAACGCCCGACATGGCCGAGAGCCTGACCGCCATCGAGGCATGGCTTGCGCGCTATGCACCCGTCAGCCACGCCACTTTGCGGCCTGGCCTCAGTGAGGCTCAACTTCAGAACCTCGAATTACGTTACAGATTCCCCTTGAACCCAGACCTCCGGACACTCCTCAGCTGGCATGACGGATCTCAGAACTCAAATGGGCTCGATATCTGGACCGACTACCTATTCGAGACGTCGGAAGAAATGTTCTCCCGGTCGCGGTTCCCCGACCCTTTGTGGGACCGCCACTGGGTGCCATTCGCCTCAGATACTGGGATTAATACATTGGTTGTCGATCATACAACCGGAGAAGGGCGAATTCTACTTCATGACGGATCGAGCGGAATTCATCCTGACTGGGCCTGGCCCAATCTGAGGAATCTCGTTGCCAAGACTGCGCATGCACTGACATTTTCATCACCATTGGACGGACGGCATGGGCGTGCCCTGGATGGCCGCTTACGTTGGGTGTCGAGGGAGTGACGAGGTGTGGGATCTGATCGAGGACAGCGATCTGATCACGCTGCCCATGGTCCTGTTCGTCCTCACCCAGCAGGACGATCCCAGCTCGGCGTTGCGGCCGCAGGGCCGCAACCAGGGCTGACCGTAGGCGCTTGCCGGAACGCACCCCCGGCTCTGCCCATCGATCACCGGATCCGGCGCTCACATCGGGATCCGGTGAGGCTCGTCAACATCGAGAGCGCCACTTGTGGATCTTGACTTCGGTAGCGCCAATCGGTAGATCCGGAGCCTGCACCGACTGTGCAATCAATCGCGAGCCTATACGGCTGCGAGCGCGGATCTGCCGAGATGAGGGAGGCGTTCGATGGTGAATCACCGCAGGGCCGCTGCGAGTTCGGCGGCGTTGTCGAACGCGGATGCCGCTCGACCAGTTTCCCCTTCGGTGAGCACGGCGGACTGGACGTGGGCCAGCATCTCGGCTGCGGTCTTTGGATCGTGCAGCACCATCGCGAGCTCGGCGCCGTAGACCAGCACCTCTACCTGCTCGACCGGGTCGTCGTCGGCTCGCGGGGCGGGCCAACGCGCTGTCGAGGATCCGAACTGCCTGTCCGACGCTACCCCTGGAATCGGCCTGCACGACAGCATTCGCCAGGGCGCCTTGGTCAGCCGCCCGGCAGGCGTGGTGGCCGGCATGGGCACGGTGGCGGCGTCCTGAACGACGCGGATCCCATTGCAGGACCGGGACGTCCGTGCGGTTGCTCACCGCCGATCGCTGGATGGTTCGAACGTGACGATGTCACCGGTCAGCGGGTACATTCCTGCGCGCCGGTGCGGCGGCGGCACGGGGATTCTGACCGGTGCCGGCGGGAAGGTGTCGAATCCGGCGACGCGGCTGTCGAGCCGGAACCGGTCGAAGACGAAGGGCACACCGTTGGCGGTCAGGCCGAAGGGAAGACCGGGGGCGTCGGTGACCTGGAAGTGCAGGTGCGGCTGGAACGAGTTGCCGTTGTTACCCACCTGGCCGAGGACCTGGCCGCGGTCAAGCCGATCGCCGGGCCGGACCCGCACGCTGCCCGTGCTCAGGTGAGCGTACACGGCGGTGCGGCCACCGCCGAGGTCCTGAAGCACGAAGTTGCCGAGCACGTCGTTGTCCCCGAGATCGGGCGGAAAGGCCGGCGGGGTGTTCTCCGGCACGCCGTCACGGACCGCGAGCACACGGCCGGGCGCGGCGGCCATGACCGCGGCGCCGAAGATGTAGTAGCTCTCATTACGCGTCGGATCACCGGCATTCGTGTTCAGCGCGGCGTCCATCCGGACGAGGTCGACCGCGTAACGCTGCGCGAGGTAGATGCGGCCGTCGAGTTCGACTCGTGCCCGCCGGTGCCCGAACGGCGGGCCGCAGCAGCCGAACACGGCGATGCTGCCACCGCGCAGCGGCGCACTCACCCGAAGCGGCTCCCGCCGCTCGACCGTGGTTCGGGCGCCGGTGAAGGTGGTCACGCCGTCGCCGTCGCCGGTGGCCACACCGAAACGGTGATCCAGACGGGTCGGTACCCGCGCGCCTGGTGCCAGCGTGACGTCGAGCAGCAGCATGCCGGATCCACCCGGCGGGAGCGTCCGGCTGAATGCGTCGTCGGTGAAGCGAAACAGCCGCCGCTCGATCGCGTCACCATCCAGCACAGCCAGGATGGTGACGGCACGGACCTCCACCCGGTCGAGCCGGACCGCGTGGTCCGTTTCGTTGCGCAGCAGAATCTCGTACACCAGATGCGCACGCCAATCGGTGGCGGGCAACGGCTGCGGCGCGGCCAGGACCTTCACGGCGAGCGGAGGTGGGGCCAGCGGACCGGCCCCTGCCGGCGCCGCGACCACGCCCGACGCGATCAGCACCAACCCGACGGCGGTCAGGGCCGACAACAGCTTCGGACCCACGAACAACCTCGGCAAGCCACGAACTCTCGATCGGCTCCTGACCCGATGCGTGTCCACCCCGGACGCGATCCCCTTGACTTTCGGCATATCCGTGACGCTATGCGTCACCGACGGCGCGGATCGATCCTGCCAGCACCACTCCCATGCTAGAGCTAGCACCAGTGCGGCGCCCTCCCAGCTCAAAAGACCTCTAGTCTCTGGCGGATACGGCAGCAGCCTGCCGATGACCTCATCACACCATCCACCCAACGATCGATCACGACGAGTATCGATCACTCTTCACGGGGCAGAACCCGTTACTCACGAGCAGAGCCAAGCGGCTGACCGCACGGCCGTGAGGGTGTCACGAACCTGATCTACGCCCGGCCCCCTGCCGGTAACGCCGTCGAGCATCAGGCTGCTCGACAAGGGGCTCGTGGTGGAGATCGACCCGGACGGGCCATCGGCGGTCGAGTTCGTCGACACCCCCGGTTTCTACCGGCGGCGCACGGCAGGAACCGGCCCACTGAGCCCGAGACGTTCCTGGTCGGGACCCGGCCGGCGCACGTGCGCCGCCAGATGCTGCGACCAGCGCGCGACGAAGGCGCCGGCGCCGTCCACGACTAGGCTCAGGGTTCCTTCCGCTGGAGATAGGTCAGGACGGCGCGGACCCGGCGGTGGTCGTCGGAGCTGTCGGCGGGCAGGTCGAGCTTGGTGAAGATGGCGTTGATGTGTTTGCCGACGACCTTCTCGCTGATGGTCAGCGCCGTAGTGATGGCGGCGTTGGAGCGGCTTTCGGCCATCAGGGCAAGGACTTCGCGTTCGCGTGGGGTGAGCCGGCGGAGCGGGTCGTGGCGGCGTGTGAGCAGTTGCCGGACCACTTCGGGGTCGATGACGCAGCCGCCGGCAGCGACCCGGTGGACGCCGTCGACGAACTCGGCCACGTCGAGGATGCGGTCCTTGAGCAGTTAGCCGACCCCGCCGGCGTCGGTGGATTCGAGGAGTTTGGCGGCGTACGCGGTGGCGACGTACTGGCTGAGGACGAGCACTGGCAGGCCCGGGTATCGCACGCGCAGGACGACGGCCGCGTGCAGTCCTTCATCGGTGTACGAGGGCGGCATGCGGACATCGGTGACGACCACGTCGGGGCGTTCGGCGTCGACGGCGGCGGCGAGGGCGGCGGCGTCACCGACGGCGACGACGTGGCGGTGGAACCGGACGAGGAGCGCGACGAGGCCCTCGCGCAGGAGGACCGCGTCGTCGGCGAGGACTACGCGCATGGCAGTTCGAGTCGCAGGACGGTCGGTCCGCCGGGCGGGCTGGACAGGGTCAGCGCGCCGCCGTGCGCCGGGCCGGTGGCTTCTCCCTCGACATGAAGCAACGGCTGGGCATCGCGGCTGCGTTGCTCGGTGACGCGCCGGTGCTGCTGTTCGACGAGCCGGTCAACGGTCTCGATCCCGAGGGCATCCACTGGATCCGCGGGCTGCTGCGCGGGCTCGCCGGACAGGGACGGGCGGTGTTCGTCTCCAGCCACCTGATGAGCGAACTGGAGGACACCGCCGACCACCTCATCGTCGTGGCCCGGGGCCGGCTCGTCGCCGACATCAGCATCGCCGGCCTGCTCGCCCGGGCGCCCGGCGACCGGGGTCGTGCTGCGCACCACGCGGACGGCCGAAGCGATGGCCGCCCTCACCGCCGGCGGCGCCACGGCCGCGCTGACCGGTCCCGAGACGCTCACCGTCACCGGCCTCCCCGGTGAGCGGATCACCGCCCTGCTCGCCGGCCTGCCCTTTTCCGAGCTGACCGCGTACCGCGTATCGCTCGAACAGGCATACCTGGAACTCACCCGCGACGGGGCCGAGTACACCGCCGCGAGGGTCGCATGACAGCGGTCCTGCGGTCCGAGTGGACGAAGTTCCGCACCGTGCGCTCCACCGTGTGGTGCCTGCTCGCCGCAGTGGGCATGATCGTGGTACTCGCCGTGCTGCAGTCGTCGGGAAGCACCGTCCCGCCGCGGACCGACGCCGGGCCGGCCGACCGGTTTCCAGTTCGTGCATCAGCCGGCTGCCGGCGACGTCACGGTCGTCGCCCACGTGCGCACCCAGGACGCGAGCCACCCGTGGGCCAAGGCCGGCGTCATCATCAAGGAGGGTACGGCGTACGCGGCGGTCATGGTCACCCCCGGCCACGGCGTGCGGACGCGCACCGGCACCACGACGGACCTGGCCGGCAGCCGCACACCGGTGCCGCGCTGGCTCAAACTCGCCCGCGCCGGCAACACCATCACCTAATCAGTGTCGACCAGCCGCACCGGCGCACCTTCGCGCGTGGGCCAGCATGGCGGCGCGCGAAATGAGTCGATCCCTGTCGCCGTACTTCAGGCTCCACCACATCCGCAACACGAACGGAGCCGGACAGGACTACTGCCCACAGAAGCCGGGTCAATAGCCGCCGCAGACTGCTTCGGGCCGTCGCGATGGGCTGTCACTCCGCAGACGGAACGTTCCTGGCTTACGGCCCGAACCGGAACCTGCCGAAGCTGCTGGACTGGCTCGCCGAGATCAGCCCAGACACTCGGGAGCCGGACTCCCGCGACGCGCCCGCGCCTGCGGCAACCGACCTGAGTGCAAGCGACCGATCCACCCCGACCTGACTGGTCCACGCCGGCCGGTCACGCCGTCGGTGGCACGGCGACGTCGACCCAGACGCCAAAGACGCAGGCGCCATACGGTTGGCACCGCAGGTCGCCGACGGCGTAGCGGTTGGTCGCCGACGGCCTGGCCGCGAACTCGGCGACGATGTATCGGTACCGGCTGTGGGATGGCCACCGCCGGTACCGGTGCTGGCTGGCCGGTGAACCAAGCTGGCAGCAACGGATCCAAACGCCGGACATGAGCACCGGCGCGGCTCAGAGCGATGAACGAACGGCGCTCGAGGCACCGCCCGACGGCGCCGGACGCGGCGACCTCGACGGGCTGCTGACGTTCCTGCAGTGGATGCGCACCCAGACCACCGGTGAGGGAAGAGCCCACCGGCCGTGGAGAACGTCCTCGCCGTGTGGCAGCTGGCCCACACCCGCCTGCACCTTGCCGCGTCGACCCCGGTCGACGGGCATCGGCGTCGGTGACCTCGCCGACCGAGTCACCCGGTCAGGGTCCACCGACATCTACGCGCGGAGGCTGGCTGTCGGCCTGCCAGGGCACCAGCGATGGCGCGCCGAGGAACCCGACTGGTGGCGGCGCACCTGGATCCGGAACCCTCGCGGGCCTTCGCACACCGCCAGGACACGCCAGGCCGACGCCGGGGCCACGACCGTGCCCCGGTTCCCGCTGCGCCCAGAACTCACCGCCGCCATCGAACCACCCCACAACCTGCACGGTCAGGACGCCGATCTGGTCCCCCCTGGCTGCGCAATCTCCCCACCGAAGGCAGAACACCCGAGCACCGCGAACAAGTGGGCCGCAGCACGTAGGCTGCGGCCCAACACGCGCTTGCCTGCGGCGGGTGGAGCGCCCCGCCGCGATCGGCCGCCATTGCGCCGACCGCACCTAATCTTTGTGTGCGGCCGCGGCCTTCCCCGCCGTGCTCAGCCGGCTCGCCCGCCTCGGCAAATCGTCGAGCCTTTGAATTGGGACTCGACATCCACCCGTCTCGGTGGCCGGCCCAGTGGCTTCTCAAGGCTTCAGTGCTGAAGAGGCTCTCGCCTTCCGGGGATCGAATATCCGACTCGGTGAAATGTCCAGTTTCGTAGGCAAAAGAGAAAGACTGCAGCCACATCTGCGCATAAACGTCGCGCCGCAATTCCGACGGGTGCATCGCCGCGCGTTCCCGCGTGAAGGCGTGAGCGTACGTCTCCGGGTCGCTAGCCAGTAATAGGAGTAGTTCCCGTTGCTGGTCGCGGACGGCCTGGTGGCGTTGCTGACGGACGGCTCGCACCTGGTAAGCGATGGACGCTGCAACACCGGAGAGAGCTACGGCGGAGATCAGGGCGGAGGCACCACCGTAGGTCTGTCCTATATCGGCGAGGGTCTTCCAATCAAGGTGCATGAGCTCGCTGGCGGCGGCGAGCGCATATGGGGTCACGCGGCGCCTGCGAGGGTGGCGATTGCCGTAACGACGAGAACTAGCGTGGCGACCAGTTGTTTGGGGGTCATAAAGGATCGGATACAGGAAGAGACGACACCTTGTACAGGCTCACCGGGTGTGAACTGGAGTTCTGGCGTATGTTCGGCGGCTGCGTCGCAGACGAACGCGAGCGCGCGAGAGTTGGGAGCAGAAGCGTAGCAGGCAGCGCCAGGCTCGCGGGCTATTGCGGGACATGTCGACGGCCCGCCATCCACTCGATCTCTACCGACGGCCGGAGCAACCACCGCAGTGAGGACACCAGCCGCCACGGCCTGGCCCGTAGCGGCAATCGGCAACTCAACCGCGTTTGACGTATCCGTTGTCCAGCAGGCGATTGACCGTCCAGGCGCTCCCGTGGAAGTCCGGCTGTTTCCCCCGCTGAAGATTCACTCCGCCGAGCCCGACGTCACCGGCGGGCGTCCCCGCTTGGAGGCGGGCCCGCGGTGCGCGGGTATCGCGCAATATCTGCGGTAGATCAGTGCATCGGCCGCGATCATCAAGTCCATTCGCGCGGCTGTCACTGCTGAATATCCGGTGTATTGAGTCAAGGAAATTGCGGGGTCGGAGTTGAGACAACGAGACCATCGCCCCCGCGGGTCGCGGTAGACCGAGCATTAGGCGCAGCGCCAATACGATGGGTCGCTCGGGCTATGTGACGTCTCGAGCACTATAGGCAAAGGCGCCCTGACGGTAGCGACACAAGATGCTTGTAGCCATTTCCTCCGGAGTCCCTCTTGGGTCGATGATCAGGTGTCGGGCGTCGATGCGGGCTTGCTCGAACTGTTTGTGCATATGCCGCGTACCGGGCTCGTCGTCACGGTTGCCCTCACGGGTGGTGACGTTCTGCACGCAGCGTTCTACCGAGGGCAGCAGAACGGCGTAGTGCAACTCGTTCAGTCCTGTAGCTTCGAAGAAGGTCGGCAGGAACCATGGCCCCATGACTCCGTCGAAGACGGACTCGTATCCTCCCCGCGCGAACTGCCCAGCTGCCGCACCCGAGGCGCGGATGACCGTCTGGTTCTGATCCTTCGCCTCTGGCAGCCACGGCGTCTGCGCACCCTGGTCCAGAAATCGGAAGAAGGCGTCTCCGCGGATCAGGACGCTAGGCGAGAGACGCGAAGAAGCGATGGAGCTGACGGTCGACTTCCCGGCTCCGGGTGGCCCGGCGATGATAAGCACGGTGGACATGCGGCCCTGTGTATCCGCATCGGCGCGGCGTTATCAAGGCAATATCGGAGGCGCTGAGGTCGCCGTCCGGCGATCGGGCGCCGACCCCACCCGTCAAGCACCGGCAGGAGTACCCATGAGGTCTTGGCGAGCATCGTCGAGCGCGCCTAGCCGGAGCCGGACGTCCGGGGCGGAACCACCTCGTCCGGGTTGTCCGCCTCGGACAGCAGCAGACGCAGCGTCCCGCGCAGTTCGGCGGCGTCGGCTTCGTACCCGGCCGCATCGTCCGGGCGGCCCATCTCCGAAAGCAGCAGGCTGTGAGTTTCCAGCGCCGTGGCAACCATGTGCAGATAACCCGGATCCGTATGCGCAGCCTGACGGAACACGAGGATCGCCGCCTCGTTGACCTTGAGCGCCGAGTCGCGGTCGCCGATCGCGGCGAGGCCGATACTGAGGTAGTACAGCGACTCGCCGAACTTCGCCCGGTAGCTCTCGTCGGTGCCGACGAGGTCTCGATAGCGCTCGACTGCCTCGGTCATGAACGGCACGGCCTCCTCGTGGCGATTCTGCTCGGTCAGCACCACGCCGAGGTTGGTCAGCGCAACGGGCAACCACGGCCGGACATCGTCCGGCCCGTAGTCGAGCATCCGCCGATACCGCATGATGGCCTCCTGGGCCACCGTGGTCGCCTCGTCGTGGCAGCCGGCCCGGGACAGCACCAGGGCGAAGTTGGTGGTCGCGTGGGTGTAATCCAGGAGGTACCGGTCGGGATCGTCCATGGCCGGCTCGTGCTGGATCTCGACGGCTTCCCGAGCCGACGCCACCGCCTCGGCATGCCGGCCGAGCCGGCCCAGGACGGTGCTGAGGTTGAGCAGCGCTTTGGCCAAATCGGACTGATGAGCGCAGCGGCCGGTCTCGCCGGGGCGGCGCAGCAGGGCGATGGCCTCCTCGACCACCGGCCGCGCCGCGGCCGCGCGATCCAGCAGGACCAGCGTTCCGCACCGGCCAGGAAAGGACCAAGGTAAACGAGGACGACCGCACCGTCTCCGAAACTCTTAAGGCCAGACTGGTCTGGCCTAAGCAGTTCCAGCCTGGCACGCCATGATGGCGAGGCTCCCGGTCGGGGCATCGGGTTTGGTCGATTTGCTGTCCTACCTGGAGCCTCGCCTCCATCGATCACCGGGCCCGCCGCCCCCGCCCTGAGCTGCAAGATCAGCTTGGAAAAGGCTCATTGGTAAGAGGGTTCTCTCGAGCCTGCCTAGGCCATCGCATAGGGGCCGTCGGTGCGCGTGCCGTCTACGATCTTGTGATGAGCAGAATGTTTGCCGACGACCAGGACACCATCCACATCGTCGGAACGCTGTCGGCCGAAGACATGCGCCGGCTGCTACCGCTGGTGAACGGCGCGTTCCAGTTGCGCGACAAACCGCTCACCACCCTGACCCTGGCATTCGACGAGGCCGCAACGATCGCCGACGACGACGCGGTCGTGGCCACCCGGGAAGCCCTGGGGGATGCGCTCGCCGTGTGCGCCGACCAGAACGCGGCCCTGCGGATCGTCGCGCCGCCGGCGCTGCGTCGCCTCTCCACCACGGGGTAGCTACCCGCTGTGGGCCCGTCGGCGGTCAGGTGCGCCGGGTGGTGCCGATGGCCCGCGTCTGCCGCTACTGCTGCCCGCTTCCCGCCTTTTCTGTGTCCAGTGGCGCACCAACGTGGGCCAGGCGTCGTTCCTCTGAGGCGCCATAGCTCACGAAGTTCCGCCGCGCTTGAGAGAGGCTCATTGAGCGGTTCGGGCCACCGCGAACCTGATCAGCGTCATGATCGTCCTGTCCGTCGTCCTCCCAGTAGCACACCGGGCAGATCTCGTAGTAGCCACGCTGGCTCAGGGTGACAACCCGCAGCAAGGGCAGGCATACGGGCCGCCTTCGGGTGGCTGGATCACGTTGATGAACGGGTCACTCATGTCGTGATCCTCGCATCGCCGCGCGCCCAGCAGCGGATGGGCATGGCTGCCCTCCGCAGCGTTTGTCATCGGCATGGCCGGGATCCAGCCGATGGTCCCGGGTGCAGCGGCGGGCAGCGAGCGAATCGCGGCTACTTGAGAGTGAACCGATCCCGCACCAGGTCACGCCTTCTCATGGGCGGTACCGCGCGCGAATCTGCAGCTTGGTGGGGCTCTTGACAGGTGGCCCTACCTGTATGAGGGTCGTCCAGTGCGGGAAGGGTAACCAGCGCAGTCCTGGTCTTTCGGAGCCGCTGCTCGCTTGGCTTGAGTCACAGCTGAGCAGTCGGATCGTTGTCGGTGCCGTTCGTTCTCTGCACGACGGGGAAAGCCCGTGGTGGATCGATCTCATGGCGCCCGACGGGTCGACATTCTCAGCGGTCCTTCGCTTCCCGAGCAGCCGTATCTCGCCGGATCAAATTGCGACGAATGCCGCGGCGCTCACTGTCGCCGAGAAGCACGGCTTGTCAGCTCCCCGCCTGCTCGCGGCCGATCTCGACGGTCGCGTGGCTGAGACATCAGCAAGTTTGGAGACCGTCGTGCCCGGGACGAGCACATGGCCCGCTGCGCCTTCCACCGAGTTGCTTCTGGCGGCAGGCGCCGCAATCGCCCAGGTCCACACCGTCATCCTCGACCCGCAACCGCAGCTCCCACTCCGGCCCCGCCCTATCGCGGTTGACGACTTCGCCCACGACCGCCGAGTCGGCCGGATGCCAACCACCGCACTACTCCAGCTGGCCGACGAACAAATTCAGGCGATCAAGGCTCCGGACCTGCCGGGCGTCTTCGTGCACGGCGATGTGTGGCCCGGCAACACGGTGGTTGCCGACGGCCGGGTCCGCGCCTTGATCGACTGGAAGACCGCCGGCGTCGGCAACCCTGGCGTGGATCTCGGCGAGCTCCGCAAACAAGTCGCGATCTTCTACGACGATGCCGCCCCCAGGCACGTGTTGCAGGGCTGGGAACGGGCCAGCGGCACGCGGGCCGACAACCTCCCCTACTGGGACGCCGTGGCTGCTCTCAACACGCCCACCGAGTCCTACGGCCCCCACGCCGCACGTCGGCGTGACGACTTCCTTCGAGCCGCCATCGCACAGTTGCGACAACACTGATCGCCGAGCTGACCAAGCGAAGCCGAGATCGGCCAACGCCTGCCCGATGACAGCTGTACAAACAGCAACACCAGGCCCACTTCACACCGTGACGGGCATGCCGCCGAGCGGATCGCGGCAGATGCGGACGCACGGGCCGGCGGCCGGATCCGTCCTCATCCGATCGGCTAAGTTATGCAGTCATGACTACCGGGACGGCATCACGCCACGCACAGATTGGTGACCCGGTGCCCTTCTGAGCGCCGTACGGGCCGGTACCGGCCCGCTTATGGATCGAGAATCCTGCACTTCTGCGCGGGCTCCACCTCTGTCGTGTTGATCAAGGTCGAGACCTCAACGACGACAGGAGAAGTCATGCCCACCAAGACGCTGCACATCCCCACTGCAGACGGCCAGGCCGACGCGTTCGCCGCTCTCCCCGACGCCAGCGGGCGATGCCCAGCAGTGCTGATGTACCCGGACGGCTTCGGCATCCGGACCGTGCTGCGGCAGATGGCCTCTGAACTGGCCGAGCACGGATACTACGTGCTCGTCCCCAACGTCTTCTATCGGCACGGCCCGACACCCGTGATCGAGCTTCCCGAGCACATCGGAGACGAAGCCCGGCCCGCGATTTTCGCTCGACTCATGCCCATGATCAAGGCGCACACCGCCGAACGGGCCCTGAGCGACGCCGACGCCTATCTCAGGTTCCTCACCACCCAACCCGAGGTCAGTACCGGACCGGTCGCGGTGACCGGGTACTGCATAGGCGGTCTCATGGCGGTACGCACCGCTGCGGCCTACCCCGACCAGGTGGCTGCGGTGGCCGGATTCCACGCCCCCGTAGGCGCCGACGGGCCGGATGTCCTCTCCAAGCTCACCGCCCAGCTCCACTTCGGTCACGCCGAGGGCGACATAACCCCTGGGGCTCTTAAGGAGCTCAACGAGACCCTGAATGCCGCGGGCGTCAGCTACACCTCCGAGATCTATCCCGGCACCATCCATGGCTTCACCATGTCCGACACCGACGCATTCAACCCGGCCGCGCTGCAACGCCACTGGGACCGCCTCTTGTCCCTACTCGGCAACACCCTGACCACCAGCTGATCGTTCGAGTTGTTCTGGGGTCAGGCTGCCCGAGCGGCGGGCTGGCCCCCGCAACGTTTTCGTCACTGCTGATGCAAAGACGCTCACCACCAACCTCGAATCGACGCCTCGACCGATCGGCTCCGCTCCGCACGCCCGGACGTGAACGCACTACTTTCGGCAGATCCGGACATCGGTGGAGCCGCACGTTGTGACGGAGGGTAGTCGGAAGCCGCAGGAGTGACTTCCCGGTTCGCTAGGTCAGCGATCGGTGCCGACCACCGCCGAAAAGTGCCAACTAGGACCGAAAGTCACACACTCTCTGGCCGAGTTCTCCCACGGCGACTCCGCTCCCCGCCGTCGTACACATGTTCCATCCGCAGTCTGTGAGCAAGCGGCGAGCCGCGTCGGACGTCCGACGCGGCAGTTCTAGGAAGGTGGAAGACGAGTCCGAGCTGGCAGGCCTGAACGGCGGCGGCTCCTTCTGGTCCCCTCAGCACCCGGCTGCTTACCGCCGACGCGGGTCCGTGGCGGCTATTCATCGCATCCGATGCTCGCAGGTTGAAGAGACGCACCGACAGCGCCGCCGCGAACTGGGACGACATCTCGCCACTGATCAGCGAATTCGCGCTCGACTCAGTCAACCTTCGCGGCTTGTCGCGGCGGATCTACGTCGGTGCCGAAGGGAGCGGTGACGTCAGGTCAGACGTTGCGCGGATCCGGTCATCGATCGATGACCGTTACCAAGTCAGCAAGGTTCACGTCCGCCGGCCCGACGACGACGAGAAGCTCGGAAACTTGAACGTTGACTTTACGGAAATGACCGTAACCGCCGGGCGCGGAGATGCATCGATCGCATCGCTGGCCCGAGCCGCAGAGCTGCTCGCCCACAGCCAACCGTCCGACTTTTCCGCGCTCACGGCCACCCAAGCCCAGCCTCTCACTGGCGCAACCGACCCAGAATCCGAGAGCACCTAGGCTCCGCGATCGGACGATCCTGAGCGTCGGGAACGAGACGGCACGCGGGCCCCGCGAACCACGGATCCGGGCGGCGACGGCCACCATTTCCCCGGGTGGCCTGGATCACCTGGGGCCGCCGTGGCGGCGAATGCCGCCCGCTGCCGCCAGGTGTCAGCGCCTCCAGATCACGCACGGATCACGCCTCGTCCACAAGGGACGAAGAAATGGCCCTGACCAGGCACGAAACGCCTGATCAGGGCCATGATCACCCGTACGCCGCGTAGGACTTGAACCTACAACCCGCGGATTAAGAGTCCGCTGCTCTGCCAGTTGAGCTAGCGGCGCTTGCTCGTGACAACGAGGAAAACTCTAGCACGGCCCCAGATCGTGACTCCAACCGGGCAACGCCAGGGCAGTCCTGACGCGTCATAAGGGCCAAGAGGTTGACAGCGAAAGTTGCTTGAGTAAGGCAAGATGTGCGCGCGACAACACGAGAACGGGGATCACGGATGGTCAGCAGGCGCCTGATAGCGGTCATGGCGGTGACGGTTCTCGCCCCGCTGGGTCTCGCCGCGTGCGGTGACGACAAGCAGCCGGTCACCTCGAACGGCGATGCGCCGCCGGCCTCGTCCACCCCTTCCGAGGTCGCTCAACAGGAACAGGCGCCCGCGGGTGACGTCCAGATCAGCGTGACGCCCGCCACGGGCAAGACGGACGTGCCGATCAGCGCCGAGATCGGGGTCAAGGTCGACGGCGGCACGGTGAAGACCGTCACGTTGAAGGACGCCAAGGGCGGGGCCGTCGCCGGCGAGATGCGCGAGGACGGCTCCAGCTTCGTGCCGGCCAAGCCCCTCAAGAACAAGGTGGGGTACGAGGCCACGGTCGTCGCCTCGGATGCGGCGGGCGCCGAGAAGACCGCCACCACGAAGTTCACCACCATGGCCAAGCCGGGCAAGAAGACCGGCTCCGGGCTCTACCTGTTCGACGACCACACCTACGGCGTGGCGATGCCGGTGGTGGCCGAGTTCACACCCGGGATCAAGAAGGCCGATCGCGCCGCCGTACAGAAGCGCTTGTTCGTGAAGACCGACCCGCCGCAGCCCGGCACCTGGTCGTGGACCTCGAGCGGCACCCAGGCCTACTACCGCGCGCCGGAACACTGGAAGCCGGGCACCAAGCTGACCGTGCGGCTCGGGCTGGCCGGCCTGCCGATGGGCGGCGGACGGTACGGCGGTCAGGACCGCAGCGCGACCGCCAAGATCGGGCGCGACTTCCAGATGAAGGTCGACGACAAGACCAAGAAGATGACGGTCATCCAGGACGGCAAGACGATCAAGACGATGCTGGTCAGCCTGGGCAAGAAGTCGACACCGTCGTCCAGCGGCAACTTGGTGGTGATGGAGAAGAAGGCGTCGACCGTCTTCGACACCACCGACACCGACGGCGCGGCCGGCTACCGCGCCAACATCGAGTACGCCCAGCGCCTGACCTGGTCGGGGCAGTACATCCACTCGGCGCCGTGGTCGGCGGGCGCGCAGGGCCGCAGGAACGTGTCACACGGCTGCGTGAACATGTCGCCGGCGAACGCGCGGTGGCTGTTCGACAAGACCCTGATCGGTGACCCGGTCACCGTCCAGAACACCGGCGACAAGCTGGATTACGGCAACGGCTGGACGCCGTGGGACGTCAGCTGGAAAGAGTTCGCCAAGGGCAGCGCGCTGCCCGTACCCACGGACCTGGGTTGAGATTTGCGTGATCATCCGGTGACGTGACGTGGTGGCACACGCGGGACTGGGCGGCCGGGCATTCATGACGGAGGATGGTCGCCGGGATCACGTCCTGATGAGGAGACCAAGGTGACGAGTGTGGTTCGGCTCAACCGCCGCCGCGGGCTGCGGTACGCGATGGCCGTGGTGGCCGCGGGCGCCGTCCTGCTCGGGGCCGGCTGCAGCGGCGACAAGTCACCCTCCTGGGAGGGCGACGGCGCCAAGCCGGGCGCCGAGGGGCCGAGCGGCGGCAATGAATCGCCCGCTCCCCCGCCCAGCATCGTCTCGGTCAGCTCGCCGGCCGCCGGCGCGAGCGGCGTCAAGGCCCTCGAGCCGGTGAAGTTCGCCAGCGAGGACATGGCCAACACCAAGGTCACGGTGAAGAACGCCGACGGCAAGGAGATCGACGGCAAGCTCGACACCGACAAGGGCACCTGGACGCCGGCCAAGGGCCTCGCCTGGGGCGGCAAGTACACGGTGACGGTCAGCGCCCCCGAGCAGGCGGGCAAGACGACCACCACCGAGAGCAGCTTCACGGTGATGAAGAAGCCGGCCAACCTGGTGCGCGTCACCAGCTTCCTGGGCGGCAAGAACACCGTGGGCGTCGGGATGCCGCTGATCATGCGGTTCGGCCGGTCGGTGCCCGAGAAGTACCGCGCCGAGGTCGAGCGCCGCATGCCGGTGACCACGACCCCGAAGCAGGAAGGCACCTGGCACTGGTACAGCGGGACCGAGGTGCACTACCGGCCCAAGGTGTTCTGGAAGGCCGGCACCAAGATCTCGTACAACGCCGACCTGCAGGGCGTGCCGATGGGCAAGGGCTGGTACGGCCGCTCCAACATCGACGTGAGCCTCAAGGTCGGCCGCTCGTTCGTCATGACGGTCGACAACCAGAACAAGAAGATGCAGGTACGCCAGAACGGCAAGCTGGTGCAGACCATCCCGGTCAGCCTGGGCAAGAAGTCCACGCCGTCGTCCAGCGGAACCATGATCGTGATGGAGAAGAAGCGGCACACCGTCTTCGACACGACGGACACGCTTGGCCCGGAAGAGGGCTACCGCACCAAGATCGAATACGCGCAGCGGCTGACCTGGGGCGGGGAATTCATCCACGCCGCTCCGTGGTCCGACGGCGTGCAGGGCCGCGTGAACGTCTCGCACGGTTGTGTCAACGTGTCGATGAAGATGGGCGCCTGGCTGTTCTCCCGCACGCTGATGGGCGACCCGATCACGGTCACGGGCACCGGGCGCAAGCTCCAGCAGGGCAACGGCTGGACCGACTGGAGCCTCAGCTGGGACGAGTACAAGAAGGGCAGCGCCCTCTGACACTCCGCCCGGTGTCGGGCTAATCGGGCATAACGCTCGTAGTCTGAGGGTGTGCTGCGACGTCCGGCCTTCGTGCCTCTGGTTTTCGCTCTGATGCTGCTCGCCGCCTGTTCTTCGGGTGGCGAGCAGTCTTCGTCCGGCGCCCGGTCCGCCCCGCCCGCGGCGGCGTCACCGGCGATGTCGCCCAGCACCGACCCCTCGGCCACCGGTCCCTCGACCACCGACCCCTCGGCCACCGACGACGAGCCGGGCACGGTGGTCTGCGGGGCCCTGGCCTCGGCGATCAACGACGGCACCCTGATGAATCCCGGCATCGTCGACGCGATCGTGGCCGCCTCCGGGACGGCCGACGCGCCCATCGCGGATGCGGCCAAGCGGCTGGCCGCCTCGTACGCCACGGCCACGGCCGCGGTGGGGACCGAGGACGAGCCGGACGCGGTGGCCGAGGTCAGCGCCAGTGCCGCCGACATGTCCGACATCTGCGGCGAGAGTGGCCTCGACACGGTGGGCTGAGCCACGCCCAGGCGCATCGCCGAGCCGGTTGCTCCCGGCGGCGGGGGCGGCGGTCAGCCGGTGACCAGGCCGGCCTCGTAGGCCAGGATCGCGGCCTGCACCCGGTTGTTCAGGTCGAGCCGCAGCAGGATGGCGCTGACATGCGCTTTCACGGTTCCCTCGGCCAGCTTGAGGGTCCTGGCTATCTCCTGGTTGGACAGACCGCGGCCGACCAGCACGAGGACGTCACGTTCCCGGGCGGTCAGCCGGGCGATCCGGGTCCGGGCGGTGTCGCCGCGGGCCAGGCCGTCGCCGAGGCGGGTGATGACCTTCTGGGCGATGCGCGGCGAGAGGAACGCGGCGCCGTCGGCCACCGAGCGCACCCCGAGGATCAGTTCCTTCGGGTCGGCCGCCTTGAGCAGGAAACCGCTCGCCCCCACGGCCAGGGCGCGCGCGACGTACTCGTCCTCGTCGAACGTCGTCAGCATCACCACCTTGACCTCCGGCGCGATGACGGCCAGCTCCTGGGCGGCGGCCAGGCCGTCGAAGCGGGGCATCCGGATGTCCAGCAGCACGATGGCGGGACGGTGCCGGCGCACCGCCTCGACCGCCTCCCGGCCGTCGGCCGCCTCGGCGACCACCTCGATGCCGGGATCGCTGGTCAGGATGGTCCGCACACCGACCCGGATCATCGGCTCGTCGTCGGCCAGGACCAGGCGGATCATCCGGCCCCACCGGCCGGGATGGTCGCGGTCACGGTGAACGTGCCGTCGGTGTGGACGGCCTCGAAGGTGCCGCCCAGGAGGGTCACCCGTTCCTGGAGGCCGGCCAAGCCGGTGCCACGGGACGCCGCTGTCGGCGTACCCCTCGCGGGGTTGTGAATTGTCACCGTCGTGTGGGTCGGCTGCTGGGTCACGGCCAGGTGGACGGGGGCGCCCGGGGCGTGCCGCGACGCGTTGGTCAGCGACTCCTGCACCACCCGGTGCACGGTCGGATCGGCCGAATCCGGGCCGGTGACGTGCACCGTCATGCCCGCCGCGCAGGCCCCGTCGACCAGCTCGGACAGCGACGACGGCAGCGGTGGGACACCGGCCTCCCGCAGCAGATGAACGGTGTGGCGAAGCCGGTCGGTGGCGGACACCGCCGACTCACGCAGCTGCGTGGCCGCCGCCCGGTTGGCGTCGGTCATCCCGGCCGCCAGCTCGAGCGCGCCGGCCCGCAACGCGATCAGCGCCAGGTCGTGGCCGAGCGAATCATGCATGTCGGCGGCGATCCGGGCCCGCTCACGCAGGCGTACGAACTCCTGCTCGCGCTCCAGCTGGGCCACCCGTCCGGCCTGGCCCAGCTGGAAGTGCCCGAGCAGCCACGGCAGGGCGAGGAAGACCACGAGCGCCAACACCGCGCCGACCGCGGTCGAGACCGACCACACCGCCACCGCCGCCGCGGGCACCGCGCAGAGCCCGATCAGGGCCGGGCCGCGGCGGGCCGGCAGGTAGCGCCCGTGCAGGTAGGCCAGGATGCCCAGGGCCAGGAACAGCGCCTGCCGCGACGGCGGGATGGCGTCCAGGAACAGGCCGTTGGCCACGACCGCGCCACACAGGGCGACCAGCAGAAGTCCGTTCCTCACCGGGCCGACCCTACCGATCGCCGGACCAGCACCCGGGCCGCCGCGGTGGCCAGGCCGGCCAGCGCGGCCACGGCCAGGGTGATGGTCAGCGGCACCGGGAAGTAGGTCATCTGGGCCCAGGTGACCGTGCGGCCGATCAGGACCGACATCCACAGCGGGCAGGTCGCCAGGACCACCGTCGGAACCAGCAGCGGCACCAGGCGCCAGGTCCGGCCCCGCCAGCGACGGGCCCGCAGCACGCCCAGCACGCCGAGACCCAGGGCCAGCAGCGCGATCACGCCCAGCGCGGTCTCGAGGGTCCCGGGGCGCCAGTTCAGCTCGGGCTCCCGGCCGCCGGCCAGGGCGAGCAGCTGGTCGTACGTACGGTCGACGGGCGAAGCGCTGTTGGTCATGACCGCCCAGCCCTCGCCGGTGGCCGGGTCGATCGCCTCGACGGCCGTGTAGGTGAACAGGTTCCCGGAGTGCACCAGCAGCGTACGGCCGTCGGCGTGCTCGACGCCCCAGCCCATGGCGTAGGTGCCGGCCGCCGGTCCCGGCGTGTGCATCTCGCGCAGGCCGGCCGCCGACACGATCCGGGGGCCGTGCCCGGTCTGGCTGATCAGCCACCGGCCCATGTCCGCGGCCGTGGTGACGACCCCGCCGGCGCCGCCGCGGAAGGCGGGCAGCTCACGCCGTTCGACCCACACCCCGAACACCGAGTTGTAGCCGTTCGCCGGGGTGTCGCCGACCTTGCTGCGGGTCATGCCCAGCGGCCCGAAGATCCGCCCGCGCATCGCCTCGGCGAAGGGCCGCCCGTCCACCACCTCGACCAGCCGCGCCGCGACGTCGTAGTTGACGTTGCAGTACTCCCCGTCCGTGCCCGGCGTCCGGGCCAGGCGGCCGGTCCGCAGCGCGGCGACATAGCCGGCCAGGTCGGGCGCCTCCTGGGTGGCGTCGATGTCGACCGTCCGGTCGGACAGGCCCGAGGTCTGGTTGAGCAGCTGACGCACGGTGATCGAGGCCGCGCGGGGGTCGGCCATCCGGAACTCCGGCAGATAGCTCGCCACCGGCCGGTCCAGCGCGACCCGGCCCTCGTCGACCAGCGTCAGCACGGCCGCGGCGGTGAACGACTTGCTCACCGATGCCACCCGCATCGGGGTGTCGGGACCGACCGGGTCGCCGTTCGAGTCACGACCCTCGCCGACGACCCGCACCACCCCGTCGCCCTTGGTCACCACATAGGCCAGACCGGGCTCGTTGTTCGCCGGCGCGCTGTTCCCCGGCACGGGAAGGAGGGCCAGGACGCCGACCAGGCTGAGCAGAATTCGCATGTCACCGACGCTAGGGATGGCGAACGTCGCACGAATCTGACGATCGTCGCCGCCATTCCTAGACGAAAGTAGTAGGCGGTTCTTGCCAAGATGTCTGGTCATGAGCGCTGTTCTGATCCTGTCGCTGGCCGTCCTCGCGATCATCGACAGCACCAGCATCGGCACGCTGTTCATCCCGATCTGGCTGCTGCTGGCCCCCACGCGCATCCCGGCGGCGAAGTTCCTCGGCTACCTCGCGACGATCGCCGGGTTCTACTTCGTCGTCGGCGCCGGGCTGGCCCTGGGCGGCAGCCGCCTGGCCGGCGCCTTCGAGGGCGTCACGGTCAGCCGCCCGTTCCTGATCGTGCAGCTGGCGATCGGTGTCGTCCTCTTCGCCCTGAGCTTCTGGGTCGACCGCCGCAAGACCCAGACCGCCGCCGCGATCGCCCGCTGGCGTGAGCGGGCCACCCTGGGCGCCGCCGGCCGCCTCACCGGGCTGGCCCTGCTGGCCGCGCTGGCCGAGGTGGCCACGATGCTCCCCTACCTGGGCGCGATCGGGCTGCTGGCCACGGCCGGTCTGGCCTGGTACACCGTGGTCCCGCTGCTGGGGGCGTACTGCCTGATCATGGTCCTGCCGGCGTTGGGGCTCTATGCCCTCCGCGCGTTCGGGCCGGCCTGGATCGACCGGCTGCTGGCGCGGCTCAACGCCTGGGCCCTCCGCAGCGGCGGGGCCATGCTGTCGTGGGCGCTCGGCATCGCCGGGTTCCTGGTCGCCCGGGACGCCGCGGCCCGGCTCTGGTTCCCGCAGCTCCTGGGATCCTGACCCGCCACGAGCAGCGCGGCTCGGGTGACCACTCACGCGAAAGTCGCGTTCACGGCCTTGCGCTGTCGCCTGGGTCGCGGAGTGCCACGTCGCTCCGGTGTTGCGGTTGGGGTAGGGCGTCGGGCGTACCCAAGGCGGTGGAATTTGATCTTGGGATCTTCGCGGAAACAACGAAAGAACCCTCCGCGCTGCCGACGCGGAGGGCCCTTTACCGGGGAAACGGAGTAACCGAAGGGGGGCTTCGTCCGTTAAGCGCCACTTTATCCGGCGAACGCGCATCTAGGAAGTCCCTGCCCGAAACGGACAAAAGAAGTAGGCGCCGCACGCCGGGACCGGCGAGTACTAGGCTGAACGGCGTGGCGGATCTTCTGGTGTGGATCGACTGTGAGATGACCGGCCTCGACCTCGGCAAAGACAAGTTGATCGAGGTTGCGGCGCTGGTCACCGATCCTGAGCTGAACGTGCTCGGCGAGGGCGTCGACCTGGTCATCCATGCCGACGAGGCCGCGCTCGAATCGATGCCCGAAGTGGTGCGCAACATGCACGCCAAGTCCGGGCTGACCGAAGAGGTGCGCAGCTCGGTCGTCACGATGGCCGAGGCCGAAGAAGCGGTTCTCGCGTACGTCAAGCAGTACGTGCCCAACCCGCGGACCGCCCCGCTGTGCGGCAACTCGATCGCGACCGACCGCGGCTTCCTCGCCCGGGACATGCCGACGCTCGACAACTACCTGCACTACCGCATGATCGACGTCTCGTCGATCAAGGAGCTGGCCCGGCGCTGGTACCCGCGCGTGTACTTCGGTCAGCCGGCCAAGGGGCTCGCCCACCGGGCGCTCGCCGACATCCGCGAGAGCATCCGTGAGCTGGAATATTACCGTCGCACGATCTTTGTGCCACCGCCCGGACCCGACGTCGAGCAAGCGAAGGCGATCGCTGCCGAGTTGTAGGTCACGTCGCCACTCCCAAACCCGGTCGACGGCGGCCGGTGGCGTGTGGCTATGATGGTCCGGCGCCGTGGGATTCGGTTCCGCGTGCCGCGATGGTGGTCGTAGCTCAGCTGGTAGAGCACCGGGTTGTGGTCCCGGGGGTCGCGGGTTCAAGTCCCGTCGGTCACCCCATCTTCGAGAGGGCCCCTTTTGCACGGGGGCCCTTTCGGCGTCTCTGGGGGCGGTCCGGTGGATGCGATCGTGCAGCGGGTGCGTACGTCATGGTCCAAGCGGTCGCGCGGCGGGCCGGCGGCGGCGTTGCGCAACGCCTGCCCCGTCGGGTTCACGGTGGTGGCGGGTCTATCCTCCTCGTCGTCACGGGACGTGGTGCCGCCGATGCGACGGTCCGAGCATGAGAGCGAGCTTCTGCTTACTGAGGGTGATGGCCGACTGCGGATCAAGGCGGCGACTTCTTCATGCTCCGGCGGCGGCAGCATCCTCCGGCCGCGCGGCTCGGGCCCGGCCAGTGGGCACGGTGGATGATCAACTATCGCTATCTCCAGAGGACGAGCGGTGGGCAGTGGCTGTACCGGTTGGCGACGTTCAACGTCGCGTATGGGGCGTGCTCTGCGGACATGTTCATTGGCGAGCCTGACGTGTTCGTCGATCAGCGGCGGATCCTCACATAGGTGCTTGAGTACGGGCGGCGGGTTTCCAAGCGCAGCGGCGGGGCGACGTGACACTCCGCGATCTTGGCGGGACTACAGGCCGTGAACGCGGGTCTCGCGTGAGTGCGACCAACCGCGTTTCAGTCGCTGAAATCTTCTGGCAGCGGCAAGTTGAAGCGTCGGCACAGCCTTGACATGTCGTGATGGTCGGTGGGGCGTGGCGGGTAGCCGGTGTGCCACCGGAGCGACCATTCGGGGGCTTCGCAGCGGACTTCCGTGCCGGCGATGCGGCCACGGCCGGCCACGGCCGCTGCAGGGAAGCCGACCCCGTCGAGCGCCGAGCCGTAGTGCAGGTCGCCGTCCGGGCGAGGCTCGTACAGGTGCAGGTCGACCCGCCGGCGAGCGCCGTCGTGCAGGACGAAGTTCCAGGGCCGGTCGCCCGGCCACGGGTAGACCCGGTCGACGGCGGCCTCGGCCAGGCCCGCGAACAGCCCTTCCAGCCGGGCGGCGGGCGCCCAGAGGTCAAGGTCGGAGTGCTCGCGGGTCTGCTCACCCAGCAGCGCGTCAACGGCCCAGCCGCCACCCAGGCAGACCGGCACATCATGAGCTTCGAGGCAACGCAGCAGATCCACCGCGTCGGCCGCGGACATCGTGTGCATGCCGCCCAGCATGCGACGAGGGCCGCCCCCGTGGTGGGACGGCCCTCGTCGATCTTGGATGTCAGTCGGTCTTGGGCTTCTTCCGGCCGAGCCGAGACCCGGCGAGAAGCTTGGCCGCCTCAGCTTGATACCCCGAGAGCCGAGCCGCGGCGCTCTGCTTGTCGTCCGGCCCGCCCTCGCTGCTCCTGCCGGCGCCCGCGCCCTCGCTCTTGCCGGGGCCGCTGCTCTTGGCGGTGTCGTTGCCCTTGCCGGCGGACTTTCCCGTGGCCGGGTAGTCCCGCCGCAGCGACGAGCCCGGCCGGCCGAGCGCGTTGAGCTCATCCCGGGTGGGAGCGCCCGCCTCGACGTCATTTCCCGTGGCAGCGGCTCGCGCCGGCGCCCCCGCGGCCAGCTTTGCCTTGGCGTCCGACGCCTCGCCTTCCTCAGCCGTCCCGGGCCCGCTCGGGGCTGCCGAGTTCCGGGCTGGAGTTTCCGCGGCGGCCGAAGCCCCGCCTACCTCAGCCGCCCCAGAGCCGCTCGGAGCTGCCAAGTTCCGGGACGGAGTCTTCGTGGCGGCCGGGCGGCTCGGGGCCGGCTCAGGAGCCACCGGGCGATTGGGCGAGGTAGGCCTGGACGGCGCCGGCACAGTGGGCCGCGTCGGTGTGGGCCTCGGCGGGGCGGGCGCCGGAGCGGTCGCGGTCTCCGCCTCGGCGATCGCAGGCTTGGCGGCCACCGTGGTCAGATCCCGATAGTGCGTCGAACCGATACTCGCGCCGACCACACCGGCCGCCGAGGCAGCGCTACCAGCAGATCCGGTCGGAGGGGTAACGGGCCGGCTCGACCGGGCCGCCCCACCCCCGGCCGAGTCATCGCCCGCCTCCGAGCCGACAGCCTGTGACGGCACCGACTGGGCGCTCGCGGCAGCCGGTCCGGCCTTGGCGGCACCCTGCTCCCCCGGCTTCGTGGCCGACCCGCCGGGCGCGTCGTTCGTGCCCGCCGGTTCCGATGTGCTGCCAAGGGTCGGGGTTCCGGCCGCGTCCTTCGCAGCGGGTTGCCGGGCCGACGTTCCGGCCGCGCTGCTCGCGGCAGGTTGCTGAGCCGACCGCTCCAGTGCGGTCTTGCCTGCGGTTGGCTGTCCGGTGCGGGCCATCGCCGCGCTCAGCAGCGAACGACCAGCACCGCCGAGCGCGGAACGCGGTGACGCCGACCCACCCGAGGACGCCGGGGCTGACGGCCTCGTCGCCGTCGGGGCGTTCGCCGTGGGCGCGGAAGTCGTTCCAGGCCGGGCCGCGCCGGGCTGCGATGCCGACGCCCAGGCGGATGCCGACGCCCGCGACGCCTCTGACGCCGATCCTGGTGTGGCCAGTCCGGTTCCCGCGGCGGGTGAGTTGGTGGGTTTCTTCGGGAGTCCGATCGCCGCGCGGAGGGCGGCTGCGTCCGCCGCGCCCTGGCGTAGGGCGGCGATCTCGCCGTCCGACTTCGACGGTGAGAGCTTGGTCGTGCGCTCGGACGGCGAGAGCTTGGCCATGGACGGTGCAGCAGGCTGTGTCATGGGCTGGTGCTTGTCGCCCGTCGTGTCGTCCGTGCGGGCGGGTGTCGTCGCGGATGGCTGCCCGCTACGGTCCGAGCCTGCGGCAGGCTTCGGAGCGGCCGAGGTCTGCCCAGGCAGCGTCGGCGGCGCCGACAACGACGCGAGCAATCGAGCGAAACCCGACGACTGCTTCGCGCCGCCTTCCGCGGGGTCACCCTTGGAGGGCACATCCGCCGACTGCTCAGAGCCAGCGCCAACCGTCGGCTCGCTCTCCTTGGTCGCCGTTCCGGATGCCGCCCCGCCGTTGCTATCAGCGCGATCAGCGACCTTCGCCAGAGACGGCGTCGGCGTCCGCGTGACGCTCGTGGACGCTGGCGTCGGCGTGGCCTTCGCGGACTGCGAGCCCGGCCGCGAAGCGGCTGCGGACTGCGGAACCGTCGACGTCGTGGCTGTGGATGCCGCCGGCGCGGTGGTCGTGGACGGCGCAGCCGTTGACGCCTTGGACTGCGAAGGCTTTGTGGCCTCACGGCGCGGTGACGGTGTTTCAGTCACTGAAGGCTTGGTGTCGGAGCCCGTTGGCTTGGCAGACGCCGTGGCGGGCTGCGGTGTTGCGGTGGGCGCGGCGGGATTGGTGGGCGTGACCGGCTTCGGGCCGTTCGTGGACGTCCCGGCTGAGGCGGCGGAGGTTGAGCCGCTTGTTGCGGCTGCCCAGGCGTCGACCGGCTCCGCGTCGGGCGTTGCGGAGGCCTTGGCCAGCTCCACGCCGGGCGTTGCGGAGGCCTTCGCCGGCTCTGCGTTGGGCGTGGGCGTTGCGGAGGAGGTGGACGGCTTCGCGTTGGCGGCGGGCGCCGTGGATGTGGCTGTGGTCGGCGTTGACTCGCGGCGCGGGGCCGGCGGTTCAGTCGGTGAAGGTTTGGTGGAGGCCGGAGTATTGGCCGGTTTGGCGGGCGGGGCGACCGGCTTGGGCTCAGCCGGGTTTGCCGGGGACTGCGGCTTGGTCGAGGCCGTTGCGGGCTTCAGCTTGTCGGCGGAGGCGGTGGAAAGCTCAGCGGGGTTGAGGCCGGTGGGAGCTGCCGCGGGCTTCGAGTCGGTGGCCGCGGGCTTCGGGTCAGTGGCGGCAGCCGCGGGCTTCAAGTCGGTGGCGGCTGCGGCGGGCGTGGGCTCGGCCGGTGACGGGGACGCGGAGGCGGGAGTGGGAGTCGCGGTGGGCGGGAGGGTCAGGCCTACCTTGCGGGTTTCGGCTCGGCGTAGGCCGGTTGCCTCCCAGGCGCCTGCGGCGGCGGCTGCTGCGTCCTCGGTTGCGGCGTTGCGGCGTTCGCGGGCCAGGGCGGCCGCGGCTCGGGCCTCGGTTTCGCGGGCTCGGGCGGCTGCTGTTTCGGCTACCCAGGCACCTACGGCGGAGGCCTCGAAGGGGGCGGTGTCGTCGGGCTGGGTGGGCTTGCGGCGGGACGGGCGGGTGAACAGCGGGTCGCGGGTGGTGGTTGCGGCTGGGCCGGGGGCGCCTACCAGGCCGGCCATGGGTGGGAGGCCGGATGCTGAGGTGCTTCCGCTGCCGAAGAACTCCAAGGGCTCGCCGGGGGCCGGGGTTTTGGCGCCGGGGGCGGGAGCTCGGTGGGAACCGGGGCGGGGTGGGAGGGCGGTTGCTGCCGCGTAGGCCGCGGCGGATGGGGGGACGGCGGGCGGCCAGGTCGGGCCGGGCCTGTCCATCGAGGATCCCATCGGCACGGTGGCCGGGGCGGGCGAGGCCGCAGAAGCAGGAGAGGCCACGGCAGAAGAGGCCGCGGTGGAAGAAGAGGCGGATGACGACGGCTGGGATGCGGGTGGCTCGGCCAGGGCGGTGGCTGAGCGGGACGCGGAGGCGGCAACGGACGCCAGGCCGGCGGTGGTGGCTACGGCCGCGGAGGAGGCGGCCATGGAGGCCGCGGTCGCAAGGGAAGCAGAGGAAGCGGGAGAAGCGGCGGGGGTCAAGGAAGGAGCAGCCGCGGGTGATGGGGTGTCGGCGAGGGTTCGGGGGCGGCCGGTGGCGGCGTGGCGGCCGCCCTGGCGGGTCAGGGACAGGGGGGCGCCGATGGCCTTCATCAGGTCGGGGACCTGGCTGGGCTCGACCACGTAGACGATCTCGCGGCGGCGACCGGGCCAAGCCATGATGATCAGGCCGGACATCAGGGTGAGGCTGCCCAGCATGAGGAGGGCCCAGGTGCTCGAGTTGAGCCAGCGAGGGCTCAGCGACACGGCGCTGGTCAGTTGGAGGCCGGGCTCGGCGGCCCGGTTCATGATGACCAGGCTGTACGGGCGGCCTTCGAGCTCGGCGGGGTTCCAGTCGAGGGTGCCCAGGCCGGCCCGCAGCCAGAAGGTCTCGGCGGCGGGGACCTTCGCGGGGGCCTTCGTCCCGGCGACGCGAGCGGTCTTGACCGGCAGGGCGCCGGTGCCGATGTCTACTGTGCCGACGACGGAGCGCGGCACGCCCTGGAGGTAGCGCGCGGCGTCGGCTCGGGGGGCCAGGCCGATGAAGGTGGGGGCGCCGGAGGAACTGGCGGCCAGGCGGAGGCTGCCGTTGCCCAGGCGGGCGAACGGCGCGTCCGTGCGGAGCAGGGCGTCCACGTCGTCGACGACGATGGCGTGGCCGCTGGTGGTGATGGTCTGGAGTGGCCCGCTGAACGCGCCACCCGCGTCGCGGTGCTGCATGGCGGACCACAAGCCTGCCCCGATGAGCAGTGCCGGAAGTCCGATGAGCAGCAACAGCATGCCGAGGATCGTGCGCAGCGCCCGCATGAGCTTCTCCCCCTTCTCGGGTGTCACTGCGAGGACCATACATACCGAAATGCCACCAAAGTGGTCAAACGGACGGCAACAAGCCAGAAAGGCCGGTCCAGGCGTACGAGAAGGAGAGAAGTGGGGAGATTCAGTTGACCTTGACGGTGGTGGTGAGCGTCGAGCGGTCGACGTCGGTGGTGCGCACCGTGAACGTCAGCTTCCAGTCGCCGGCCTGCGGCAGCGCGATGTCGCCGATGGCGTGGAAGTCGGTGATGCGCAGCAACGGGATCTCGATCGGCTCGATGTTGGCCGAGGCGAGCGCCGCCGTGGCCGTCCATTCCACGACCGGCAGCGGCTTGTTGTCCGGCGTGTACGCGTACAGATGGATGCTGTTGTTGCCGATCTTGGCCGGAAAGACGTCGACCTGGAGCGAGACGGAGCTGTCCCGCAGCGTCTGGGTGACCGTTGTGCTGGTGGTGCCGGTCGACGCCGCCGTGGCCGTACGCGGAGGCGGGATCTGGACCAGCGCCGACGTGACACCGAGGACGATCGCGAGGACGGCCAGTTCGACCAGCACCGCCCGCCGCAGCCGGGACGGTCCCGCCGCCGCCGACCGGTTGAGCACCATCTTGCGGGACAGCGCCGCCACCCCGATCGCCACCGCGGCCAGGCCGGACTTGACCAGGATGAGCTGCCCGTACGTGGACTTGAACAGGCCGGAGATCGAGCTGACCTCGATCAGCGCCTGCACCACGCCGGCCAGGACCAGCGCGCCGACCGCGGTGAACGCCCAGCGGGACCAGATCGGCAGGATCGCCCCGAGTTCGCGCTCGTCGGCCTTGGGCAGCAGGAAGGCGACCAGCATGATCAGGCCGCCGAGCCACACCGACATCGCCGAGAGGTGCACCGCGTCGACCACCACGGACACCCCGGCCACCGGTGACGCGGTCGGGTGCCCGGTGAGCGGCCAGGTGGCGAGCGCGGCCACGCCGAGGACGCCGAGCAGCGCCAGGTCGGCCTTGGACTCGCCGCCGTCGCCGCGGAGCAGCGGGCGGAGCAGGAACGCGGCCGCGCAGATCACGCCGAGGCGGACCAGCATGACCGCGCCGAATGTGCTGCCCAGCACGTCTTGGAAGTCGGCCGGCGAAGCACCGAACGGGCCGGCGCCGATCGCGTACGGCGCCTGGAGCCACAGGCCCATCAGCGTGCTGAACCCGATCAGCCCGAGGCCGGACCAGACCAGACGGGCCGGTCCGACCCGGGACAGCCGGTGTGGCCAGAGCAGGGCCAGGACCAGCACCGGGCCGACGAGCAGCACGAGTCCGGCGTACCCGAGGTATTTGCCGATCGGGATCAGCGCGCGCACCACCGGGTCGACGCTCTCGCTGACGGCGTCCTCGGTGGGCGCCGCCGACGGCGCGCCGACGGAGTAGGTGAGGCTGCCGGCCACCGGGTGGCTGTCCGCCGAGATCACGCGGTAGCTGACCAGGTAGGTGCCCCGGGCACCGCCGGAGCGCAGCGGGATGGTGACCGACGTGCCGGACGCCTCCGGCTCGCCCTGGTCGGCGCGGCTGCCGTCGGGGGCGAGCACCTGGATCTTGCCGGCCAGCAGCTGGATCGACTCGCTGAAGGAGAGCGTGATCCGGTTGGGCGCGTCCGGGACCACCGTGCCGTTGCTCGGGTCGCTGCCCACCAGCGCGGCGTGGGCGCTGGCCGGCGCGGCCGGGCCGAGCAACGTCAGGAGCAGGCCGAACAGCAGACCGGCACCGGTCGCGAGGACGCGGCGCAACGATCGTCGATCACCAGGCATGCGAGCCATGTTCCCCGATTGCTCCCGGGTCGCCCAACGTGGGTACGCCTGCCAGTTTCGCCCCGCGTACGATCTCGGGTCGTGACCCCGGCTGAAAACGGTCTGGACGAGACCACTGTCCTCGCGCTCCGGGCGCGTGCCGGCGACGCCGGGTCACAGGCCGCGTTCGTCCGCGCGACCCAGGCCGACGTCTGGCGCTTCACCGCCGCGCTGGTCGATCCCGGCGTCGCCGACGACCTCACGCAGGAGACGTTTCTGCGCGCGTTCCAGGCGCTGCCGCGCTTCGAGGGGCGTTCTTCGGTACGCACGTGGCTGCTCGGCATCGCCCGCCGGACCTGCGCCGATCACCTGCGCACGGTGGTGCGCGGCCGGCGGTTGCGGGCCCGCCTGACCGCCCAGGCCCACACCGACATGCCCGCGCCGGACTCCTCGGGCCGGCTGAGCGCCGCCGATCTGCTGGGCCGGCTGGGCCCCGAGCGCCGCACCGCGTTCGTGCTCACCCAGGTGATGGGCATGTCGTACGCGGAGGCGGCCCAGATCGAAGAGGTACCGGTCGGCACGATCCGGTCGCGGGTGGCCCGCGCGCGTGACGACCTGGCCGCGGCCGTGGCCGACGCCCAGGCCAGCTGACTCACAAGAAGACCCCAGGAAACCCCCAGCCGAAATCACGGAACCGCGGCGGCGCCCCCGCCGACTAATGGAACGTGATGACGGTGACTGCTGTGCGCCGGACCGCGGTGTGGCCGTGGGTCTCGACGGTGGCTCGGCTCGGCCTGGCCGCGGTCTTCCTGATCGCCGGCGGGCTCAAGGTGTCCGACCTGGCGGCGTCCGGTCGCGCGGTGAACGCGTACCGGCTGATGCCGTTCGAGGCCGCCCAGGTGGTCGGCGCCGTCCAGCCGTTCCTCGAGATCGCGCTCGGCCTGTTGCTGCTGATCGGCCTGGCCACGCGGCTGACCGCGGTGATCGGCGGGCTGCTGATGGTGATCTTCATCGCCGGGATCGTCTCGGCCTGGGCCCGCGGCCTGCAGATCGACTGCGGCTGCTTCAGCCAGGGCGGTGACCTGGGCGCGGGCGAGAGCCCGGCGTACGGCTGGGAGATCGCGCGAGACGTGGGCTTCCTGGCGCTGGCGGGTTTGTTGGTGTGGCGTCCGCGGACACGGTTCTCGCTGGACGGTTTGTTGATGAGGGGTACGCGATGAGCAAGGGCACGAAGCAGCGGACGGCCGCCAAGCGGATCGTCGAGCAGCAGAAGGCGGCCGACAAACGCCGCACCGTCACGCTGTGGACCACGGTGGCGGTGGTCGGGGTGCTGCTCATCGCCGGCCTGATCGGCTGGGGCGTGCTGGCCGGCCAGCGCTCCGACACGAGCAACGCCGCCGTCCCGCCGGGCACGGTCGACAACGGCACGGCGTTCGCGGTGGGCGACGGCCCGGTCACGATCGACGTGTACGAAGACTTCATGTGCCCGATCTGCCACGAGTTCGAGAACCAGTCCGGGGCCACGCTGAC
This sequence comes from Actinoplanes sp. NPDC051470, assembly GCF_040682035.1. Lineage (NCBI taxonomy): Bacteria > Bacillati > Actinomycetota > Actinomycetes > Micromonosporales > Micromonosporaceae > Actinoplanes > Actinoplanes sp. NPDC051470. Next base: position 43,195 of record NZ_JBFBAA010000040.1, read on the forward strand.
GCAGCTGGTCAACGCGAAGAAGGTGACCGTGCGCTACCACCCGATCGCGATCCTCGACGACAAGTCGAACGGCACGAAGTACTCGACGCGGGCCGCGGGCGCCGTGGCCGCCGCCGCCGAGGAAGGCAAGTTCCGGCAATATCATCAGGTGCTCTTCGACAACCAGCCCACCGAGGGCAGCAACGGCCTCGACAACGCCAAGCTGATCGAGCTGGGCAAGTCGGCCGGGCTGGGCGACAAATTCGCGGCCGCGGTCACCGACGGGAAGTACAGCGGGTGGGCCGCCAACGTCACCGCCGAGTCGTCCAAGCGCGGCGTCACCGGCACACCGACCGTTCTGGTCAACGGCAAGCGGCTGTCCAACCCGACCCCCCAGGCCATCACGAGCGCGGTCGGGTGAGACGAGCTCTCCTCACGGTCGCGGTCGTCGCCGGGGTGGTGCTGCTGCCCGCCCCGGCGTTCGCGCACGGCGGCGACACCCCCGACGCGACCTCCTTCCGTACGGAGGTGACGGGTCTCGCCCCGGCCGTGCCGGGCCTGGTGGTGACCGCGATCGAGGCGGGCGCACGGCTCGAGCTGACCAACGACACCGGGCGCACGGTCGAGGTGCTCGGCTACTCCGGCGAGCCCTATCTCGAGGTGCGACCGGACGGCACGTACGAGAACGTGCACTCGCCGGCGACGTACCTCAACCAGACCTTGGCCGGGGAGACCCCGCTGCCGGCGGCCGCCGACCCGGCCGCACCCCCGCAATGGCGACGCGTCTCGGGCGACCTCACCGTGCGCTGGCACGACCAGCGCACGCACTGGACCGGTGACGGCCTGCCGCCGGCCGCGACGGCCGAGCCCTACCGCGGACATCACCTGCGCGACTGGGTCGTCCCGCTCCGCCAGGAGACCACTGAGCTGCGGATCCAGGGGACCCTCGACTACCTGCCGCCGCCTCCGGAATGGCTGTGGTGGGCCGGCGCGGTGGCGATCATGCTGGCGGTGGCCGCGGCCGGGCGGTGGTCGGTCGCGGCCGGGCCGGTGGCGGGGGCGGCGCTCCTGGCGTACGCGATCCTCCGCACCCTGGACGCGCCCGCGCCGACGGTGACCTACGCGGCCGGGCTGATCGGCCTGGCCTCGGCCTTCCTCACCCGGTCGGCGTTCCTGACCACGCTGGCCGGCGCGGTGGTGGCGGTCTTCGGCGGCCTCATCGACCTCGGCGTCCTCCAGCAGGCCGTGGTCCCGGTGGCCGGGCCGGCCTGGATCGCCCGGACGGCCGTGACGCTGGCCATCGGCGGGGGCCTGGGCCTGGTCGTCCAGGGCATGATGCGGCTGCGTCACCAGCCCGGCGCCACGGCTAAGGTCGCAGGATGAGCCTCAGCCACGGCGACACCGCCCCCGATTTCACCCTGCCCACCGACTCCGGCGACCGCCTGGCGCTGAAGGATCTGCGGGGGCGCAAGGTCGTTCTGTACGCGTACCCGGCCGCGATGACCCCCGGGTGCACCAAGCAGGCCTGTGACTTCCGCGATTCGCTGGCCTCGCTGCAGGCGGCCGGCTACGAGGTGATCGGCATCTCCCCCGACTCCCCGGCCAAGCTGGCCAAGTTCCGCGAACGCGACGCGATCACGTTCCCGCTGGTCAGTGACGAGGACAAGAGCGTGCTGACGGCGTACGGGGCGTACGGCGAGAAGAAGCTGTACGGCAAGACGGTGACCGGGGTGATCCGCTCGACCTTCGTGATCGACGAGGACGGTGCCGTCGACCGGGCCATGTACAACGTGAAGGCCACCGGGCACGTCGCCAAGCTGCGGCGTGATCTGGGCATCGACTGACCTCTCTTCCCTCACGTCCCGGCGGCAACTGCCGATAGGTGCGGTGCACCCGCCCCGCCACCTTCCGGAGAAACGTGATGTCAGCCCTGCTTCGCAATCTGCCGGTAGCGCAGAAACTGCTCGTCAGTTTCGGTGTGCTGTGCCTCCTGATGATCGGCGTCGGCGCGACCGGCCTGATCCAGGTCGACGCGGCCAACGACCGCCTGTCCGAGGTGGGCCGCGACAACCTGCGGGCCGCCGACCTGCTCGGCGAGGTGCGCTCCGACGTCCAGGAGCTGCGGGTGCTGAGCGGGTCGCTGATCCTGCACTCGCCGGCCGCCGACGCCAACAACATCGAGCAGGCGATCAAGCGCAAGGACGCCGAGATCGACGGCACCTGGGCCCAGTACCGGACCAGCGGGGTCGAGGGGCAGGCAGCGCAGCGGGGCACGTTCGAGACCGCGCTGGCCGACTACCGCAAGGTGCGCAACGACAAGCTGTTCACGGCCGGTCGCGCCGCGAACATGGACGCCTACCTGGCCGCGCAGGGCAGCCTGGCCGAGCCGCTCGCCGAGGCCATGACCACCGCGCTGAACTCCCTGGCCATGGCCGAGGACGCCGACACCGCCCACCACATGACGCTGGCCCAGCGGGCCGCCGACCGGGCCAAGCTGCTGGTCGGCGGTCTGATCGGCGGCGCGCTGCTGATCGCCCTGCTGCTCGGCCTGCTGGTCAGCCGGGCCATGTCCCGGCCGCTGCGCCGCACCGTCGAGGTCCTCGAGGGCCTGGCCGAGGGCCGGCTCGACCAGCGGCTCGACGTCGAGGGCAAGGACGAGGTCGGCCGGATGGCGAACGCCCTCAACACCGCCCTCGACCGGCTCACCGGCACCCTGCGTGACGTGAGCGACAACGTGACCACGCTGGCCTCGTCGGCCACGCAGCTCACCTCGGTCGCCGGGCAGATGAACGCCTCGGCCGGCCGGTCCGCGTCCGGCGCCGGCACGGTGTCGGCCGCGTCCAGCCAGATCGGCCAGAACATCACCACGGTGTCGGCCGGCGCCGAGGAGATGAGCAGTTCCATCGGCGAGATCGCGCGCAGTGCCAACAGCGCGGCCGAGGTGGCGGGCAAGGCCGTCCGCATCTCCAGCGAGGCGGGCGACATCCTGCAGAAGCTGGGTACGTCCTCGGCCGAGATCGTCTCGGTCGTCAAGATCATCACGTCGATCGCTGGCCAGACCAACCTGCTCGCCCTCAACGCCACCATCGAGGCCGCCCGGGCCGGTGAGGCCGGCAAGGGCTTCGCGGTCGTCGCCGGCGAGGTGAAGGAGCTGGCCGGCGAGACGGCCCGGGCCACCGAGGACATCCGGACCCGGGTCGGCGCGATCCAGACCGACTCGGCCGCCGCGGTCGCCGCGATCGCGGAGATCGGCGCCGTGATCGACCAGATCAACCAGACCCAGACGGCGATCGCGGCCGCGGTCGAGGAGCAGACCGCGACCACCGACGAGATGAGCCGCAACGTGTCCCAGGTCGCGGCCGGCACCGCCGACATCTCCACCAACATGGCCGCGGTCGCCGAGGCGGCCGCCGAGACCACCGGCGCGGCGGCCCACACCGAGGCGGCGGCCGACGAACTCTCCCGCGTGGCGAGCGACATCAGCCGGAGCCTGGCGATGTTCCGCTTCTAGAAACACCACAGACCCACGGCGGTCGTCACGCGGCCCGATCCGCGAGGCGACCGCCGTGGCCTGTACATACGTCCGCCGAGGAGTGTTTACACTCACCGGAACGCGGGAGTGGCGGAATGGCAGACGCGAAGGTCTTAGGAGCCTTTGTCCTAACGGGCGTGGGGGTTCGAGTCCCCCCTTCCGCACGTGGGTGGAGCCCGCGGGTCGCGGGTGACGCGGTCCGCGGCCCGGCGAGATCGATGTCCCTCATCCGGGGTCGGTCGTGCGGACCGATCCCGTCGCCGACCCGGCCGGCGCGCAGAGGTCGAGATCTTGTTGACCGGACGAGCATTTGCCGCGTCTTATTCGATCAACCAAAATAGGCTACGGACAATTTGTCGCGGCTGGACCCACACCTCCTGGCGTCGATACGGTGGACGGACGGCATGAAGTCCTTTCTCCACCCCGTCCATGACCAACGGATCATCAATCCGAACTTCGGTGAGGTCGATATTGTCCGGCACAGCGCACCCGGAGCAGGAGGAGTTGGCCCGCGTGCTCGGCGGGCCGGCGGCATCCGCCCTGTCGCGCTGGGCCGAGGCCAACGGCCGTGCCGTCCGGCTGACGCGACCGGTCTGGCGGGCCGGCGGCTACACCGGCGCCAAGCTGGCCGCCATCAATGTTCGGCAGCCCGGCGGAGCCGACGTCAAACTGGTGCTGAAGGTCTGCCCGGCCGGGGTCTACGCCCGTGAGCCGGCGGCCCATCGACGAGCGCAGGCCGCCTCGGCCGCGGCCTTCATCACGGACCACCTCGTCGACCAACCGTTCGACCCCTACCCCGTCGGGGATGGCGGCCACCTGATGTTCCAGGACGTCGCCGGAGCGACGTTCGGGCTGACCCCGTTGACCCAGGTGCCCGACGTGCACTTCGACAAGACGTGCGGAATCATCGTCCAATCTGTCCTCCGGGACTGGGCCCCCCACGTGGTGCGGTCCGTCGAGATGACGACGGCCGGCTTCCTGGATCGGGAACTGCACGGGGCGTTGGAGGGGGGCGGCTCGATTCATGACTGGGCCACCGCTCTGGGACTGTTCGAACAGGACACGTCCTGGTTCCTCGAGGGCAGCGACCGCACCAATCCGTTGCCCAATCCGGTGTTGATGGCCGCGGGCCGGATCGGCGGCGCCATCACCTTCGACGTGTCGACCGGCGCGTCACACGGCGATCTCCATCTGGAGAACGTCCTGGTCCCGGTCGAGCGGGACCAGCCACAGGCGGAGAACTTCCGGCTGGTCGATCTGTCGACCTTCGAGGCCGACGCGCCCCTCAGCCGCGACCCGGTGACGCTCATGCTGTCGGTCATCGCCCAGACGGTGGACGAACTCCGGATGGAGGAGCAGGACGCGTTGCTCGATTTCGTCCTGCACCCCTGGACGGCGGGATCACCTCGTCTCACCGGTTACCTCAGGACGACCCTGAACACCATTCACGAAGCCGGCTACGAATCGCTGAAAATCATGCGTCAGGGCGATTGGCGATCACAATTCCTGCTCTCCGTCCTCGCCGGCGCCATGCTGTTCGCCTGCTATGAGAACCTGACTCCACGCGGACGATGGTGGTATTTCCGCCTGGCGGCGCATGCCGGACGCAGATTCCTTCAATTTCACAACCACTATCTGCCCGCATCGACCCGCCCCTTGCATCGTCCGACCTCGTGGCCCACGGTGACGGCGCCGGAAGTCCTCGCCGGAACCCCGCACGACGGTGACCGCCTGAGCCGGTCCGACCACGAAGCGGCGCTGAGCCTGCTGTCCGACGTCGATGTCGCCGTTCTGGCCATGGCCTACGACGACGTGACCGGAGCCGCCCCCGGCACGGGCCGGCCGGACCATGCCACCGTCATGGCGAAGGTGGGCGAACTGATCGGCGACGGCACCTCGCACGACCAGATGCCCCGGTCTATGGTGCTGGTCGACCGCTGCGCCCATCTGGTCGGCGGCGTCGCCTCGCACCGTCTGCACGAGTGGCTGGACCAGTGTGCGGAACGTCGTCTGCAGGTGAGTCAGTCTGTCCTGCGAGCACGTCTGTGCCAGATCTCCGAGCGGTTCGCCGCCGGATCAATGAGCGAACTTACCGGATCTTCATCTCAGGAGATGAGACCATCACCCCCGGGTGATACGTCCCGATTAGTCCTACCACGTAGCCTGCCCCGTGATAATCCAGAGCCGGGAGACACCGTGAACGCGCGAACCACAGCCGGCCCGCTGCAAGATGCGCCCAACGATTCCCGAGCGAATCAACGCCGGCTCATCCTTGGGCCCGCTCTGCCGTCGAAGAACCCCAACTTCACCGGTCGCGAGACTCTCCTGCAGCGGCTCACCGCGACTCTGCTGGCCCGGCAGCACGCAGCGGTCGTGCCCCAGACGCTGCACGGCCTGGGCGGCGTGGGAAAGACCCAGCTGGCCGTGGAGTACGTCTATCGACACGCCGGCGAGTACGACCTGATCTGGTGGATCCCCGCCGAGGATCCGGCCCAGGTTCGCCAGACGCTGGCCGAACTCGCGACCCGCCTCGACCTGCCGGCCGGGGACGAGGTCAAGCAGACCATCAGCCTGCTCTTCGAAGCCCTGGCCGCGCCGGAGAGCGATCGGCGCTGGCTCCTGGTCTACGACAACGTCACCGACCGGGCGAATCTGGCGGGCATCGTGCCGCCGGCCGGCAGCGGCCATGTGATCATCACTTCGCGCAATACCGCCGAGTTCGCGACGGACAGCGGTTCCATCGAGGTCGACATCTTCGAACGCCAGGAAAGCATCGAACTGTTGCAACGACACGGGCAGAACATCAGCCCCGAGGATGCCGACCGGCTGGCCGAGAAGCTGGGCGACCTTCCGTTGGCGCTGGAGCAGGCGGCGATCTGGAACGCCCAGACCAAGATGCCGGTGCCGGAGTACCTGGAACTGTTCGACCGCAACATCGAGCAGCTCCTCTCCGAGGGCCGGCCGGTCGCGTACCCGGAAACCGTCTTCGCCATCGTGAAGCTCGCCGTCCAGCAGCTGCGCCGGGAGGCCCCCGGAGCCGCCGAGCTGCTCGAGGCGTTCGCGTTCTTCGGCGCCGAACCAGTCGCCGTCTCCGTCCTGCGCAGTGGCCGGCTCGCCGATCTGTCGGACGACCTCTCCGCGGCGCTGCGCAACCAGATCGACCTCAACCGCGCCATCCGCCGGGTGAACGCCTACGGCCTTGTCAAGATCACCGACTCCGAAGGGCAGCGGCTCCAGGTCCACCGCCTGGTTCAGCGAGTGCTACGCGAAGAACTGGTCGAGGACCGGCTACGGCAGGCCCGCCGGAACGTACAGAACATCCTGTCGTCGGCCAACCCGGGTGAGCCGGATGACATCCAGACCCGCCGGGCCCATAAGGAGATCGGCCCGCACATCCTGGCCGCCGAACTGATCAGCGCGGTGTCGCCGGACGCACGCACGGTCGTTCTGGACCAGATCCGGTACCTCTTCACGATCGGCGACTACGAGGCCAGCCGCCGGCTCGGCATGCTCGCCTACGAGGCGTGGACCGATCCGCAGGACCCACTCGGCTCCGACCACGAGATCACGTTGATCGCCGGTCGTCACCTGGCCAACGCCTTCCGGCTGCTGGGCGAATCCCAGGCGGCCCGGGACCTCGACGAACACGTCTTCCGGATCCTCACCGAGGACACCGAGCGCTTCGGCGAGCACCACGAACACACCCTGTACACGGCCAACAACGTCAGTAACGACCTTCGCATTCTGGGCGACTACGCCGCCGCCAGAAAGCACGACGAACGCAACGTCGAGCTGCACACCATCACCTTCGGGCCGGATGACGACAGCACCCTCCGGGCGCGGAGCAACCTCGCGGTCAACCTGCGGTTCCTCGGCCTCTTCGCCCAGGCCGAGCAGATCGACCGCGACCTTTTCGACAAGAGACGGGATCGGTTCGGCGAGAACCACGTTTCCACTCAGGAGTCGCTGACCAACCTGACGCGGGACCTGATCGGACTCGGGAAATACTCGGCCGCGCTCGAACTCCAGCGCCGGGGTCTGCCGATCTACCGAGACCTGCTGTCGGCCCGGCACGCGGCCGTGCTGATGGCCGCCCGAGCCATCACGATCGCCCTGCGGCGCACGGGTTCCTACGCGGATGCCCGGGACAGCGCCCGGGAGAACTACCACGATCACCGCGCGCGTTTCGGCGAGGACCACGAACACAGCCTGTCCGCGGCACTCACGTTCGCCAACGCCCTGCGGGTCTGCAACGAGTTGCAGACGGCGCGGAGCATGGCTCGCGACACCGTTGAGCGCTATCGACGGCTGTTCGGCTCGAGCCATGCCCTCACCCTCGCCGCCAGCATCAACCTCGCCATCATTCTGCGGAGGTTGCGGGACGACAACGCCGAGGCACGCCGGCTCGCCGAAAGCAACCTCGCGCTCGCCCGCCAGGTGTTCGGGGACGACCACCCGTACTCCTTCGCCGCGGCGACCGGGCTGGCCAACTCCTTCGCCGAGGCGGGCGAATCCGCGGCAGCCCGTGATCTGGCCGTCGCCACGTACGAACGGGCGGAGCGATTCTTCGGTCCGGGCCATCCGGAGACGCTGCTGACCGCGGTCAACGCCGCGATCGATCTCCAGGCGACCGGCGACCCGACCGGCAGCGACCTGCTGCTCAAGGCCCGTGTGCAGCTCCGCGAGGTCCTGCATCCGGAGCATCCGATCGTGACCGAGATCGGCGGCGGGGAACGCGCCGAGCTCGATATCGAGCCGCCGCCCAGCTAGGTCGCGTCGCGTGACCCGGCCTATCCCCTCGGCGCTGAGTTGCGCAGCATCCACGCGTCGTAGGCCTGCACAAGCTCATCCTCGGCACGGCGACCCAGCTCGTGGGGCAGCTCGACGGCCTCCAGCCGCTCGACCCGCCGGCGGGAGTGGGCGACCAGGGCCTCCCCGGCCCGCGTCAGTTCGGGCGAGCCGGTCACGGCCTCGATCGCGGCGCGAAGTTGGACGCGCCGGCGGGCGAGCTGGCCGGCCGCCTCGCCTCGGAGTTCGGGCACGGCCAGCAGCTGCTGCCACAGCTCGCCCACCGCGGTGAACGCGTAGATGCCGTGCAACGCGCCGAGAATGGGTCGCGGATCTCTTCGCCATGGCGCGAAGTAGGTCGCCGTCGCGGCCGGATCCGCGAGCCGCCAGAAGAGCAGGATGCCGTTCAACATGGAGTGAGCTCGTTCGTGTACCAGGCAGGCCCCGAACTCCGCCGGGCCCGCGGGCAGGCTCAACGCGATACTTCCGAGGGCGGCACGCGAGCTGATGCTCAGATTGGCATCGTCGGCGGCGGGTTCCAACGGAACCAAGGTGTCCGTCCAGCGCGCGGTCAGCTCGCTCGATTCCGGCGCGTGATTCCGCAGAAGCGACCAGGCAAGCTCACCACGCGACCACCACAGCCGGACGGCCTCGGGCGTCAACCGGTCGGCCGGTCGGCTCACGAAACAGTCACGGGTCGGGTCGAGATCGTCGATGGTCAGCGTCAGGGATCGCCGGCCCGAACCGAGACGGATCTCGCGCAAGCTCATCCAGCGGGGATCATCGCCCATCGGAAGGTCTTCCTCATGACCGCCGTCGTTGATCAGCCTCGGGCGTCCCGGCCGGACGATCAACGTCGCCGTCCCGTCGGTCCCGGCGGACTGGTCGACCGTCGCCGAACCCATGGTCGGCAGGTGGATCCGGCCGGCGCGAATGGCGACATCGACGGAAGCGTCGACGCCCGTCCGCAGGGCCGTGGCCGCGGCCAGGTTCCCCAGGGCGCTGACGTCGTCGGCAGTAGCCGTCCGTTCCGGCCCCGAGTGCAGGCATCGGCTGGCCCAGCTCCCGAGCCATCCTCGGCGGAACGTCTCGGCCGCCCGGACCGGCGACCTCGACTGCGCCCGCGAGAGAACCTCGGCCACGCCGAGAACTCGTGGGTCGTCGCCGAGACGATCTCGCAGCACATGACTGGCCAGCAAGAGGTCTTTGCTGTGTTGGGCCGCGCGAATGCGTTCGACGGTGCCGGCGTCGCACCGTCCGCTCGCCAGCTGATCAAAGGACCCGACCGGCAATGCGTGGGGCTGGATCAAGAGTCCTCACGGCTCTCGACGGGCCGCGCGCCTGGATCGAGGAAGCTGCTCCAACTGGAGGTGACGGGCAGAACGAGATAATCGGCCACCAGCCGCCGAGCGCCCTCGACGACCTTCGCGTCCTCGCACTGCAGCAGCTCGAGCATCGTCATGCCGGAGACGTCGGCGATCACCACCGGTTGATCCGTCTCCTCGTCGGAGGCCGCGCTGGTTGACGGTTCCTCGCGGTGGGGCATGGGTGGGCCTCCCTGGGAGAATGAGCGGACGTCGATCTGAGATCGTCAGACCAGGTCCGGTGAACCATCGCGGTGAGCAGCCGCTCCAGCGAGGCGACTCGGTACGGCACCCTCCGGCGACGACACGTTGACGACCGTCATTATTTCATAACTGGAAGCGATCACGATGTGACTGTGAGTCCAATCTGGAGTCAAGATCAGCCGCGGTGATCCTCTTCTCCAGGGCACGCATCTTGTAGCGGAAGTCGCTCAGATCGTCGTCATGGAACAGCCGGAAGAACCATTGCGGCGTACGCGGCTGCTGCCGGCGCGCCAGCAGCAGCGAGTCCTGAACCTGACGGGCGAACCGGGTGAACTCGGCCTCGTCGGCGAGATGCGATGACGTCGGGTCGTCGATCACCGCCCGGACGAGGCCGAGGACGCGGGAGCGCTCCTGGGTGACCGCGTTCTGGGCGCGAGCCTGGTCCGAACAGAACAGCAGCAGACCGAGCGACGGAATGAGCCACGAGCTGACCAGCGCCGTCACGGTCGCCTCGGTCGCGAACGCGACAGCCACGCCGCCCACGCACCACGCGATGGCGAGACCGATCAGCCCGTCGGCGAGGCGACGCCGGACCCTCGACCCCCAGGCCAGGTTCTGTTCGAAACAGAAGAGCACGTCGTACGGCCACCCCGCCGTCGAGACCAGGTAGTAGTCCAGCAGCGGCTTCTGGTCGCCTCGGTACCGCCGGCTGAGCCGGCTGACCTCCTCCTCGGACAGCGGATCACCGGCGAGCACGCTGTTCCACGGAAGGTTGAACAGGGTCGTGTCCAACAACTCCTGCAGGGTCGCGCTGGTTCGGAGATAACGCCGGGCGGACGGGGCGAGGACCAGCGCATACAGCGCGGCCCAGAGCGTTCCGGCGACGGCGACCGCGGAAAGGCCGGCATCGGTGATCCGGGCGACGATGCCGGACCCGGCGATCACCAAGGACATCGCGAGGCTCACCGCCTGGACCCGCTGCACGTTGCGATGCGTCACGGCGATCGCGCGCAGCAGCACGACGGACCGAGCGTCGTTCTGCAATAGATCGATTCGCCGCTCGGCCCGCATCATCAACCCCGCACCGCTCGAACATCCCAGCCGCCTTGCGTCATGGTTGCACGAGGAGTGATGGCTTAGGTACTGGCCGTTCACGCCAACCGGTGATGTCGGCCGGATCGGCCAGCGCCTCAGTCGATCATCGCGACCATGGCGATCGAGACCAGCAGGCCCGGGCGGTCGACGTCGGTATCCCGGCGGACATCAGACTTTCTCGACGCGGCGCAGCACCATCGTCGCGAAGCCGGCGATGCCGCGGTAGCCGCGAAGCCACTGCTCGCGGTGGCTGCGGGCCTCGTCCAGGGCGTCCGCGGCGTCGGGGTGACCGGGGTTGTCCAATGCCCATTCGGTGAGCGAGCCGACCCACGACCACTCGTACGTGTCCCACTCGGCCTGGTCGCTCACGTGCACGTAGATCGGGGTCCAGCCGCTCCCCTCGGCCGCGTCGGCCAGGCCGGCCAGGTCGGTCAGCTCGCCGAAGAACGTCGTCAGATCGGGGGTCGGTGAGGACGCCCAGAACAGCTCCCCGACGAGCAGGACGCCGTCCGGGCGCACGTGCCGGCCGGCCGACGCGATCGTCTCGCCGAGGCCTCCGAAGACATGTGTCATGCCGACGCACATGACCAGGTCGTAGTCGCCGTCCGGCACGTAGCCGCTCGCATCCCGTTCGTGCAGGGTCAGGCGCTCGGTCAGGCCGCGGACGGCGGCGGCCTCGGCGGCCCGCTCCAGCGCGTACGGGCTGAGGTCGATACCGTCGGCCACCCCGTCGGGGTAGTGGGCCAGCGCCTGCATCGCCCAGGCCGCCTCGCCGCAGCCCAGGTCGAGGATGCGCGCGGCCGGACCGCGGCCGGCGCGGCGCAGGAGGCGGTTGACGTTCACCCCGGAGATGGGCGCGGCGATCGGGTGGTGCGAGTGCGCGATGCTGCTGAGCCGTTGTCGGTCCACGGCGAGAATCTACGTCAGATGTACGGTGCGGCGAGCGTCCCGCCAGGCGATCCACGCGGTGCGCAGCCGTGGGGACGTGACCTGCTCGCCGCGGCGGCGGGCGGCGAGCTGGTCGATCAGCCACGGCGGGGCGGCGGCCTGCCCGACGGCACGCGACTTGGTGAGCAGGGCGCCGTGGGCCACGGTGTGCCGGCCGCGGGCCATCGAGGTGAGGCTGAGGTCGGCCATCACCGGGTCGAGGAACAGCCAGGGCCGGCGCGCGGCCCACGACCAGTAGCCGGTGAGCTCGGCGCGGCCGGCCTCGCGTACGTCATCGTCGGTCATGGCCTGGAAGATCTCACCCGGCGCCCGGCCGAGGACGGCGTAGCCGTGCCGGACCAGCTCGGCGCGCGTGACCCCGGAGAGGATGCGCTGCACCAGCACCCCGTGTGTCCACGTGGGATGGCGGCGGGCGACGTCGGCGACCGACGCCTGGTCGACGTAGACGCAGCCGAGCGCGAGCGCCGGGTCGATGCCGTCGTGCAGCGCGCGGACCTCGGGCTCGGTCAGCGGCGCGGAACAGATGGCGACCAGGTCGAGGTCGCTGACCCCGGGGAGATGGTCGCCGGTGGCCAGCGAGCCGGCGACCAGCAGATCGGTGACCCGGGGATGAGCCGCGAGCCGCGAGGCGAAGTCGTCGAGCACCACCCGAGCATGGCACGTGGTCATGAAGGTCACGCGGTCCAGAAGGTAGAATCTGACGTTCATGTGAGGTTCGAGTCCGTATGGAGAACGTCATGCGCATCGGTGAGCTGGCCGAGCAGACCGGGGTGAGCGTCCGCTCGCTGCGTTACTACGAGGAGCAAGACCTCATTCTTCCCACGCGTACGCAGGGCGGGCAGCGCACGTTCCCGCCGGATGCCGTGGAGCGCGTACACCTCATCCAGATCCTGCTCGCCGCCGGCATCCCCAGCCGGCGCATCGCCGAGATCATGCCCTGCATGCACACCGGGCAGATCACGCCGGCCATGTTCGACCACCTGACCGCCGAGCGGGACCGGATCGACGAGCAGATGAGTACGCTCGCCGCGACCCGGGACCGCCTCGACGGCGTGATCGAGGCCGCGCGCGAGCGCCTGACCGCCGAGAGCGTCCCGGCATGACCGAGTTCAGCCGGCAGGACCTGAGCGGCTCGACCTTCCGCGACGTCAACCTGGCCGGCGCCGACTTCCGGGCGGTGAGCTTCTTCCAGGTCCGCATGCGCGGCGTCGAGCTGTGCGACGTCGAGATCAGCGGCGAGCTGAAGAACGTGGTGATCAACGGGGTCGACGTGGCGCCGCTGATCGCGGCCGAGCTGGAACGCCGCGACCCGCTGCTGGCCAAGATGCGCCCGGCCGACGCGGACGGTTTCCGCGAGGCGTGGGCAATCCTCGAGGAGCTGTGGGCCGGAACCATCGAGCGGGCCCGCACGCTGACGCCCGACCAGCTCAACGCCTCGGTCGACGACGAGTGGTCGTTCCTGCAGACACTGCGGCACCTCTGCTACGCGACCGACGCCTGGGTGCGCCGGGCCTACCTCGGCGATCCCGCGCCGTGGCACCCGCTCGACCTGCCGTGGGACGAGGCGGGCGACGACGTCGGCTTCACCGTCGACCGCACGTCGCGCCCGTCCTTCGAGGAGGTGCTCGCGGTTCGCGAGGATCGGGTCGCCGGCGTACGCGAGGTGCTGGCGGGCCTGACCGACGAGCGGCTGAACGGGCAGACGCAGCCGGTCCACGGCCCCGGCTCCTGGCCTCCGGCCCAGGCGATGGATGTACGCGAGGTGTTCGTCACCGTGCTGAGCGAGGAGTACTCGCACCGGCAGTACGCCGAACGCGACCTCGACAAACTGCTGCCTTAGCGCAACCGGTTGCGCTTTGCCTACGGTTAACCGTAGGCTCGTCGGCATGGGCAGACTGATCAGCACCTCCATCACGTCCCTGGACGGCTACATCAACGACGAGCAGGGCAAGTTCGACTGGGGCGTGCCCGACCCCCAGGTGCACGCGTTCGTCAACGACCTCGAACGCCCGATCGGCACCTACCTGTACGGGCGGCGGCTCTACGACGTGATGACGTTCTGGGAGACCGCGCACGAGCAGCCCGGCCTGCCCGCCGTCGAGCTCGACTACGCGCGCCTGTGGCAGGCGGCGGACAAGATCGTGTATTCCACGACCCTGGCCGAGCCGTCGAGCGCGCGTACCCGCGTCGAACGGTCCTTCGACGCCGAGGCCGTGCGGGCCCTGAAGGAGTCGAGCGACCGCGACCTCACCATCGGCGGCCCCGGCCTGGCCGCGCATGCTCTGCGCGCCGGCCTGATCGACGAGATCCGCGTCTTCCTCTCCCCCGTGATCGTCGGCGGCGGCACCCACTTCCTGGCCGACCGCGTCCGCCTCGACCTCGACCTCACCGACGAGCGCCGCTTCGCCAACGGCGTCGTCTACCTCGCCTACCGCGTGACGTCCCGCTGACGGCCGCTCAGGCGGCCCAGGAACCGGCGCCTGGAGCGACGCTGACACCATCGGCGCGGGTGAGATCGACGTTGCCGTCGGCGTGGACGGGCTCCGCCGTACCCAGGCCTTTCTCGACCGGCACCTGAACCGCCGGCACGACACCCGGCGGGACACCTGGCCGGACTTCCCGCCCCGCGCCATCGCCGCCCTGGCCGAGCTGCCCTTCCGCCCGCGGTGGCAGGCGCTCGGCCCGATCGGATGAGGTGCCCCCACCGGTTCACCCACGATCCGTATGCTTCCCCTCGCTGATCAGGGAGGGCCAGTCTGATGTACGGACAACCGCAGCCGCCGTGGGGCGGTGGGACGTCGGCCATTGCCGTCACCGCCAAGTACTGGTGGGTGTCGTTCCTCCTCGGCCTGTTCAAGCCGATCCTGTCGGTCGACGGGCACCCGGTGCAGGCGAGCTGGGGACGCACGGTGGTGCCGGTACAGCCGGGAACGCACCACGTGCACATGCACATCCCCTACCTGTTGCCGTCACGCATCGGGAACGCCGAGACCATGGTTCCGGTGTACGAGGGGCAGACGGCCGAGGTCGAGTACCGGGCGCCCGCCATCGCGTGGCTGGACGGCGCGATCGGGCCGCCGCCGCAGAAGCACCGCGGCATGCCCGCCGCCATCGTGCTGGTGCTGCTGCCGCTGCTCCTGCTGCTCTGCGTCTGTGGCGGCCTCGGCATCGCCGCCCTCACCGACGACAGCGCCGACGACCGGACGGCCCAGCCGTTCCGCCCGGCCGAGCCGACACCCTTCGAGCGGCCGACCTCCGATCCGCTCAGTGAGCCGTCCGCGACGGAACCGGCCCCCGCGAACAAACCGACGTTGCGGGCGGTTCCCGCCCGTACCCTGGTCGGCCCGGTCTTCTCGGCCTCGGACAAGACCTACACGATGGACTTCCCGGAGTGGCCGTTCGCCTTCCGGACGCCGGGCTCGTGGGGATGCCTCCGCGGCGACGTCGACCTGCCCGAGGCCAAGGCGTACGTCTGCATCGACGAGGGCAACCCCCGCAGCGGCCAGCGCTTCCAGATCATGCTGCGGCCCTGCCCGGCGCCGTGCGGCTCGGCCGAGCAGAAGAAGCTGAGCACCGAGTGGTTCGACAAGGGCGCCAAGGCCAAGACCTTCGACCGGCGTACGTCGTACGTCGAGACGCCCAAGGACGCCAAGGGCCGCTACCTGCTGGACATGAGCCACTTCTTCGCCCCGACCGGCGGCGTCCCGACGTGGCAGGTCGGCATCGGCGCCTTCACCCCGCCCGGCACCAAGGGCGACATCCAGAAGATCTTCAACGACGTCCTGACCCAGACCTGGTGACCGACGGCCTGACGGCCACCCTGTCCCGCGGCGGCGTGATCCGCGTCGCTGAACATCGGCGGCCACAGCGGCGAAAATGGGCGGATGGGCCTGTCGCTGGAAGTTGATCCGCCGCTGACCGACGCGTTGCGCGACGAAGTGGTCGCGCTCTGGACCACGGTCGTCAACGACGGCGGGGCGGTGGGGTTCGTGCCTCCGGTGGTCGCCGACGACGTGCGGCCCACCGCCGAGGCGGCCCTCGCCGCCGTGGCCGACGGCACCGATCGGCTGGTCGCCGGCTTCGAGGCCGGCCGGCTGGTGGCGCTGCTGTTCGTGGCCGACAACGGACACCGGCTCAAGAACCACTGGCGGACGCTCAAGCGGGTGATGGTCGCGCCCGGGCAGCAGGGCAAGGGGTACGGCGGGGCACTGATGCGCGAGGCCACGGTGGTCGGGCGCAAGATGGGGCTCGACGCCCTGCAGGTCACCGTACGCGGCGGGACGGGCACCGAGAACTTCTACGCGCGCCTCGGCTACCGCGAGGTGGGGCGGGTGCCCGACGCGATCCGGGTGGCGCCCGGCGACGACCGCGAAGAGATCATCATGTGGCTCGATCTGCGCCGGGACCGATAATTCCGGCGGTGGTGGCCGGGCGTTCGCCCGACGGGGCTAAGGTGCCGCGCATGGCTGCCGAGGAACCGACGCGTTCGCTGCTGTTCGCCCTGGACGACGACCCGCACGGGCTCGGGCTGGGGCTGGACCTGCCGGACGGCCACCTCATCGACGACCCCAAGGGCACGGCCGACGACCCGCCGCTGTACTGGGTCAGCGAGGACGAGACCGACGCCGAGGAATGGGCCGAGGTCAACGCGCACGCCGCACGGACCGGGCTCCGGCCGATCCTGCTGGACGACCTGGTCGACGAGGACCTGTCGCCGAGCACCACGCAGTCGGCGCCGGGCGACCACGACGCCGAGGACGTGCTCGCCCTGTGGTGGGAGGAATGGCACGCCGACAGCGACGACGATCCGGACGACCAGCCGGAGTGGCCCGGCCTGGCCGACGCGCTGCCGGTGGAGGCCGACCCGGAGGCGTGCGCGCGGGAGGCGCTGGAAGACCTGGAGGGCAGCGACCTCTTCGAGGAGCCGCTGCTGGCGCTGGTGCCGGCGGCCCGGAGCGCGGACATCCCGGCGCTGCTCGGCTGGGACGGCGCGATCAACCTGGAGGACGACCCGGGCCGGCTGTCCGCGGTGCTGCGCAGCTGGGAGGACCGGTTCGGGGCGAGGCTGGTCGCGCTCGGCCCGGACACCTTGGTGGTGAGCGTAGCCGCGCCGCCGCGGACTGTCGACCAGGCGCTGGCGATCGCGGCCGAGCACTACGCGTTCTGCCCCGACAACGTCGACCAGGGCGAGCACGGCAATCTCGAGGAGTATGCCGACTGGCTGGTGGGGCGCGGGTACTGGACCTTCTGGTGGGATTAGGCGGTGGTTGGAAACACGTCCTAGCAGGCGGCGGGCCGGGCGACCAGGGCGACCGGCGGTTCCTGCGCGGGCGGCGGTGTCGTCGTCTCCACCACGGCCGGGGCTGACTCCACCACCGGCGCGGGCGCCTTGGTCGACGGCTTCGGCGCCGGCTTCTTCTTCGCCGGCACGGGCGGTTTCGGCGGCGGCGCCGCGATCTTGGCCAGGACCTTCTGGATCACGCCGGGCTTCAGCTTGATGCCGGGCACGGTGGTGGTCTTCCCGTACGCGTCGGTGAAGGTGATCGTGAACGGCCCGCCGCCCGCGCCACCGTCGATGATCCAGTAGTTGAAGTCCGTACGCGTAGCCGCCTTGCCGTTGACCTTGAGCGACCGCAACGGGCTGCCGTGGTTGTCGACGAGCGCCGCGAACCAGTAGCGCGACGAGCCCTCCTTGAGCCGCACGCTGACCGCCCCCGGCACCTTGGGCGAGCGCACCTTGGTGAACGTGACCGGCACGATCCCGTCGACCTCGTTCGCGATCTTCCTGAACGCCGTACGGCTGAGATCGATGTGCCCCGGCTCGCACGGCGGACACGAGTCGATCACCTTGACCCGCACCTTGCCCTTGGGCCCCTTGACGTCCAGGTAGCCGCCGCAGGCCGCGCCGTCGTCGTAGTCCGCCTCGCCCAGGGCCACGAACAGGTCGTCGGCCGGCGCCGACGGGAACGAGCAGTTGCCGGTGCCGCCGCCGAGGTCGTAGAACGTCGCCTTCCCGCCGGCGCGGGCCGCGGCGCAGGCGGCTCCCCCGTCCCGCAGCAGCAGGGCGAGGCCGAGGACGCC
Source organism: Actinoplanes sp. NPDC051470 (assembly GCF_040682035.1). Classification (NCBI taxonomy): domain Bacteria; kingdom Bacillati; phylum Actinomycetota; class Actinomycetes; order Micromonosporales; family Micromonosporaceae; genus Actinoplanes; species Actinoplanes sp. NPDC051470. The sequence goes on from NZ_JBFBAA010000040.1 coordinate 61,186, forward strand.
GGCCAGGACAACGGCGCCGCCGGTGGCGAGCCAGCGTTTCGAAAGTGCGGTCACGCCGATGAATGCTTCGGTCCGGCGTACCGATGGGCAACTGTCCTAAGCCAAAACTAAGACGCGAGAGTGACGGGGTCACCCACCCGGAGGCTTCCCACCGCGTCCGGGATGAGGTTCAGGCCGAACATCAGCCCGCCGTCGATGTTGCGATGACGGCCGAGGATCTTCAGCGGTTGCGAGCCCTTGACGCCGGTCTCCTGGTCGATCGTGGTGACCAGGCAGCGCGCACACGGCCGGGCGGCCCGGAACGGCACCTCGCCGATCATCAGCCGTCGCCCCGGCCAGCCGTCCTCGGCCCACGGCGCCGCCCCCGCCACCACGATGTTCGGCCGGAACCGGGTCATCGGCACCGGCTCCTCACCGGCCTCGACCAGCCAGTCGTTCAGCGCCGCCAGGGATGCCTCGGTGGTGATCAGCATCGGGTAGCCGTCGGCCATGCTGACCCGGTCGTCATCGCGCCCGGCGTCCAGGATCGGCCGTCCGCCCGGATCCTCCTGCCACGCGATCCGCGCCGGCCGCCCCAGGAACGTCGCGAACCACCCGCCGTCGTCCGCGAGCCGCGTCGGCGCCTGCGGCTTCGACTTGAAGACCCGCACGAACTCCTTGGGCCCGTCGACCGGTTCGGCGAGGCGCAGATCCGGCATCCCCGCGGCCCGGACCACCAGCCCGCCGCCGACCGGGGTGACGTGCAGCTGGCTGAGCAGCGCGGTGTCCCGCTGAGTCACTCCCACGCCGTCCTGGTCGACAACGATCCAGCGCCGATCCCCGGCCAGCCCGTGCCGCTCCACCAGCGCGACGTCATGGTCATTCCGGTGCGACCCCTTGATGGGGTACGAGTGCAGCGAGGCGATCCGCATGCCCTCAGCCTGCCACGCACCGCCCCCGCTCGGCCGCCGGGTCAGCGTCGACCTGCCGATCCAGCCCGTCGACCCCCGGAGCTCAACATCCGCCCAGACCGATCCGGTCGGCAGCGCGGAGTGCCGGTCAGGTGTTGTTTCTCAGGATGGCCCAGTCGATGGAGAAGTAGCCGAAGGCCAGCTCGTTGTCGGGGTCGTAGAGAATGCCGCGGGGCGCGGCGACGATCAGGATCCGGGCGGAGAAGACTTTCATCACGGGCCGAGGGTAACGAGGATCGTCCCATCGGCCCGTGACGCAAAAGATCAGCCGAACCAGCGGGCCAGATGATCGTCCAGATCCCGCTGGTCGTCGCCGATCCAGGCGACGTGGCCGTCGGGGCGCAGCAGGACGCCCGGGACATCCACGTCGGCCGCCGGATCGGCGAGCTGGTCGACCCGGTCCGACCAGGCCCGAGCGGTCAGCCGGCCGGTGCGGTCCAGCAGCAGGCCGCGCCCGCGGTGCAGCCGGGCGTAGAGGTTGCTCTGGCTGAGGGCGATGTCGGGCAGGCGGCGGCCGAGCAGGGCGTGGCCCTCGCCGACGTCGTAGCGGACGCCGATCGCGGTGATCTTCTCCATCAGGTGGCGGTTCACCTCGTCGAAGTCCATCAGCTCGGTGAGCAGCCGGAGCACGGCCTTCGGGCCCGGTCCGGGGGACTGGAGTTCCATCTGGGCGCGGGTGTTGTCCAGCACGTCCGCGGCGACCGGGTGACGTTCGGCCTGGTAGGTGTCCAGCAGGGTCGGCGGCGCCCAGCCGCGGATCTGGGCGGCCAGTTTCCAGCCGAGGTTGAAGGCGTCCTGGACGCCCAGGTTCAGGCCCTGCCCGCCGATGGGCGGGTGGATGTGGGCCGCGTCGCCGGCCAGCAGCACCCGCCCGACCCGGTAGCGGTCGGCCAGCCGGGTGGCGTCGCCGAAGCGGGACAGCCAGCGCGGCGAGTGCACGCCGAAGTCGGTTCCGGCGATGGCGTGCAGCTGGCGCCGGAAGTCGTCGAGGGTGGGCGGTTCGGCCCGGTCACCGACCGGCGCGCCGGGGATGATCATGCGGTAGGCGCCGCCGCCCGAGGGCATCAGGAGGAATCGCTTGTCGTTCTCACGGATCTCGGCCGCCCGGGCCGCGATCTCCTCCGGCGGCACGCCCACGTCGAGCTCGCCCATCAGCGTCGCGGTCCGCGCGGGCTCGCCGGGGAAGCCGACGCCGAGCAGTTTGCGCACCGTGCTGCGCCCGCCGTCACAGCCGACGAGATAGCGCGTACGCAGCCGCTCCCCGCCGGCCAGCTCGACGGTCACGCCGTCGTCGTCCTGGTCGAGGGCGGCCACCGCGCAACCGCGCCGGACCTCCGCGCCCTGCGCGACCGCGTGGTCTTCAAGCAGCTGGACGATGACCGGCTGCGGGATGCCCAGCAGGTAGGCGTACGCGGAGTCGAGGTTCTTGGGCGCGGGTTTGTCGATGGCCGCGAAGTAGGCGCCGGCCGGACGTTGCCGCCCGCGTTCGCGAACGCGCTCCAGCAGACCGCGCATGGCCATCAGTTCGAGGCTGCGAACATGCAGGCCGACGATGCGGACGGCCGACACGGGCTCGGTCTCCTTCTCGAGGACGAGAACCCGCACATCGTGGAGCCGCAGTTCGGCGGCCAGCATGGCGCCGGTCGGACCGCAACCGGCAATGATCACGTCGTACATCAGGAATTGCCTTTCGGGAGTGCCTCTGGCGCTCCCGGCGACGCCTACGTCAGTCGCCAACCGTGACGGCCGGGGGGAGCACCCACATCGGTACAGCGGTCATGGGTCTCACCTCCTCGGGCGGCGTCACGTTCCGGAGGAAGCTACCACGGGGCTGGTTTTCTGAAAGTTCTTATGCATACTCTGGGCAGGTGAATGAAGGGGCCGTCAGGGTGGTGGATCTGTTCCAGGGGGCGCGCCTCACGCCGACCCAGCGGCGAATCGCGCACAGCCTGGTGCAACACGCCGGCACGGCCGCCTACCTGTCGGCGGCCGAGGTGGCCGACCTGGCCGGGGTCAGCCAGCCGTCGGTGACCCGGTTCGCCATGGCGCTGGGCTACCCGGGCTATCCGGCGCTGCGCCGTGAGCTGCGCGGACTGGTCGATTCCGCGCCGGCGCCGGCCACCGCGGCCAACGAGTCGCAGCGCGCGGTCGCCGCCGAGGCGGGGCGGCTGGGGCGGTTGCGCGACCAGCTCGAAGATCTCACGGCGGTGCGTACCGCCGCCGGACTGCTCGTGCGCAGCCGGCCGCTGCCGGTGCTGGGGCTGCGGGCGGCGGCGCCCCTGGCGACGTATTTCGGGTACTTCGCGGCCAAGGTGCACCCGGACGTGCGGGTGCTCGACGCCGGCGGCACCGAGCTGCTGGACCGGCTCGATCAGGCCCGCGCCGCCGGTGCGACGGCCATGCTGGCCATGGTGCTGCCCCGCTATCCGCGGGAGAGCCTGGCGGCGATCAAGGAGGCGGGGCTGGCCGTGGTGGCGATCACCGACTCCGAGGTGTCACCGGCGGCCGAGGTCGCCGACGTGGTGCTGCCCGCGGCGGTCGGTTCGGATCTGGTGTTCGACCTGCACACCGGGCCGATGACGATGGCCATGGTGCTGCTGCAGGCGATGTGCGACGCGGCGCCCGAGGTGGCGCAGCGCCGGTTGGAGGAGTTCGAGGCGACGGCCGCGCGGCGGCACATCTTCGAGGGGTAAGAGGCGATGGAGATCAGAGCGACGAGAGGTACGACGCGTACGGCGCTGGGCTGGCCCCAGGAGGCGGCCAAGCGGATGCTGATGAACAACCTCGACCCCGATGTGGCGGAGCGCCCGGAAGATCTGGTGGTGTACGGCGGCACCGGCCGCGCCGCGCGGGACTGGCCCAGCTTCCACGCGATCGTGCGGGAACTGGACGTGCTGCGCGACGACGAGACCCTGCTCGTGCAGTCGGGGCGGCCGGTGGGCGTCCTGCGTACCCATGAATGGGCTCCTCGGGTCTTGATCGCCAACTCGAACCTGGTCGGCGACTGGGCCACCTGGCCCGAGTTCCGCCGCCTGGAGCAGCTGGGCCTGACCATGTACGGCCAGATGACGGCCGGTTCGTGGATCTACATCGGCACGCAGGGGATCCTCCAGGGCACCTACGAGACGTTCGCGGCGGTGGCGGCCAAGCGGTTCGGCGGCGACCTGGCCGGCACGCTGACGCTCACCGCGGGGTGCGGCGGCATGGGCGGCGCGCAGCCCCTCGCGGTGACGATGAACGGCGGCGTCTGCCTGATCGCGGACGTGGACCGGACCCGGTTGCAGCGGCGGGTGGACACCCGCTACCTGGACGTCATCGCCTCCTCGCTGGACGACGCGGTGGCCCAGGCCGACGCGGCCAGACGCGAGCGCCGCGCGATCTCCATCGGCGTGGTCGGCAACGCCGCCGAGGTCTTCCCCGAGCTGCTGCGCCGCGGCACCGAGATCGACATCGTGACCGACCAGACCAGCGCCCACGACCCGCTGAGTTACGTGCCGCTCGGGGACGTCACCGATCTGAAGGCCGACGAGCACACCGACCGGGCCCGCGCCAGCATGGCGATCCACGTCGAGGCGATGGTCGGGTTCATGGACCGCGGCGCCGAGGTGTTCGACTACGGCAACTCGATCCGCGGCGAGGCGAGGCTCGGCGGGTACGGGCGGGCCTTCGACTTCCCCGGCTTCGTCCCGGCGTACATCAGGCCGCTCTTCGCCGAAGGCAAGGGTCCGTTCCGCTGGGCGGCGCTGTCCGGCGACCCGGCCGACATCGCGCGCACCGACCGCGCGGTGCTCGACCTGTTCCCGGACAACGAGCCGCTCGCCCGCTGGATCAAGCTGGCCGGCGAACGCGTGGCCTTCCAGGGGCTGCCGGCCCGGATCTGCTGGCTCGGGTACGGCGAACGCGACCAGGCCGGCGTGAAGTTCAACGAGCTCGTGGCCGGCGGCGAGGTGTCGGCGCCCCTGGTCATCGGCCGTGATCACCTCGACTCCGGCTCGGTCGCCTCGCCCTACCGCGAGACCGAGGCGATGGCCGACGGCTCCGACGCGATCGCCGACTGGCCGCTGCTGAACGCCCTGGTCAACACGGCCAGCGGCGCGTCCTGGGTGTCCATCCACCAGGGCGGCGGCGTCGGCATGGGCCGCTCGATCCACGCCGGTCAGGTGTGCGTGGCGGACGGCAGCGCGCTGGCCGGCGAGAAGATCGAGCGGGTGCTGACCAACGACCCGGCCACCGGTGTGCTGCGGCATGTGGACGCCGGCTACGAGTCGGCGGCCGCCGCGCACGTCACGGTCCCGATGAGGCAGTCGTGAGCTCGGCTTTCGCCAGCCTCTGGGCCGAGATCGCGCCGATCGGCCTCACCGACAACGGTTACCTTCGTTTCGCGCTGACCGAGCCGGAACGTGTTCTGCGTGACTGGTTCCGCAACCAGGCCGACCGCCGCGACATGACGGTCACCGAGGACGGCAACGGGAACCTGTTCGCGTGGCGCGGCGAGCCGTGGGCCGACGGCGTGGTGCTGACCGGTTCCCACTTCGACTCGGTGCCGCACGGCGGCGGGTACGACGGGCCGCTCGGCATCGTGTCCGCGTTCCTGGCCGTGGACCGGCTCCCGGCCGGCCGCAACGTGGCCGTGGCGGCGTTCTGCGAGGAGGAGGGCGGCCGGTTCGGCGTGCCGTGCCTGGGGTCGCGGCTGCTGACCGGCGCCATCGACCCGTCTCACGCGGCCAGGCTGTGTGACCGGGACGGGGTGTCCTTCGAGGAAGCACTGGGATATCGACCCGCCGGACCGCGACGGTTGCGCTTCAAGGCGGCGGTCGAACTGCACATTGAGCAGGGCCGCGCGCTCGACGTGCCGGTGGGTGTGGCCAGCGCGATCTGGCCGCACGGCCGGTGGCGGTTCGACTTCCGGGGCGACGCCGACCACGCCGGCACCACGCGGATGGCCGACCGGCGCGACCCGATGCTGACGTACGCGTACATGGTGCTGGCCGCCAACAAGGAGGCGCGCCTGGCCGGCGCCCACGCCACGATCGGCCGGGTGGCGGTGGAACCCAACGCCACCAACGCGATCCCGTCGCTGGTGCGCGGCTGGCTCGACGCGCGCGCCGCCGATGAGTCCACGTTGGAGACCCTGGTCGAGGCGATCGTCAAACGGGCCACCGACCGGGCCGGGCGGGACGGCATCGCGGTGTCGGTGGAACCCGAGTCGGTCACCGCCGAGGTCGCCTTCGACACCGCGCTCGCTTCCCGGGTGAGCGAGCTGCTGGGGGACGCGCCGATCCTGCCGACCGGCGCCGGCCACGACGCCGGGGTGCTGTCCGCCCATGTTCCGACGGCGATGCTCTTCGTGCGTAACCCGACCGGGGTGTCGCACTCCCCCGCCGAGCACGCCACCGACGACGACTGCGAGGCCGGCGTCGAGGCGCTCGCCACCGTGCTGCTGGAGCTGACGTGAACTTCCACGCTTCGCACGCGCTGATCGGCGGGAACATTCAGCGCAACGTGCTGATCGAGATCGAGGACGGCCGGATCACCGCGGTCGTCCCGAGCACACCGGCCGGCGCGGCCATGCGGCTCCGCGGCCTGGTGCTGCCCGGCCTGGCCAACGTCCACTCGCACGCCTTCCATCGCGTCCTGCGCGGCCACACCCACGCCGGGCGGGGCAGCTTCTGGACCTGGCGGACGCGGATGTACGAGGTCGCCGCGGCCCTTGATCCAGACTCGTACTACCTGCTGGCCCGGGCGGTCTACGGCGAGATGGCGATGGCCGGGATCACCGCGGTCGGCGAGTTCCACTACCTGCACCACGCCCCGGACGGCGCCCGCTACAACGACCCGAACGCGATGGGCGAGGCGCTGATGGCCGCGGCCGCCGAGGCCGGGATCCGGATCACCTTGCTGGACACCCTCTATCTCACGTCGAGCGCGGACGGGCGGCCGCCGGAGGGCGTGCAGGTCCGGTTCAGCGACGGCAGCTTCGACGCCTGGGCGGAACGGGTGGAGGCGCTGAAACCGCTGCCCCGCGCGCTGATCGGCGCCGCCGCGCATTCGGTGCGCGCCGTGCCACCCGCCGATCTGGCCGCGCTGGCCGGCCGCAGCCCGCTGCACATCCACCTCTCCGAACAGCGGGCCGAGAACGAGCAGTGCCAGGCCGTCCACGGTTGCACGCCGACCGAACTGGTGCGCCGCCACGGAATCCTCGGTCCCGCCACCACGGTCGTGCACGCCACCCATCTCACCAAGGCCGACATCGCGGCCCTGGACGGGACCGGCGTGTGCGTCTGCCCGACCACCGAACGGGATCTCGCCGACGGGATCGGGCCGGCCCGCGCCCTGACCGGGCTGTCCCTGGGCAGTGACAGCCACGCGGTCATCGACCTGTTCGAGGAGGCGCGCGCCCTGGAGATGGACCAGCGGCTCGCCACCGAGGAACGCGGCCACTTCACCGTGGCCGAGCTGGTCGCGGCGGCCACCAACCACGCGGCGATCGGCTGGCCCGACGCGGGCGCGATCGAGCCGGGCCGGCGGGCCGACCTGGTCGCGGTGTCCCTCGACTCGGTCCGCACGGCCGGCGCCGACCCGGCCCAGGCCATGCTCGCCGCCACCGCCGCCGACATCACCCACGTAGTCGCCGACGGCCGGCTGATCGTCGACGACAGCGGGCACACCGGCTTCGACGTGGCGCGGGCGCTGCGCGAGGCCGCCACGGCGTGGAAGCGCAGCGCGGCATGAGCAGCATCGTGATCGACAACATCGGCGAGCTGACCGTCGACGACGGGCCCGGTCTGACCGATGCCGCGCTGGTCGCCGAGGACGGCCTCGTCACGTGGATCGGCGCCACCACCCGAGCGCCCGCCGCCGACGCACGGATCGACGCGGCCGGCGCGGCGGTGATTCCCGGCTTCGTGGACAGCCACGCGCACCTGGTGTTCGCCGGGGACCGGGCGGCCGAGTTCGCGGCGCGGATGGGCGGGCGCCCGTACACCGGGGGCGGCATCATGACCACCGTGGCCGCGACCCGCGCCGCGACCGACGATGATCTCCGCGCGAACGCCCGCCGCCTGGTCACCGAGGCGCGGCGGCAGGGCACGACCACGATCGAGATCAAGAGCGGGTACGGCCTGACCACCGCCGACGAGGTCCGCAGCCTGCGCATCGCCGGCGAGCTGACCGAGGAGACCACGTTCCTGGGCGCGCACGTGGTGCCGGGCGGCGACCCGGACGAGTACGTGGCGCTGGTCAGCGGCGAGATGCTGACCGCGGTCGCGCCGCACGCGAAGTGGGTGGACGTGTTCTGCGACCGCGGCGCGTTCACCGGCGAGCAGGCGCGGACGATTCTCACCGCGGGCCTCGCCGCCGGGCTGCGGCCCCGCATCCACGCCAACCAGCTTCAGCACGGTCCCGGCGTCCGGCTCGCCGTCGAACTCGGCGCCGCCAGCGCCGACCACTGCACCCACCTGGACGACGCCGACGTCGACGCGCTGGCCGGTGGCGACACCGTCGCCACGCTGCTGCCCGGGGCCGAGTTCTCCACGCGGTCGCCCTATCCGGACGCGCGGCGGCTGCTCGACGCCGGTGTCACGGTGGCCCTGGCCACCGACTGCAACCCCGGTTCGTCGTACACGTCGTCGATGGCGTTCTGCATCGCGCTGGCCGTACGCGAGATGAACCTGACCCCCGCCGAAGCCCTGCGCGCGGCAACTCTCGGCGGCGCCCGGGCCCTGCGCCGCGACGACGTCGGGCACCTGCGGGTCGGCGCGCGGGCCGACCTGGCCGTCCTCGACGCGCCGTCCTCTCTGCACCTGGCCTACCGGCCGGGTGTTCCGCTGATCCGCACCGTTCTGCAGCACGGAGTTCCGCTATGACCGTCGTCGTCACACCCACCGGAGTCACCGCCGCCGACGTCCTCGCCGTCGCCCGGGGCCACGCCACCATCGAGATCGCCGAGGAGACCGTGGCCGCGATGGCCACCAGCCGCGCCATCGTCGACGGCATCGAAGCGTCCGGCCGCCCGGTCTACGGGGTGTCCACCGGGTTCGGCGCGCTGGCCAACACGTCCATCGCGCCGGCGCGCCGGGCCGAGTTGCAGCACGCGCTGATCCGCTCGCACGCCGCCGGGGTGGGCGCGCCGATGCCCCGCGAGGTGGTGCGGGCGATGATGCTGCTGCGGGTGCGGTCGCTGGCCCTCGGGCTGTCCGGCGTGCGTCCGGAGCTGGCGCGCGGCCTGGTCGACCTGCTCAACGCCGACATCACGCCGTGGGTGCCGGAACACGGCTCGCTGGGCGCGTCCGGTGACCTGGCGCCGCTGGCGCACTGCGCGCTGGTGCTGCTCGGCGAGGGCTGGGTGCTCGGCAAGGACGGCGCCCGGGTCGCCGCCGCCGATGCCCTGCAGGCGGCCGGCATCCAGCCGCTGACCCTGGCCGCCAAGGAGGGCCTGGCGCTGATCAACGGCACCGACGGGATGCTCGGCATGCTGCTGCTCGCGATCGACGACGCGGCGCACCTGTTCACCATGGCCGATGTGACCGCCGCCCTGTCGATCGAGGCGATGCTCGGCTCGGAGCGCCCGTTCCTGCCCGAGTTGCACGCCATCCGCCCGCATCCGGGCCAGTCGGCATCCGCCGCGAACATCCACCGCCTGCTCCAGAACTCGTCCATCATGGACTCGCACCGCGACGACCTGGCCCACGCCGTGCAGGACGCCTACTCGATGCGCTGCGCTCCCCAGGTGGCCGGCGCCGCCCGCGACACCCTGGGCTTCGCGGCTTCGGTTTGTGGACGGGAGCTCGCGTCGGTGGTCGACAATCCCGTCGTCCTGCGCGACGGCCGCGTGGAGTCCACCGGCAACTTCCACGGCGCCCCCCTGGGTTTCGCCGCCGACTTCCTGGCCATCGCCGCCGCCGAGGTGGGCGCGATCGCCGAGCGCCGCGTCGACCGCCTCCTCGACATCACCCGCAACCGCGACCTGCCCCCGTTCCTGGCCCCCGACGCCGGCGTCAACTCGGGCCTGATGATCGCCCAGTACACCGCGGCCGGCATCGTCGCCGAGAACCGCCGCCTGGCCGCACCCGCCTCGGTCGACTCCCTCCCGACCAGCGGCATGCAGGAGGATCACGTCTCGATGGGCTGGTCCGCCACCAAGAAACTCCGCACCGTCCTCGACAACCTGACCAGCCTGCTCGCCGTCGAGCTCCTGTCCGCCGTCCGCGGCCTCCAGCTACGCGCCCCGCTCACCCCGTCCCCCGCCGGCCGAGCCGCCGTCGCCGCACTCGCACCGTTCGCCGGCGCCCCCGGCCCCGACGTCTTCCTGGCGCCGGTCCTGGAGCAGGCACGCGAGGTGGTCGCCGGCCGTTCCCTCCGAGCCGCCATCGAACAGTCGATCGGCCCCCTGTCCTGACACGACAATCGGCGGCGACGGATCATCCTGCGCCCCCACGCATTCCGATCCCGCCGCCGCCGCGGGCGCCCCGAACATCGTCCCCACCTGACCCGCCGACCGCTGTCCCCCTCGGCCATCTCGGCGGCTCAGACGCTGCTCCGCACCCGAATCCCCGTTCCCCCGTGCGCCGCCAATCCTGCCGACCCACCACCCACCGCAAGCACCGCCGCCCGCAGCACGGCACGAATCCGGGAGACACCCCATTTCAAGATCAAGAGCAGAATGTCGTAGCTCGGTGGGTGGCCCCGACCGTCGCTCCCGCCGAGGCCGGCCCCACGGCTCCTGGCCGCTGGCGCGTCCAAAACAGAGCCGCGCGGCCTTCATTCTGCGTAATCGATCACCCTCCAGGCGCTCCGCGCCAACCCCACCCGGGTCGGACCGCGCTTCGCGCAGTCCGGGTCGACGCCTACGCCGCGAGCGCCCTTGCCGGAGCCGAGCCGGCCACCGCGGCTTCCACCCGCCACCCCAAGCCCCCACCCCTCCCACCCCGGCCCTTTTGCTCTGAGCGCGTACAGGCAACACCCCAGCCCGACCGAACACCGAGGTCACACCGGCCCTGCCCGCGACACGCCGAAGCGACACGCCTGCTCTGAGCGCGTATAGGCAACACCGGCGTTCGCGCTCCGAGCACCCGCATGCATCGCCGCGAAGCCGCCGATGCCCAGGTGGCGCCCGGAAAGAAGGAGTGCCGCAGGGGTGTTGCCTATACGCGCTCAGAGCAAAAGGGCCGCGGAGGAGTAGGGGTCAGGTCTGCCGGCCGCGGGAAGGACCAGGGCGCGGGAAGGGCCAGGGCGCGGGAAGGGCCAGGGCGCGAAGAGAGCTCGTCCACCCCAAGAGGACGCAAACGAGGCGATCGCGCGCCCAGCGCACCACCCGCCCACCCCGCGCACAAAACGCGAAGAGCCCCACGCACAAATAGACCGGAGTGGCGGGGCAGCCTAGCGGAGTTCGCGGGCGACGACCTTGGCCAGCTCGCGGAAGGCCTTGCCCCGGTGGCTGATCGCGTCCTTCTCGGCGGCGCTCAGTTCGGCGTTGGTGCGGGACTGGCCGTCGCCCAGGAAGATCGGGTCGTAGCCGAAGCCGCCGGCGCCGCGGCGGGCGCGGAGGATGCGGCCGGGCTGGCGGCCCTCGACCAGGTGTTCGCGGCCGTTCGGCAGGACCAGGGCGGCCGCGCAGACGAAGGCGCCGCCTCGGTGTTCGTCGGGGACGTCGCTGATCTGGGCCAGCAGCAGGTCGAGGTTGGCGTCGTCGTCGCCGTGGCCGCCGGACCAGCGGGCGCTGAAGACGCCGGGCATGCCGTTGAGCGCGTCGACCGCGATGCCGGAGTCGTCGGCGACCGTGGGCAGACCGGTCCGGTTGGCGCCCTCACGGGCCTTGATCAGCGCGTTCTCACCGAAGGTCAAACCCGTTTCGGGTACGTCGGGATAGCCCTCGAACTCGCCGAGCCCGACCAGCGTGACCCGGGACGTGCCGAGCGCCGCGTCGAGGATGCGCTGCAGTTCGAGCAGTTTCTTCCGGTTCGCCGTGGCGAGCAGCAGCTTGCTCACGACGCCAGCGCCTTCTGCTGGGCCAGGGCGAGTTCGGCGCAGCCGGCCACCCCGAGGTCGAGCAGCAGGTCGAGCTGGGCGCGGTCGAACACGTTGGCCTCGCCGGTGCCCTGGACCTCGACGAAGTCGCCGTCACCGGTGCAGACGATGTTCATGTCCACCTCGGCCGCGACGTCCTCGAGGTACATCAGGTCGGTGCGCGGCTCGCCGTCGATGATGCCGACGCTGACCGCCTGGACCGACCGGTGCATCACGCCCTCGACCTTGCCGGCCAGCGACTTGCGCCCGGACAGCCAGGTCACCGCGTCGTGCAGCGCGACGTAGGCGCCGGTGATCGCCGCGGTGCGGGTGCCGCCGTCGGCCTGGAGCACGTCGCAGTCGAGCACGATCGAGTTCTCGCCCAGCGCCTTGAGGTCGATGCACGCCCGCAGGCTCCGGCCGATGAGGCGGGAGATCTCCTGCGTACGCCCGCCGACCTTGCCCTTGACACTTTCCCGGTCGCCGCGCGTGTTGGTGGCGCGCGGGAGCATCGCGTACTCAGCCGTCACCCAGCCCAGCCCGGAGCCCTTGCGCCAGCGCGGAACCCCCTCGGTGACCGACGCGGTGCACAGCACCCGGGTGTTGCCGAATTCCACGAGCACCGAGCCCTCGGGGTGGATGCTCCACCGGCGGGTCAGGGTGACGGGACGCAGTTGGCCGGGCTCGCGGCCGTCGGGACGTGCCATGAACGTCACCCTATGCGTATCGGGGAGCCGCGCTAGCCGCGGGATGCCCAGGCGCTGGACATCGTGCCGACCGGGGCGGCCGGGCGCAGGGCGGCCGCGGTGGCGCGGGTCTGACGGCTGATCGCCGGCGCCTCGACACCGTGCGCGCGGAGGAAGCCTTCGACGGCCTGCGGCCAGCCGAACAGTTCGGCGCGGGCCCGTGCGGCGGCGCGGCGTTCCTGCTCGGGGCGGGCCATCAGGCGGCGTACGCCCTCGGCGAACCCTTCCGGCGTACCCGGAACCACGACGCCCGCCTCGCCCACCACCTCGGGCAACGCGCTCGCCTGATTGACCACCACCGGGGTGCCGCAGGCCAGCGCCTCGAGCGCGGCCAGCCCGAATGTCTCGACCGGACCGGGCGCGACCAGCACGTCGGCGCTGGCCAGGAGCGCGGCGACGGCGGCCCGGTCGCTGACGTGACCGGCGAAGCGCACCGGGAGCCGGGCCGCGCGGTAGGCCAGCGCCGCCCGCCGGGAGCCGTCACCGGCCACGGCCAGGACGGCGGGCTCCTTCATGGCGCGCATCGCGGCGATCGTGTCGACGGCCAGTTCGGGGCGCTTGTCGGCGGAGAGCCGGCTGCAGTAGACGACCAGGATCTCGTCGGGGCGGGCATACCGGGCGCGGACCATCGGGTCGGCGGCGCCGGGCCGGTACATGCTGAGGTCGACGCCGAGCGGGACCTCGACCAGGTTGGGCACCCCGAGCCGGCGGAACTCGGTGGCGGCGAAGGCCGTGGTGCAGACGATCTGGTCGTACATCTCGGCGGTGGCGCGGTTGAGGCGGTCGGCGAGCACCTCGCGGGCGGGCATGCCCCAGACGCCGAGCAGCCCGGCCAGGCTCTCGTGGGAGACCATCATCGAGCCGACGCCCCGCTCGCGCGCCCACTTGCCGGTCCAGCGCAGGGTGGAGCGGTCGGACACCTCGATGCGGTCGGGTTCGAGCTGCTCGAGCAGCCGGCTGATCTCGCGACGACCGGCGAGCACGCGGTTGCCGCCGGTGCGTGGCAGCACCGTGCCGGGCAGGGTGATCACCCGGCCCTGCTCGGTCATCTCGTCGGAGGCGCGACGACCGGGAACGATCAGGATCGCCTCGTGACCGGCCCGCTGGTAGCCCTCACCCAGGTAGCGCAGTGCCGTACGGAGACCACTGGACCGAGCCGAGACGAAGTTGGCCAGCCGGACAATGCGCATGCCAGTGCACTCCAAGGGGGGTCAAACTCGGGGGGCTCAGAGATCGTAGCGGCTGCCGGGCCGCACGACCTCAACGGGACCGGCGTATGCGGCCGATGCCGCATCCACAGTAGATGCCTCACTCCCCCATGCGGATACCAAATGGGTCAAGAGAAGGCGACCGACATCCGCCTTGGTCGCCGCCTCACCCGCCTCACCCCCGGTCAGGTGTATGTCAGGTGGATTGTCCACACCGTCCAGGTAGCTCGCCTCGCAGAGGAACAGGTCGGCGCCCTGGGCGAGTCGCAGCAGAGCATCGCAGGGCGCGGTGTCGGCCGAGTATGCCAGGACGTGTCCGCCCTGCTCAACGCGTACTCCGTAGGTCTCTATCGGGTGATTGACCCGGTCGACGGTGACGGTGAACGGACCGATCGGGAAGGTGCCCGGCTCGAGCCGGAAGAAGTTGTAGACGTCGTCGACCGGCTCGGCGTCGGGGCTGTAGGCGGCGGCGATGCGCTCGGCCGCGCCCAGCGGCGCGTAGACCGGCAGTTTGGGCAGCGGGCCCTGCGGGTCGTAGCGGCGGACCACCACGTAATCGCACGCGTCGGACATGTGATCACAATGCAGATGAGTGAGGAGAATCGCATCTACCGCATTGAGCCCGGCGTAGCGCTGCAAAGCGGACAGTGATCCCGAGCCGAAATCAAGGAGCAGCCGGAAGCCCTGAGCCTCCAGAAGGTACGCGGAACAGGCCGACTCGGGGCCGGGAAAACTGCCGGCGCAGCCGAGAACGGTCAGTCGCATACGGATACCCCTGAATCACGCCCCGTCGACCCACGCCCGGTCAACCAAGCCCCGCGCGACCGGCCCGTGGTGATAGTCAGAGACCAGTCAATCACGCTGCGAAGCGTACGCCCGGACCAGCGCGCCGGGTTAAGGTCTGATCGATTTGTCGCTAAATCGACAACGTACATCACATCCCCCGTGACCTCGGTCTCCGTAAGATGCGTGACTCTTCGTAAGGCTTCCGCGTTGCACACCGTGAGGCGACTACCCTTACGGAGACGAATGACGACCGACCTGGACTCACCCAGCGCAGTGGTGCCCTTCGGCTGGGAGGGTGATGTCCCGACCACCGATCCGGATGACCGCGACCTGCTCTTCCGCTTCCCCGCGGCGGACGATCCGGCGCCGGGCACACGGCGGTTGCTCGCCATGTCGCTCTACGCGTCGGCGCTCGGACTCATCGGGGTCGGCGTCGGCCTGCGTGCCTTCGTCTCGGTGCTCGGCGGCGTCCCCGGCTGGTACGTGCCGGTGCTCGCCCTGCTCGGCCTGACCAGCGTGGCCCTGGTGGTCGGGGCGTTCCTGTCGATCCACCGCCGAGTGCTGCCGTACCTCTTCCTGGCCGGCGCCGCCCTACCGTTGAGCGGCGCCGTCCTCATCGCGGTGGCGCACTAGGCCCAGAGCTGCCCTTCGAGGGCGTCCTCCGCATCGGACAGGGTGCCGCCGTACGCGCCGGTGGACAGGTATTTCCAGCCACCGTCGGCGATCACGAACGCGACGTCGGCGCGCCGGCCCGCCTTGACCGCCTCGTGCGCGACGGCCAGCGCGGCATGCAGGATCGCGCCGCTGGAGAAGCCCGCGAAGATCCCTTCGACCTCGACGAGCTGACGGGTACGCAGGACGGCGTCGCGCGTGCCGACCGAGAAGCGCCGGTTCAGCACCGTGGCGTCGTACAGCTCGGGAACGTACCCCTCGTCGATGTTCCGGAGCCCGTAGACCACCTCGCCGTAGCGTGGCTCGGCGGCGATGATCTCGACGCCGTCCACCTTCTCGCGCAGGTAGCGGCCGGTGCCCATGAGCGTGCCGGTGGTGCCCAGCCCGGCCACGAAATGGGTGATCGTCGGCAGGTCGCGCAGCAGCTCGGGGCCGGTGGTCTCGTAGTGGGCGCGGGCGTTGGCCGGGTTGCCGTACTGGAAGAGCATCACCCAGTCGGGGTGCTCGGCCGAGATCTGCTTGGCGGTGGCGACGGCCTGGTTGGACCCGCCGGCCGCCGGCGAGAAGATGATCTCGGCGCCGTACATCCGGAGGATCTGGACGCGCTCGGCCGAGACGTTCTCGGGCATCACGCAGACCAGCCGGTAACCGCGGAGCTTGGCCACCATGGCCAGCGAGATGCCGGTGTTGCCGCTGGTCGGTTCCAGGATCGTGTCACCGGGGCGGAGCCGGCCGGCCTCCTCGGCCTCGCGCACCATGAACAGCGCCGCGCGGTCCTTGATGCTGCCGGTCGGGTTGCGGTCCTCCAGTTTGGCCCACAGCCGCACCGGCGGCGCCCCGTCGGGCACCGTCGGCGACAGGCGGGGCAGGCCGACCAGCGGCGTGCCCCCGGCTGCGTCCAGGAGGCTCTCGTAGCGAGCCATGGCGACTAGCCCCCGTAGAGAGCCGCGACGGCCGCGAAGCCGAGCGCGCCACCGGCGACCGCCGGCAGGATGGTGACCGAGTCACCGTCGGAGACCTTGGCGTCGAGCGCGCCGAGGAAGCGCACGTCTTCGTCGTTGACGTAGATGTTGACGAAGCGGTGCAGCCCGCCCTCGGGCGTGATCAGCCGGCCCTTGAGGCCGCTGTGCTTGGCGTCGAGATCGTCGATCAGCCCGGACAGGGTGACGCCGGCGCCCTCGACGACCTTCTGGCCGCCGGTGTAGCTGCGCAGGATGGTGGGAACGCGAACTTCGATAGCCATGACTTTTTTCAATGCTCCTTGGGAAGTGTTCGAGGCAGGGTCGGGTGGAGGTCGCTCAGCGACACTCGTAGAACACCGACGCCGGGCTCTGCCCGAACATGTACGTCTGTACCGTTCCCATCACACGTCTACCGTCGCATCCACGATGTTGACCTCTTCTTCGGTCACCACACTGTCCACGATACGGAACGACCGGATCTCCTCAAGCTCGGGATCACGTGTCGAGACGAGCAGGTAGTGGGCGCCGGGCTCACCGGCGAAGGAGATGTCGGTTCGCGACGGATAGGCCTCGGTGGCCGTGTGGGAGTGGTAGATGACGACCGGTTCCTCGTCGTTGTCGTCCATCTCGCGCCAGACCCGCAGCTGTTCCATCGAGTCGAACTCGTAGAAGGTCATCGAGCGGACGGCGTTGTCCATCGCGATGTGCCGGGTCGGCAGGTCGCTCCCGATCGGGCCGGCGACGACGCCACAGGCCTCGTCGGGGTGGTCCCGGCGGGCGTGGTCGACGATCGCCTTGACGATCGCGCTGTCGATGGTGAGCACGCTTTTCACATTACCGTGGGATTTCCGGTCGCCGCGCGTGGCCGTGACCACACGCCGCGCTAGTCGATCTCGGGCAGCGCGTTCAGCAGCGATTCCTGCAGATAGCCGAGGTACGCGTACACCGACAGCTGGAAGACCCGGCTGGAGGCGGGGTCGTGCAGCACCGCGTCGTCCAGCTCGTCGCCGAGGTCGGTGTCGGCGCTGACATCCAGGCGGGTGCCCATGGCCAGCCGCGCGTCGTTGATCGCCCGCAGCCAGGCCTCGGCCGTCTCGGCGTCGAGGCGAACCTCACCCGGGCCGTCGCTCGGCAGCGCGGCCAGGATCGCGCCGGCCTGGTCGATCTTGCCGGTCTTGAGCTCGCCCTCGGTGTACTGCCGGAACTCGGCCGAGTCTTCGGGCAGATCGGGGTAGATGTCCGGGAAGAGCCGGTCGACCACCGGGTCGGTCCGGTCGAAGCCGTCGGTGAGCAGGTCGACAACCTCACCGGCGACCTTGCGGAGCACCCGCACCTCGTCGATGGCGAACGCGGCCACACACTCGCCGCCGCTGCGTCGGAACATGTCTAGTCCACCCTCACGCCCGGTCGACCGTCGCCCACAGACCGTATCCGTGCAACTGCGAGGCGTCCAATTCCATCCGCTCGCGGGCGCCGGTGGAAACCACCGCCTTGCCCTTGTGATGCACGTCCAGCATGAGCTTCTCGGCCTTTTCCCGGCTGTAGCCGAACTGCTTCTGGAAAACCCAGGTCACGTACGACATCAGATTGACCGGGTCGTCCCAGACAATCGTCACCCAGGGCCGGTCGTCCGCCGGTACTTCCTCGACCTCCGGCGTCTCAACGGGAGCGACCTGGGGCAGCGCCATGCCCACCATCGTGCCACCGGAAGGGCCGAACCGTGGAATGTGGCCCCTCAATCGCAGGTCACGAAGCGATCTACAGTCCGATTGCCAGAGCCACAGGTAGTGACATGACCGTGACGGATCTCGATATGCTGGCCGGGTGGGCAACTGGGACTTCGTCGGCCGGACCGGCGATCTGGACCGGTTCATCCGAGCCGCGGCCAATGCATCCTCCAGCACCGAAACCAGGGGCCTGATCCTCAGCGGCGATCCCGGCATCGGCAAGAGCCGGCTGCTGTGCGAGGCGACCCGGGTGCTGCCGGCCGATCAGTACGCGATCTTCTCCGCCTCGGCCACCATCGGCGCCACCGGCCTGCCCTTCGGCAGCCTGGCCCAGGTGCTCCCGGCCGACCCGCCGGTCGGGCTGTCCGCACCGGGGCTGCTGCGCTGGGCCGCCGACGCGCTCCGGGCCGGCGCCGGTGACCGCCGGGTGGTTCTCGCCGTCGACGACGTACACCTGCTCGACCGCACTTCCGCCGCGCTGATCCACCTCCTGGTCCGTGAGGGGGCCACGCTGCTCGGCTCCCGGCGCACCGGCGAGCAGGCGCCGGCCACGATCGCCGCGCTGTGGACCGAGGGCGTGGTCGAACACGCCGACCTGCTCCCGCTGAGCACCGAGGAGTCACGCCAGCTGCTGGTCACCATGCTCGGCGGGCCGCTGGAGGCCGGCTCGGCGCAGCGGCTGGCCCGGCTGGCCGGCGGCAATCCGCTGCTGCTGCGCGAGCTGGTGATGGCCGCCAGGCAGGGCGGCGAGATCACCCGCTCGTACGGCCTGTGGCGCTGGACCGGCAAACTCACCCTGGCCCCCAGCCTGGCCGACCTGGTCGACGCCCGGGTCGGCGGGCTGACCCCCGGCGTCCGCGACGTGCTCGAGCTGGTCGCCTTCGGCGAGCCGATCGGCCTGCACCTGGTGCTCCAGGGTTGCGTGCCGGCCGACGTCGAGGCGGCCGAGGTCCGCGGCCTGATCCGGGTGTACGAGGACGGCCGCCGCCGCGACGTGCGCCTGGCCCATCCGCTCTACGGCGAGGTGGTCCGCCAGCACTGCCCGGCCACCCGGTCCCGCCGCCTGCACGCCACCCTGGCCGACCTGGTCGAGGGCACCGGCTCACACCGCCGCGACGACCTGCTCCGGCTGGCCGTGTGGCGGCTCGACTCGGGCACCGGGCAGGACGGCGCCATGCTGCTCGACGCGGCGGTCCAGGCGTTCGGCCGGTTCGATCTGCGGCTGGCCCACCGGCTGGCCGACGCGGCCTGGGCCAGCGGCGCCGGCTACGACGCGGCCGAGCTGCTGTCCACCGTGCTGCTGTTCGCCGACCGCCCCGAAGAGGCGGTGACCGCGCTGAACCGGGCCGCCGACGGCCCGCCCGCCCGCCGGACGATCGCGCTGGCCACGGTGGCGTTCTGGGGGCTGGGCCGGGCCGACGCGGTCGACGAGCTGACCCGCGCGCGCTTCGACGACCCGGCCGACCGGGCCCGGGGCCGCGCCGTCGAGTCGCTGATGCGCATGCAGCTCCTCCAGCTCGCGCCGGCCCGCGGGCTCGCCGCCCAGGTCCTCGCCGACCCGGCCGCCGGCACCCCGGCCAAGGACATGGCCCGCTGCGTGCTGGCCTTCCTGGCCGCGGCCGGCGGCGACCCGGCGGCCGGGGTCGAGCTGCTGGCCGCGGTGGCCGCCGACACCGGCGCGTGGCGGCGGGACAACCCCACCCTCCAGTTCGTGCTCCCGATGGCGCTGGGCACCCGGGTCAGCGTCGCGCTCGACCTGCCCGGCATCGACCGGATCCTCACCGACGAGTTCGCCGACCTGGCCCAGACCGGCGGCTTCGGCGTCGGGTCGGCGTGGGTGTCGCTGCTCCAGGCCCAGGCCGCGTGGGTGCGCGGCCGCACCGACGTGGCCCTGGCCGCGTGCGAGCAGGCCTGCGCGGCGCTGGCGTCGAACCGGCTGTACGACGGCAACGTGCACGCCTACCGGGCCCACGTCGCGGCGCTGCGCGGCGAGACCGAGGTGGCCCGCGAGGCGCTCGCGGTCGCCGACCGGTCGCCCGGCTCCAACAACGGCCCCGACTACCCGTGGGTCACCTCGTCCCGGGCCTGGGTCGCGGCCTGCACCGGCGACTCGATCGGCGCCGTCAGGCTGCTGCAGGATCTGGTCCAGCGGCTGCGGGCGGACGGGTTCGCCGGGCACGAGCTGCTGGTCCTGCACGACCTGGTCCGGCTGGGCCGGCCCGAGCTGGCCGCCGACCGGATGGCCGCGCTGCTCGACGCGGTGCCCGGCGGGCCGGTCGCGCCGCTGCTGCTCCGGCACGCGCGGGCGGCCGCCGACGCCAGCGCCGAGGGGCTGCTGGCGATCGCCCGCGACTTCCAGGCGCGCGGCTACCTGACCTTCGCGGCCGAGGCGGCGGCCGGCGCCGTCCGCCTGTTCCGCGGCGCCCGCGACCCGCAGGCGCTGGCCGCGTCCACGCTGCTCGGCGACGTGCTGGCCCGGTGCGACGTGCTGCGTACGCCCGCCCTGCGCACCGTCCAGCCCGCGCTGACCACCCGGGAACGGCAGGTGGCGGAACTGGCGGCGGACGGCGCCAAGAGCCGGGAGATCGCCGATCAGCTCTTCCTGTCCCCGCGTACGGTCGAGAACCACCTCCAGCGCGTCTACGCCAAGCTCGGGGTCAACGGCCGGGTGGAGCTCGCCCCGGCGCTTCGATCTCTGCCGCAATAGAGTGAGCTGGTGAAGGACTATGCGACCGCGCTGCTGACCGACCACTACGAGCTGACCATGGTCAGTGCCGCGCTGCGGGACGGCACCGCCGCCCGGCGCAGCGTCTTCGAGGTCTTCGCGCGCCGGCTGCCGACCGGCCGGCGGTACGGTGTGGTCGCCGGCACCGGGCGGCTGATCGACCTGATCCGCGACTTCCGGTTCGAGCCGGCCCAGCTGGACTTCCTGCGGTCGGCCCGGATCGTCGACGAGGACACCATCGCCTGGCTGCGCGACTACCGCTTCACCGGCGACATCGGCGGTTACGCCGAGGGTGAGTTGTTCTTCCCCGGATCACCCATCCTGACCGTTTCCGGCACGTTCGCCGAGTGCGTGGTGCTCGAGACGCTCATCCTGTCCGTGCTCAACCACGACAGCGCGATCGCGGCCGCGGCGGCCCGCATGGTCACTGCCGCGCGCGGGCGTCCGATCATCGAGATGGGTTCCCGGCGTACGCACGAGAGCGCCGCCGTGGCCGCGGCGCGGGCGGCGTACCTGGCCGGCTTCGCCAGCACCTCCAACCTGGCCGCGGGCGGAACCTACGGCATTCCGACCACCGGCACCTCGGCCCACGCGTTCACGCTGCTGCACGACGACGAGGCGACCGCCTTCGCGTCCCAGGTGGCCGCGCTGGGCAAGAACACCACGCTGCTGGTCGACACGTACGACATCGCCCAGGGCATCCGCAACGCGATCGCGGTGGCCGGGCCCGACCTGCGGGCCGTACGCATCGACTCGGGCGACCTGTCGGTGCTGGCCCAACACTCTCGTGAGCTGCTCGACTCGCTCGGCGCCACGGAGACCAAGATCGTCGTCTCCGGCGACATGGACGAATACTCGATCGCCTCGCTGGCCGCCGAGCCGGTGGACATCTACGGCGCCGGCACGGCCGTGGTCACCGGTTCCGGGGCGCCGACCGCCGGTCTGGTCTACAAGCTGGTCGAGGTCGAGGGGCGGCCGGTGGTCAAGCGGTCCGAGAACAAGGCGACCGTGGGCGGGCGCAAGACCGCCGTGCGGCGCCACAAGCCGACGGGTACGGCCACCGAGGAGATCGTGGTCTCCCAGGGCGTACCCGATCATGAGGTGAACGACCGCCTGCTCCAGCGCGCGTTCATCGCGGGCGGCGACGTCCTGCCCGCGCCCACCCTGGCCGAGGGACGCGAACATCTCCGTCAATGCCTCATCTCGATCCCGTGGGAGGGCCTTAAGCTCTCCGCGGGCGACCCCGCCATTCCGGTCACGATCGCCTAGGGGGACCTGATGACCCGCGCGTTGATCATTGTTGATGTGCAGAACGACTTCTGTGAAGGCGGTTCGCTCGCGGTGTCCGGTGGCGCTGCCGTGGCCGCCGGGATCTCGCTGGTGCTCGACCGCGCCGGTGACCGCTGGGACCACGTCGTGGCGACCAAGGACTACCACGTCGACCCGGGCGCCCACTTCAGCGACCATCCCGACTTCGTCGACTCGTGGCCGGCCCACTGCGTGGTCGGCACGCCCGGGTCCGAGTTCCATCCCGAACTCGCCACCTCCCGCATCGAGGCGGTCTTCGAGAAGGGCGCGCACGCGGCCGCGTACTCCGGCTTCGAGGGTCTGACCTCCACCGGGGACCGCCTGGCCGATTGGTTGCGCTCCCGCTCGGTGACGGAGGTCGAGGTGGTGGGAATCGCTACCGACCATTGCGTACGGGCGACCGCGCTCGATGCCTCGGCCGCGGGGTTCGCCACAACCGTGCTGCTGGAACTGACCGCCGGGGTGGCTCCATCGACTACTTCCTCTGCGCTCAACGCTTTTGCGGCGGCCGGGGTCGCGACGACCGGCACGCCCGTTGTCGACGTGACGTGATCCCCGTCTAACTCGCTCGAAACTTGTCGTACCGACCCGAGAGGATGTCTGACGGAGGTTAGGACCGTCATGACACTCACGCCTTACCGAGAGACCCTCGCCCTTCGCGGCATCAAGTCGCTGCTGGTGGTGGCCACGCTGGCCCGTGTGCCGATCACCGCCGGCGCGGTGACCATCACGCTGCACGTGGTGCAAGATCTCGGGCTGGGCTATTTCCTGGCGGGCCTGGTCGGCACGGCCTTCACGGTCGGCGGCTCGTTCGGCGCGCCGGTGATGGGCCGCGTCACCGACCGGCGCGGGCTGCGCCCGGTGCTGGTGCTCACCACCGTGGCCGAGGTGATGTTCTGGTTCTCGGCGCCCCACATGCCCTATTGGGCCCTGCTGGTCGCCGCCCTGATCGGCGGCTTCCTGGCCCTGCCGGCGTTCGCCGTGGCCCGCCAGTCGATCGCCGCCCTGGCCCCCGAGTCCCATCGCCTCCCCGCCTTCGCCCTCGACTCGATCACCACCGAGCTGAGCTTCATGGCCGGTCCCGCCCTGGGCGTCCTGATCGCCACCACGGCCGGCGCCCACACGGCCATGTATGCGGTGGGCAGCGGCATCCTGATCTCCGGCGTCGGCCTGTTCCTGCTGAACCCGCCGATCCGGGCCCACGACGAGGCCCCGCCGTCGGCCGACGCCGCCCGCATCCCGCGCAGCCAGTGGCTGACCCCGCGCCTGATCGGCGTCCTGGCCATCACCGCGGCGTCGACCCTGGTCCTGAGCGGCACCGACGTGGCCGTGGTGGCGGTCCTCCGCGAGTCCGGCGAGATCGCCTGGACCGGCGCCGTGCTGGGCATCTGGGCCGCCTGCTCCCTGGTCGGCGGCTTCCTCTACGGCACGATCCGCAAGGGCCTGCCGCCCCTGCTGCTGTTCGCCCCCATGGCCGTGCTGACCATTCCGGTCGGCCTGGGCGGCGACCACTGGTGGCTGCTGGCCCTGCTCATCCTGCCCGCCGGCGCCCTCTGCGCGCCCACCATCACCGCCACCGCCGACGCGGTCAGCCGCATGATCCCCGCCGCGGCCCGGGGCGAGGCCCTGGGCTGGCACAACTCGGCCCTGACGGTCGGCGTGGCCCTGGGCGCTCCCCTGGCCGGCGTGGTCATGGACTGGCAGTCCCCACCGTGGGGCTTCGCCGCCGTCGGCGCCATCGGCGTCGTGGTGGCCTTGGCCGTCCTCCCCGCCGAACGCCGCCGCCGCCGAACCGCCGCCGCCGAGCCACTCTCCCCCGCCCCCACTCCGCCCCCTTCCGCCGCGGACCCGACCGCCGCGGACCCTTCCGCCGCCGACTCTCCCGCCGCCGCCCCTCCCGCCGCCGACCCTGCCGCCGCCGAGCCTTCCGCCTCCGGCCCTCCCGTCACGCCAGACCCGGCCTCGCCCGCCGAAACCGCCCCGCTGCGCTAAGCCCCGCCGCGCCGCGCCGCGCGTCCTTCAGGTCGGGGCGGGCGCTTCCACGGGACTGGACCGGGGCACTGGTGCGCCAGGCAGGTGTAGGCCCACGACCGTGGTTGCCGGGCGGCCGAGCGAGCCGACCACCGGCTGCAGCTGATCGAGCGTGACGGGAAAAGGGCCTGAATGGCGGGCGTCGGACGGGCGAGGATCGGGAGGTGGCGATCGAGCGGGTGGCGGAGGCGTTCGGGCTGGGCCGGCTGACCGGCGAGCCCGAACAGGTGACCGGCGGGCTCTCCAACGAGCTCTGGCGGGTGGTCACCGCCGACGGCGCTTTCGCGGTCAAGCGAATGATCGTCAAGCCACCGCGACCTGGACCAGCCCAACACCCTGCTGACCCCCGAGGGCGCCCTGCTGGCCGTCGACTGGGACGCGGCCGGCCCGATCGCCCTGGCCCACGAGGCCGTCGGCTTCGCCCTGGACTGGTCGCACGTGGACCCGCCCCGCTTCACCCGAATCATCCGCGCCTACCTCGACGCGACCGGCGCCGAGATCCCCGCCGAGCCCTGGGTCTTCGCCGGCTGGATCGGCGGCCTGGGCGGCTGGCTCGACTACAACGCCACCCGCCGCCCCGACACCCCTCTGGGCGCCGCCGAGGTGACCAGCGCCCTGGCCCACCTGCACAATCTGGCCGCCAACCTGGACACCTTCCTCAACGCCCTCCGCCCCTGAATCGGCCCCCGGCCGCTCGTCAGCGTCTTCGGGTTTCCCACACCGGCTGCTGGGGCTCGTCGTTGTGGACGATGATGTCGACGTGATCGGCCGGGCGTACCGCAGCAAAGTAGAGCTGTTGGGCGGGGATGTAACGCTCACGCCAGCGCCGCTCGACCTCGGCCCGGGTTGACACCCGGCGCTCCCGGATCACGGCCCGTTCCACGGTCTTCTCGAGCGCCGTCGACACGAAGACGCGCAG
The DNA here is from genome assembly GCF_040682035.1 of Actinoplanes sp. NPDC051470. Lineage (NCBI taxonomy): Bacteria > Bacillati > Actinomycetota > Actinomycetes > Micromonosporales > Micromonosporaceae > Actinoplanes > Actinoplanes sp. NPDC051470. The sequence goes on from NZ_JBFBAA010000040.1 coordinate 86,224, forward strand.
ATCCCACCGGTCGACCAGTTCCGGGCGCATGAGGAAGACCCCGTCGAAGAGCAGCACAGCGTCGGCGGCGACAGTCATGACCGGCGGGGAAATCGCAGTATCCGTTGCCCGGTCGTGGACCGCGTCCTGGACGCGTCGATCCCCGATCGGGCCGAGCGGATCGAGCAGCATCCGGTTCAGCGCGTCGTAGTCGTGGGTGTCGAAGTAGCAGCCTTCGGCCGAGTACTCACCGCGCGGATAGCGCTGGGCCCGCGGAAAGAGGAAGTCGTCGATCGTCGCGCGGATGACGTCGCGGCCCCGCGTGCGCAACACGACGGCCACCTCGTCGGCAAGCGTGGTCTTGCCGGCGGCGGGCGGCCCGTCGATGGCAACCCGAGTCGGGTGCGGAACCGTGACCGACCCGACCGCCTCAGCCAGTCGGCCGACCACCTCATCGCGGTCCATGTCCTGCCCCCGTCTGAAGGTCGCCGTGTCGAGCCGACCATATGCGCGCCCGCCACTAGCTGGGGGTCGTGACGCGAAACGACCCGCCGGGAAGCCGGCGGGCCGTATCGGGGATCGGGAGGGCGCTACTTCTTTTCGCCGACGTTGCTGCCCAGGTCTTCCTGGTAGGTCGCTCCGCCGTCGGATTCGCTGGTCAGCGGGCGGGAGCCGCCCTCGGGTGGGCCGGCCACGCTGGCGCCGGCGGCCAGTTCGGGGAACTTCGCGTCGAATGCGGGGCGCTCCGAGCGGATGCGCGGCATGCGGTCGAAGTTGCGCAGCGGCGGCGGGCAGGACGTGGCCCACTCCAGGGAGTTGCCGTGGCCCCACGGGTCGTCGACGGTCACCAGCTCGCCGACCTTGTACGACTTCCAGACGTTGTAGAGGAACGGCAGCGTCGACGCGCCGAGCACGAACGAGCCGATCGTCGAGAACGTGTTCAGGAACGTGAAGCCGTCGGACGGCAGGTAGTCGGCGTACCGGCGCGGCATGCCCTCGGTGCCCAGCCAGTGCTGCACCAGGAAGGTGGCGTGGAAGCCGATGAACGTCAGCCAGAAATGCACCTTGCCGAGCCGGTCGTCGAGCATTCGCCCGAACATCTTCGGGAACCAGAAGTAGATGCCGGCGAACACCGCGAACACGATCGTGCCGAACAGCACGTAGTGGAAGTGCGCGATGACGAAGTACGAGTCGGACACGTGGAAGTCGATCGGCGGGGCGGCGAGCAGCACGCCCGACAGGCCACCGAAGAGGAACGTCACCAGGAAGCCGATGGCGAACAGCATCGGGGTCTCGAAGCTGATCTGGCCGCGCCACATGGTGCCGATCCAGACGAAGAACTTCATGCCGGTGGGTACGGCGATGAGGAAGCTCAGGAAGCTGAAGAACGGCAGCAGCACCTGGCCGGTGACGAACATGTGGTGGGCCCACACGCTCATCGACAGCGCCGCGATCAGCAGGGTCGCCGAGACAAGGCCCTTGTAGCCGAACACCGGCTTGCGGCTGAACACCGGGATGACCTCGGTGATGATGCCGAAGAACGGCAGCGCCACGATGTACACCTCGGGGTGGCCGAAGAACCAGAAGAGGTGCTGCCACAGCATCGGACCGCCGGTCTCGACGTTGAACACCTGGGCGCCGAGCACGCGGTCGGCGGCGAGCGCGAACAGCGCGGCGGCCAGGAACGGGAACACCAGCACGACCAGCAGGCTGGTCACGAAGATGTTCCAGGTCATGATCGGCATCCGGAACATCGTCATGCCGGGGGCGCGCAGCGTCAGGATCGTGGTGATCATGTTGACGCCACCGAGGATGGTGCCGAGGCCGGAGATCGCCAGGCCGACCACCCACATGTTGCCGCCGACGCCCGGCGAGTGCAGACCATCACTGAGCGGTGTGTACGCGAACCAGCCGAAGTCGGCCGCGCCGCCCGGCGTGAGGAACCCGCCGATCGCGATGGTGCCGCCGAACAGGTAGAGCCAGTACGCGAACGAGTTCAGCCGCGGGAACGAGACGTCCGGCGCGCCGATCTGGATCGGCACCACGAAGTTGGCGAAGGCGAACACGATCGGCGTCGCGAAGAACAGCAGCATGATCGTGCCGTGCATGGTGAACAGCTGGTTGTACTGCTCAGGGGACAGGAACTGCATGCCGGGACGGGCCAGCTCGGCGCGCATCAGCAGCGCCATCAGGCCGCCCAGCAGGAAGAACACGAAGGCCGTGATCATGTACATGATCCCGATCTGCTTCGCATCCGTCGTGCGCAGGATCCGCGCGATCGCCGAACCCTTGACCTGGGGTCGGACCGGCCAGGGCCGGGTCACGATCGGCTTAGGCGCGACGGTCGTCACGAATAGCCTCCGGTGTCTCGTTCGTCCCTCTCAGTACGCCAGAAGGAAAAGGCGTGCCTCGCAGGCAGAATAGTCCCCCGTCCGGTCTTCCCGGGCGCGGGGTGACCAAACCCCGGCGTGCCGTCAGAGGGGCTGCACGAGCTCCCGGTACTGATCAGCGAAGATCGCCTGGCCGCGGCTGCGGAGCATCGGGTCACGTTCGGCGGGCGGCACGTCGTGGGTCTCGTCCCGTTCCCGGGTCTTCGTGCGTACCTGCTCGCACCGGGGCCGCCGGCGTTCCTCGAACGCCGCCAGCGCGGCCGGGATGTCGTCGGGCGTGGCGCGCAGCACCTCGCCGAGCACGACGGCGTCCTCGAACGACATGGCCGCGCCCTGGGCGAGCGTCGGCGCGGTGGCGTGCGCGGCGTCGCCGACCAGCACCACCGGCCCGCGTGACCAGCGCTCGAGCACCACCTCGTCGGTCCGGGCGACCTGCACCTTCTCGACCGCGTCGAGGATGGCCGGCACCGGGCCGCCGAAACCGGCGAACAGCTCGCGCAGCCTCGCCCGCGGGTCGTCCGGGTTGGGCGTGCCGGGCTCGGGCGTCTCGTCGGCATAGCAGTACAGCCGCCGGCTGCCCATCGGCATCACGGTGAACGACGACCGCTCGCCCAGCAGGGCGGTCCAGTCGCTGAGCTGGGGACCGCCGTTGACCACGCTGCGGTAGACGATCTGGCCGGTGGACACCGCCGGCCCGCCCAGACCGGCCTTGGCCCGGACCGCGGAGCGCCGCCCGTCGGCCCCGATGACCAGGTCGTACTCGGCGATCTGGCCGCTGGAGAACTCGACCTTGGCGGCGCCGTCGACGATGTGCAGGTCGGTGACCGCGGTGTCGTAGCGCACCTCGCCACCCACGCCGGTGAGCAGCACCTGCTGGAGTTCGGCCCGGGCCAGGGCCCGGGACTCGCCCACGCCGGCCCACAGCGCCGCGACGTCGAGCTCGAAGAGCTGACCGCCGGTCGAGTCGCAGAAGACCTGCCGGAAGATGAGGTCGCCGAGCGGCCGCAGCGGCGCGTCGAGACCGAGCACACGCAGCGCCCGGGTCGCGTTGCCGGGCAGGTAGATCCCGGCGCCGGGCAGCATCGAGGCAGGCAGCTCCTCGACCACGTCGGGCCGGAAGCCGGCCACCCGCAGGCCCCTGGCCGCGGCTAGACCGGCGATACCGGCGCCGACGACGAGGATGCGCATGGTCATCGGAGCAACGCCTCCGAGGAGAGATGGACACGCGTCGGAGCCAAGACACTACCCGCCGCCACCGGGGCGGGGAACCCGCGATCAAGTCGGCGTCCGATTTGTTCAAGACGGACAGACGACACCGTTCGTAGTGTCATGGTCATGGCTCCTACTTTCAACGCGATCGGCCTGGCCGCCGAGGACCTGCCGGCGACCCTGGCCTTCTACCGTGCGCTCGGCCTGGACATTCCCACCGAGCAGGACGCCGGCCCGCACGCCGAGGCGGTTCTGCCCGGCGGCATCCGGCTGATGTTCGACTCGTACGCCTCTCTGAAGGAACTCGATCCCGAGTGGACGCCGATGCCCGAGGGCGCCGGCGGCCTGGCCTTCCTCTGTGACACCGCGGCCGAGGTGGACACCGTGCACACCGACCTGGTCAAGGCCGGTTACGCCAGCCACAAAGAACCGTGGGACGCACCCTGGGGCCAGCGGTACGCCCAGATCACCGACCCGGACGGCCGGATCGTCGACCTTTTCGCCTGGACCAGGTGAGCCACAGATCAGGGTGAGCCATGGATCAGGGTGAGCCGCGGCTCAGGCGAAGCCGCGGGTCACGTGACCAGCGAGCGTAGCGGCACGCCGGCCAGCGCCCGGACATCACGCGACAGGTGGGCCTGATCGGCATAGCCGGCCAGCGCCGCCACCGAGGCGAACGGCATGCCGTCGCGGGCCAGCGCGAGCGCCCGCTGCATGCGCAGGATGCGGGTCAGCATCTTGGGCCCGTACCCGAAGGCGGTCTTGACCCGGCGCTGCAGATGTCGCGCGCTGAGGTCGAGTCGCTCGGCGATCGCGTCGACCGGCCACCCGGCCCGCGCCCGCGCCGCGACCTCGACCAACGCCGGGTCGGGCGGCCGCCAGCGGGCCATGGCGACCGCGCGGAGAGCCTCATCGGGCGTCGGGGACTCGGCGACGCGGCGCACCTCGGCCGGCGACCAGACCTGGTCGAGCGGGACCTGCCGGTCGGTGAACTCGTCGGCCGGCACGCCCACCACCTGGGGACCCGTACCCGCCGCGAACCGCAGCCCGAAGGTCTGGCCCGGGACGCGGGCAGGATGATGTTGCACGGCGGTGTCGGGCCCGGCGATGAACACCTCGCCCTCGTGCCAGATCAGGTCCATGCAGCCGTCGGGCAGCACCCGCGTCTGGCGACCACCCGGCGGCCTGAGCGAGCGCCAGGCGATCACCTGTGGCAGACCGTCGGCGGGTCGTTCCGAGTACATGACCTGACCCTGGCACACACGTACGACAATTTCCTCCGCGGCGCGGCGCGCGGGACAATCACCACCGTGAGCGACCGCCTCGACGAATACCGCCGCAAGCGGGATGCCAAGCGCACCCCGGAACCGGTTCCTGAGGCGAAACCCGAGGCCAAGGCCCTCGAGAACCGCTTCGTCATCCAGCAGCACCACGCCCGCGCCCTGCACTGGGACGTCCGGCTGGAACGCGACGGCGTCCTCGTCTCGTTCGCCGTCCCGCGCGGCCTCCCCCGCGACCAGAAGCGCAACAACCTGGCCAAACACACCGAGGACCACCCGCTCGAGTACCTCGATTTCCACGGCGAGATCCCGGCCGGCGAGTACGGCGGCGGCCGGATGCTCATCCACGACACCGGCACCTACGAAACCGACAAATGGCGCTCGGACGAGATAAGCGTCACGTTCCACGGCGACCGCACCGCGGGGCGCTACGTCTTCTTCCAGACCGGCGGCAAGGACTGGATGGTCCGGCGGATGGATCCGCCGGAGCCCGGCTGGGAGAGCATGCCCGAGGTGATCGCGCCGATGACGGCCACGCGGCGGGCCGGGCTTCCACCCGACGACGAGGCCTGGGGGTACGAGCTGAGCTGGGCCGGGCGGCGCACGATCGCGTTCGTCTCCGGCGGCCGGCTCAAGCTGCTCGACGACCGCGCGACCGACGTCACGGCCTGGTACCCGGAGCTGCGCCCGCTCGGCGATGCGATGGCGCCCACCGAGGCCGTGCTGGACGGCGAGATCGTGGCGTTCGACGGGACCACGCCGTCGACGGCGCTGCTGGCCAAGCGGACCGAACCCAAGGACGCCGGCGCGGCGAAGCGTCAGTCCGAGCGGGCGCCGGTGCAGTTCCTGGCGTACGACCTGCTCTGGCTGGAGGGCCACAGCACGGTCGAGGCGGTCGGCTACGCCCAGCGACGGGAACTGCTCGAGGATCTGGGTGTGGCCGGCGACCACTGGCAGACGCCGCCGTTCTTCCCGGGCGGCGGCGCGTTCGCGCTGGACGCGGCCACGACTCAAGGGCTCCCCGGCGTGGTGGCGAAACGCCTCGATTCCGTGTACCTCCCCGGCCGGCGAAGCCGGGACTGGTTGTTGATCTCCCCCTGACCCGGGCCGGTATTTCTCTGCAGCCGAGGTATGACCAGCCGATGACAAGGGAATGACGACGATGTTACGGCGGGAAGGGTCTATGTTGAGATGCATCTAGCTACAGCCAGCCCGACGACCCGACCAGTGAACAACGTGATGTCTGCCGAACTCTGGAAATCCGCCGTCCACGTTCTCGATGCCAATTGGTCGAACGACCACATGGTCCCGTCCCGCCTCCTCTACCCACACCAGTGGAGCTGGGACGCCGCCTTCATCGCGATCGGACTCGCCTACTACAACCCGGCCCGCGCCTGGCGCGACCTGCGCAGCCTCTTCGAGGCGCAGTGGCCGGACGGCCGCGTGCCCCACATCGTCTTCGACCCCGCCGTGCCCGAGGGTGACTACTTCCCCGGCCCGAGCTTCTGGGACGTGCCGGCCTACGCCAGCCGGCCCGCGCGCGGGAGCACCAGCCTGGTCCAGCCGCCGATGCACGCGATCGCGGCGTGGGAGGTCTACCGCCGCTCCACGTCACACGGCGCGGCCTGTGCCCAGCAGGCCACCGAGGAACTGGCCTGGCTCTACCCGCGCCTGGTCCGGCAGCAGGAATACCTGACCGCCCGGCGGGACGCGGGCGGCGGCGGGCTGGCCAGCCTGGTCCACCCGTGGGAGTCGGGCGTGGACAACAGCCCGGCCTGGGACTCCGCGATGTCACGCGTGCCGGCCGACCTCGACCTGCTCCGCCGTTTCCACCGCCGTGACCTCGATGTCGCCGACGCCACACACCGGCCGACCCACCTCGACTACGCCCGCTACATGCATCTCGTGGTGGCCTACAAGGAGTCCGGCTACTCGGATCACGAGCTGGCCCGGCGGCACGACTTCGTGGTCGAGTGCCCGGGCTTCAACTCGATCCTGGGCGCGGCCGAGGTGGCGCTGGCCAAGATCGCCAAGGTGGTCGGCGCCGACCCCGGGGTGCACAAGGCCCGAGCTCGGGCGATCACCGCGGCGATCGTGGACCGGCTCTGGGACCCGAGCGCGCAGACCTTCAAGGCCCATGACGTGCGTACGGGGACGCTCAGCCCCGCCCACTGCGTGACCGGGCTGCTGCCGCTGATCCTGCCCGGCCTGCCGTCCGAGTACGCCAAGGCGATCCTGGCCGAGGCCCGGTCGGCCCGGTTCGGGCTGCCCGGCGAGACCACGTTGCCGGTGCCGAGCTACGACCGCACGGCGCCCGGCTTCGACCCGCTGCGGTACTGGCGCGGGCCGATCTGGATCAACGTGAACTGGCTGCTGCGCCGTGGCCTGGCCCGGCACGGCTTCGCCGACGAGGCCGAGGACCTGCGCACCTCGATGTTGCGCCTGGTGCACCGGTCGGGGCACTACGAGTACTTCCACCCCAACACCGGCGAGGGCATCGGGGCGGGCCAGTTCAGCTGGACCGCCGCGCTCACCCTCGACCTGCTGGCCGACAAGTCGGTGCGGGCGTACGCGGCGGCCGCCTGACGATCAGACCGTCTCGTTGGCGATCAACGTGTCGCGGCCGTGGCCCGTGTGGACCACGGTCGCGGTCGGCAGGGTGAGCAGCCGCTCGCGGATCGACGTCACGATGGTGTCGTAGTCGCTGTACGACCGCCCGGTCGCGCCCGGTCCGCCGTGGAACAGCGTGTCCCCGGTGAACACACAGCCCAGGTCGGGCGCGTAGAAGCAGACCGACCCCGGGCTGTGACCCGGCGTGTGGAGCACGGTCAGGCCGGCGATCTCCTGCCCGTCGGCCAGCGGCTCGGGCATCGGGCGGTCGGGATGGGTCAGCTTCCACAGCGGTTCCTCGGCCGGGTGCAGGTGCAGCGGCGCCCCGGTGGCCTCGGCGAGCCGGGGCGCCACCCGTACGTGATCGTCATGGGCGTGGGTCAGCAGGATCGCCGTGACCCGCCGGCCGCCGACCACGCTCAGGATCCCGTCGATGTCGTGGGGAGCGTCGATCACCACACAGGTGTCGTCGTCGCCGACCACCCAGACGTTGTTGTCCACCTCGAACGTGTGCCCGTCGAGCGAGAACGTCCCGTTGGTGACGCCGTGGTCGACCCGCATCAGAAGATCACCACCGAGCGGAGCACGCCGCCCTGGTGCATCTTGCCGAAGGCGTCCTCGACCTGGTCGAGCCGGATCTCCTCGGTCACGAACGCGTCCAGGTCGACCCGGCCCTGCAGGTAGAGCTCGGTGATCATCGGGAAGTCGCGGGTCGGCAGGCAGTCGCCGTACCAGCTGCTCTTCAACGCCCCGCCGCGCCCGAACACGTCGAGCAGGGGCAGCTCGATGGTCATCTCGGGCGTCGGTACGCCCACCAGGACCACGGTTCCGGCCAGGTCGCGGGCATAGAACGCCTGCTTGTAGGTCTCGGGCCGGCCCACCGCATCGACCACCACGTCGGCGCCGAAGCCGCCGGTCAGCTTCTGCACCTCGGCCACCACGTCGGCGCCCTTGGCGTTGATCGTGTGGGTGGCGCCGAACTTGCGCGCCCACTCCAGCTTCTGGTCGTCGGTGTCGACGGCGATGATCGTGGTGGCGCCGGCCAGCGCCGCGCCGACGATCGCGCCGTCGCCCACGCCGCCGCAGCCGATCACCGCGATCGAGTCGCCACGGCCCACGCCGCCGGTGTTGATCGCCGCGCCGATGCCGGCCATCACGCCGCAGCCGAGCAGGCCCACCGCCGCCGGGCGCGCCTTCGGGTCGACCTTGGTGCACTGGCCCGCGTGGACCAGCGTCTTCTCGACGAACGCGCCGATCCCCAGGGCCGGCGACAGCTCGGTGCCGTCTTCCAGGGTCATCTTCTGCTTCGCGTTGTGGGTGTTGAAGCAGTACCACGGCTTGCCCTTGGCGCAGGCCCGGCAGGTGCCGCAGACGGCACGCCAGTTGAGCACCACGAAGTCGCCCGGCTCGACGTCGGTCACGCCCTCGCCGATCGACTCGACGATGCCCGCCGCCTCGTGGCCGAGCAGGAACGGATAGTCGTCGTTGATGCCGCCCTCGCGATAGTGCAGGTCGGTGTGGCAGACGCCGCACGCCTGCACCTTGACCACCGCCTCGCCGGGACCGGGGTCGGGCACGACGATCGTGGTCACCTCGACCGGCGCGCCCTTGGCCCGGGAGATGACACCCTTAACCTGCTGACTCACGACGAACCACCTTTCCTTCGGAACCGGCGCTTGAATCCAATCACGGATCGCGCATGGGTCCCGAGTTATCCACAGGGGCTTCGCGTCGATCTGTGGGCCCATCCAAGGCCTGCCCCATCACCCGGCCAAGTGCGAGGCGAGGTCCAGAGTGTGGCTGACGTCGGCCGCGGAACGCCGTCATACCGGTGTTGTATGTCGGCGTCCCGCGGCTGCCGTCAGGCGCGCTCTGGGCCACGCCGCAGCCCTGGCCGGGTGATGGGGCAGGCCTTAGGTTGAGCTGGTGACTCAGACGTTCCGGCGCGGACTGCTGGCCCTGGTGGCGCTGGCCGCCGTGCTGTTGCCGCCCGCGCCCGCGCAGGCCGACCAGCCCTTCCGGCTCGCCACCCAGGTGGTCGACCGGGCCGGGGCGCTGGGCGGCGAACGCGCCACGGCCGACGCGGCGCTGGCCCGGCTCCAGACCGACACCGGCATCCAGCTGTTCGTGGTGTTCGTCGAGTCCTTCGACGGCACGCCGGCCGAGGACTGGACCGACGAGACGGTGCGGCTGAGCGACCTCGGCGATCGGGACGCGCTGCTCGCGGTGGCGACCGCCGACCGGAACTATCAGGTCTCGTTCCCCGCCGACGCCCGCATCACCGACGCCGAGCTCGACGACGTGGCGACCGGGAAGATCGAGCCCGCCCTGAGCCGCGGCGACTGGTCCGGCGCGGTGGTCGCCGCCGCGGACGGCTACCGCGAGGCGGCCACGTCGTCCGGGTCGACGACGCTGATCTGGGTGCTGATCGTGTTCGTCCTGGTGCTGGGCGGGGCGATCGCCTGGGTGGTGATCCGCCGGCGGCGGGCCGCGGTGGCCGACCGGCCGCAGTCCGCGCAACCCGAGGCGCCGGCCGGGCCGACCGTGGAAGACCTCACCACCGAGGCGAACGCGCTGCTCCTCGAGCTGGACGACGACCTGCGGGCGAGCGAGCGCGAGCTGCAGATGGCCACCGGCCAGTACGGTCCGGAGGCGACCGAGCGGTTCCGGGCGGCGTTGGAGGCCTCCCGGCAGGACGTGGCCGAGGCGTTCCGGCTGCGGATGACGCTGGACGAGTCGCCCGGCCCCGACCTGGTCACCCGGCGGCGCACGCTCAACGAGATCATCAAGCGCTGCCGGGACGCCGACGCCCGCCTGGACGCCGAGTCGGAGGCCTTCGACGAGCTGCGTGACCTGGAGGGACGCGCGGCGGAGGTGGCGGCCGAGGTGGAGCGGCGCCGGGCCGAGGTCGCCACGACGCTGCCGGCCGCGACGACGGCCCGGCAAACCCTGACTTCCCGGTACGCCGGGCCGGCCGTGACCGCCGTCAGCACCAACGTCGACCAGGCCGCCGAGAGCTTGGCGTTCGCGGCGACGGCCCTGACCCGGGCCCACACCGCGCTCGACAGCGACCCGGCCGCCGCAAACGAGCCGGCCGCCGGAAACGAGACCGTGGTCGCGGGCGGGAGCGATACGGCGCCGGGCGGGGGCCGGGCCGAGGCCGCGCTCGCCGTGCGCGCGGCCGAGCAGGCCGTCGACCAGGCCGAGCTGCTGATCGCGGCCGTGCACCAGGCCGTCGCCGACCATGACGCCGCGCGCAAGTCGGCGGACGCCCTGATCATGGAGGTCGAGGCCGAGGTCGCCGCCGGCCGGGCCGCCCTGACCAGCGCCACCGCGGCCCAGGCGGCGGCCAGCCAGGCCGCCGGGACCGCCGACGCGGCCGGCACGGCGGGCGCCGCGTTCGCCGCCGC